>PFUG01000132.1 GCA_002789955.1 Deltaproteobacteria bacterium CG_4_9_14_3_um_filter_63_12 | reverse complement strand
GGTCATCAAGCTCGTTGGGAGGCGGATCTGCTGGGCGCCCCCTCTTGCGCAGCATTGGGGCCGCAGGTTGCGAGGGGTTGGGTGGAGTCAACGCCGACTCCAACGCAGCTTCGAGGGCCTGGAACATCTCCTCCGCACTGAGAAAGCGCTTCTCCCAGTGCCGGTTCAGCACCTTTTTCAGGACGGGCCCGATGGCAGAATTGAGGATATGAGGAGGGATCTCGATCCCATGCTTCACGTGTTGGGCGATGATGTCGAAGAGGGTAGTGGCAACGAGCGGTGGAGCCCCCATGACCATCTCGAGAAGGACCAAACCCACGGCATAGAGGTCGGTGTGAGGGCCGACATTCTTGGCTTGGAACTGCTCTGGGGCCATGTAGAGCGGCGTACCGCAGCTCATCCCGGTGCCTGTCAAGTTCATGCTCACGGCTTCGGCGGCGTTGACCGTCTTGGCAATGCCAAAGTCGAGCAGTTTCACGACGTCTCGTCGAACCCCCTTATTGGTCACCAGAATGTTCTCGGGCTTCAAGTCACGATGGATCACACCGTGTGCGTGTGCTTCGGCGAGAGCATCGAGGATCTGGAAGGTGATGCCGCAAGCGCGTTTGAGGTCCATCGCGCCGTCTCGGTCCATGGCCTCACGAAGCTCGCACCCATCGACGAACTCCATAGCCATGTAGAGGTCGCCGTCTTCGGTCTTGCCGTGGTCATAGAGGCGAACGACGTTGCCGTGCTCGATGCGCTTGATGAGCTCGATTTCTCGCTCGAAGCGCTGGGTGATCAGGGCATCGGCTCTCTCCGTCGAGATGGTCTTCAAGGCAACTCGCCGCTCGAGCCGCTGGTCCGTTGCTTCGAAAACCTTGCCAAACGCTCCCTCGCCAAGGAGCCTGACAATCTTGAATTTGTGGTCGACGACCGAGCCGGGCAGGAATCGATCTGTAGATTGAGCCATTGCGTCAAGGCCGGGATGGGGCAAGAGAACTGCGGCGAAGTGCGACCTTGCGAGCGAGGTCGGTGCTGCGTGCGGAGCCAGCAAGCCCTCGATTGTCAGAGAAGGAGCGAGAGGCACTATAGCCTCCGGAGCGAGATGTGGCCACTTCAGGATTCGCGCTCAACACACGCAGACCGTCATAGGAGGATTGAGTGAGCTTCTTTGATAACTTGTTAGGGGAGAGTCAGGAGCTTCTTCGCCGTTCCTGTCGCCGTTTTGCAGAGAAGCACATCGCGCCACACGCGGACGAGTGGGAGGAGGCCGGCGGGTTTCCGTTGTCACTCTACAAAGTGGCGGCAGAGGCCGGCGTTCTTGGGATAGGGTTCGATGAGTCCATCGGGGGCGCGGGCGGCGGGCCTACCCACGTTGTGGCCGCGATCGAGGGGCTGATGCGGGGTCGAAGCACGGGCGTTGCCGTCGGTCTCGGTTCTCTCGGGATCGCGCTGCCGGCGCTGGTGCAGAGCGGTGACGAGGGCCTGATCGAACGTTTCGTTCGGCCTGTGCTGGCGGGCGAGCGGGTCTCCGCGCTGGCGATCACCGAGCCGGGGACAGGCAGTGACGTGGCTGCTGTGCGCACACGGGCAGAGCTTCGGGGGGATCACTACGTGGTCAACGGGGCAAAACTGTTCATCACCTCTGGCGTACGCGCGGAGGTGCTCACCACCTTGGTGAGGACCAGTGACGACCCACACGGCGGCCTGACGTTTTTGGTGGTGGAGAGAGGCCCCGGTGTGACGGTCTCTCGGGCCCTCAAGAAGACGGGCTGGTGGGCCAGTGACACCGCGGAGCTCGCCTTCGACGACGTCCGCGTTCCTGTGGAGAACCGTGTCGGCAGCGAGGGGAGCGGTTTCCACGTGCTGATGCGCAACTTCCAGACCGAGCGCTTGGCCTTGGCCGCCTATGGTGTTGCGACCGCAGAGATGGCCCTCGAGGAGAGCGTTCGCTACAGCAAGCAGCGCGCCGCGTTCGGGCGGCCTTTGGTCGGCTTCCAGGTGACGCGACACAAGCTGGCCGAGATGGCAACGCAGGTGACTCTGGCCAAGACCCTTGTCTATCAAGTGGCGCGGCGCATGGAGGATGGAGAGGTCTGCATCAAAGAGGTCTCGATCGCCAAGAACGTCGCCGCCGAAGTGGCGATGTCCGTGACCTATCAAGCGGTACAGCTGCACGGCGGCATGGGGTACATGCGCGAGACGCTCGTCGAGCGTTTGAGCAGGGACGCGCGACTGCTTCCGATTGGTGGAGGGACCCAGGAGATCATGAACGAGATCATCGCCAAGTCGATGGGATTGTGACCACCGAGTCGACACCCCAAAACACAAAGAGACAGGGCGAGCCCTGTCTCTTTGTGTTTTGAGGCGAGTCTAGAATCAAGCGGGCAGGGCGTAGACACCCTTCTCGGGTCGGGCGAGCTTGCCCTCGAGCGCCCACGTCGCCAGATAGTTGTAGACGGTCTTGCGGTCCTTGATGCCATTGATGGTCCAACCCAACGCTTCCAAGTTGTCGATCAGCGTGTTGGCTCGCATCGCTCCCGACTCTTTGATGGAGGCTTCGACCAACGTCCACAAATTCTTCGAGCTGCCCCTCGGGCGTCTCTGCCGCTTGGGTTGGGGCTCGGCGGCTTGCTCGCTGGCGAGCTTGAAGAGTCCTCGGCCGCGCTTGTCCAGCCTGTTGGAGCGCGCCCAGCGACTCATCGAATTGTGCACATTGTTGCGCAGCGCTTGGGTATCTTCGTAGCCCATCTTGAGAACGAGTTGCTTGATGATGGAAGAGGAGCGAACCGCTCTTTTGCGTCCATCAAGGACTTTGTAGATGTCGTTCCAGAGGCCTCTCTGAGCCTCTTCGCTGTCGCTCTCGGTTTCGGTTTTGGTGGCGGCGGGGGGGGCGAGTTCCTGTGCGACGGGCTCTTCGCTGCTCTGTTCCGTGCCGATGTCCAGTCCGAGTGCCAACGCTAAGCGCTTGACTCTGTCGGCGAGCTCGTCTCGGCGCGCTTTGATGACCGCAAGCTCTTTCTCAGCTTTGCCCAACTCCCTTACTGCAGCAGTATGTGTTACCTTAATGAGGTCGTCGAGGTCGGCCAGAGAAGGGTATTTGCTCATCGTCAGTGCTCCGTTTCCGTTGATATGATTGGACTCTTCTTTGAGCGTCGGCTCAGCGGAGACAATGTGGAAAGTTCCAGCATCAGTCTCAATTTGCGGACAGTAGCTGCCCATAAATGGAATGTCCAGTCAATTGAGTGTAACCATCTCGTGTTGTCATTTCGGCACGTTGCTCAGGCAGCTCCAGCACGGGGAGGCCGAGAACTCCTGGCCCCGCATCGACTTGCTCGTCTTGCGCGGAAAAGAGAAAAGGAATAGTGCTCCTTTGTCGAAACGTGTCATGTCCACAAACCTCATGACAAATCCTACTGTGTAACGGCGACGAGTTGACTCTGCAGGAATTGACAGCCGAGCTCCGAGACGTCTGTCCGGAGCTCATCTTCCTCCCGTCCAGGATCGTGCGAAGGGCCATTCTCGCCAGCAGCGTGGGGACTTATGGCGTCCTCGTCCCGCATGAGCATTGCCTCGTCTTGGAGCGCTCCGAGTTCGAGGCGATCGTCGAACCTCACGAGCGGCCCCAGAGCTCAGAGGCAAACGGTGTCCTTCGATGGGCCGTGCTCCTGCCTGAGATTTCTCCAGCGACCTATGATAGGCTCGGAGCCGAGTGGGTCGCCAACGCTCTTTGGCGGACTCTATTGCACGCCCTCGTCGACAAACACTTTCTCTCTGAGCGTGCCCTAGAGGCTCGAGAGCTCGCCGCGCGAGTCCAGGCGATTGGCCACACTGAGTTTGACGAAATTCGAGCCGTGTTGCAGGCCGAGGGTTTGGTCGGGCCCACGCAACGGTCCCAAGACGCGGTCATCTACAGGGAGTTTGTAGCGCTCTTCGTCGAGCTGACGACTTGTGCCCAGCAAGCACTCGGAGACTTCTTTCCCACCTTGCAGCAGGACGTCGTTGCTGAGCTCATTCGCAAGGATCTCGACTTCGAAGCGCTCGCCGGTCTCTACCACCCCCCCGCTCTACCGCTCGAGGCCAAGGAGACCGACGAGGAGGGGGCGACATCAGTCCCCATCAACGACGCGTGGTTGCGCCGCGAGGCGACCTCCGAGGAGAGTCCACACCGCACAGGGAGCGCCAAGCGAGCCGTGCGGGCAATGCAACAAGGGGAGCCGGAGGCCGCCTTCGACCAGCTCTACGCGCTCTCCAAGGGTCTCAGCGAGCTGCCCAGTCTCTCGTCTGACCATCCTGTCGAGGCAAAGGCCCTCTTTCGGGTGCTGTGGCCGGTGCTGGCACGAGATTCCACTGCTGCCCAGCAACTGAATCAGAACCACCGCTTCCTCATCGACCTCGAGAGGGCCGTTAGGGCACACCATGATGGTGCTCTGACGATGAACCTGCGCCGCTTCGTGACGACTCGTGGCCAAGAACCTCTGCACCAAAACAGTCCTGAGTTGGCGCTCCTGCGCATCCACCGCCGCCTGCTGAAAGCCCTGGCTAGGTTGCCGAAGATGAAGCTCACGGCGGCCGACGAGACCCCTCTCCGAAGCGCGCTCGAGGAGGTGTTGGCAGCGGTCGCCGCCGCTGCACGGCATTCCATCGGCGAGGCCATCGAAGGCGCCCTGAGCGACAGCGGGCTGCTGGTCGAAGGCGTCGTCGATGAGGTTGCACGGCAAAAGCTCGTGGAAGAGTCCCTCGACTCGATCATGGAGCGCTCCTTTTCCAGCCTGGATTTGGTCAGAGACAGCCTTTCCCGCAACAACCTGAAAATGCAGGACGTGCGATTCGAACAGTTCCTCAGAGGCGACGAGCTGCTGTCGATGGACCGATCCTTAGCGCGCCGCCTCCCTGGCGTTCACCGGGGCGGCGAGGTCTACCGGAGCGTCCTGCAGCGTGGCAGCGCGCTCTTCTTTGGCACTCGCGTCGGGCGTGGCGTCACACGCTGGGGTGTTCTGCCCTTCGGAGGCGCGTATGTGGCTCTCGAGGGTCTGCAGCACATCGTCTCGCTCTTCTCGAGGCTCTTCGGGGGGCCCAATATCCACCTGTTGAGCCTGGGCAGCTTACTCTTGGTTGGAGTCTTCTTCTTCGCGCTGCTCCACAGCAGGCGCTTCGCCCACGCCACTTTGACTGGCCTGCGCTGGTTCGGGGCTGGACTGCACCACGTCTTCGTGGGCCTGCCCAAGTGGTTCTTCGCCCTACCTTGGGTGCAACGCATTCTCTCAAGCGCCGTAATCACCGCGCTGCGACGTTGGTTCCTAAAGCCCATACTCATCGCTGCTCTGCTCTGGGCCTGGGTGCCGCTGTTCTTCGTGGACCCCACCGTGCTCATCGCTGTGGGCTGTGTGGCGTTCGTTCTCACCAACCTACTCATCAACTCCAGGGTCGGTCGTGTCCTCGAAGAGGTGGTGTGGGAGGCGATCATGCTCACCTGGGGCACGATTCGGCACCGAGTTCTGCCTAACCTCCTGCGCTGGCTGGTCTTTCAGTTTCGCCGGCTGACCAACGAGATGGAGCGGGCGATCTACGCGGTCGAAGAGGCACTCCGAGCACAACGGGGGCAATCGAGACCTCTGCTGGTCATCAAGACCATAGGCGCTTCACTCTGGTTCTTGATCGCCTACATCCTGCGCATCTACATCACCCTGCTTATCGAGCCGCAGGTCAACCCCATCAAGCACTTTCCCGTTGTCACCGTCTCCCACAAGATGATTCTCCCCTTCTCTCTGACGCTGACCGCCTGGCTCTCCGCCCCCTTGGAGCCGGTACTCGGAATGGTTCTGTCCAATGGGATAGTGGGCACGACAGTGTTCCTGCTCCCTGGTGTGTTTGGCTTCCTCGTTTGGGAACTCAAGGAGAATTGGAAGCTCTACGAGGCTAACCGGTCGCAGCGGCTGCGCCCAGACGTCATTGGCTCTCATGGCGAGACGATGTTGCGGTTGCTGCGTCCGGGCTTCCATTCCGGAACGGTCCCGAAGCTCTTCGCGAAGATCCGCAAGGCCGAGCGCAACTCTCGAGGTGAGCGCGACGCACGGGCGCGGCGCCGTCACCGAGCAGCACTCGATCACGTCGCCCACAAGGTAGAGACGTTTGTCGAGCGACAGTTGGTCGCAATCCTGCAGCGGCAAACAGACTGGCGGCTCACCATCAAAAGAGTACAGCTGGGCTCCAATCGTATCTCCATCTTCGTCGAGCGGACTGGGCAGCGGCCCATGGCGCTCGATTTCGAAGAGCAATCGGGTTGGTTGGTGGCGGGAGTCGTCGATCCTGGCTGGGCCGCCGCAGAGCAGGGCCCCCATCGCCTGCTCTTGGAGTGGGCGCTGGCGGGTCTCTACGCCTACGCTGGCGTCGACTTCGTACGCCAACATATCCGAGCGGCGCTGCCAGCCGATTGTCGATACGACCTGTCGGACCACGGTCTGCAAGTCTGGCCTCCGGGGGCAGCGCGGCCATGGACCTACCAGGTGACGGACAGTGGCACGTTTCCGCTGTTGCAGCGCGGGGATGGCGCCTCGCCTGCACCCTTGGAGAGTGACCTCGTGCGCTTTGGCACACAGGGCGTGGAGTGGCGCGATTGGCGCGCCTACTGGGAACGGACATCATCGGCCCGAGAGTGGGGGATGCTCACACCAGCCCTGACCTCTCGAGGGGAAGCTTGAACACCAAAGCTCGAGGCCTGACCTCGAGCGCATGTGATGAGGAGACGAGCGTGAAATCCCATCGTGAAGAGATATGGTTCAATATCCCTAGTCGCCGTGGCTTCGTGAACATCACCAGCCAGGTCCAAGAGGCCATCGACAAGAGCGGCGTGGCGGAGGGACTGTGCCTCGTCAACGCGATGCACATCACAGCCAGCGTGTTCATCAACGACGACGAGCGGGGCTTACACCAAGATTACGAGCGGTGGCTCGAGGAGCTTGCGCCGCACGAGCCTACGAACCGCTACCTGCATAATCGAACCGGCGAGGACAATGGCGACGCCCATCTCAAGAGGCAGATAATGGGCCGCGAGGTGGTCGTCGCGATCACCGCGGGGCGTCTGGATTTTGGGCCTTGGGAGCAGATCTTCTACGGCGAGTTCGATGGAGGCCGCAAGAAGCGGGCGCTCATCAAGATCATCGGTGAGTAGAAGCCGGAACAGTGTAGAAAAGAGGGGAGCCCAAGGGCTCCCCTCTTTTTTCATAGGATCAAACGGTCTACTTGCCGCCGAAACCACCATTGTTGGCGGGGGGCGTTCCCACAGGCGGAGCAACGGGCGCGCTGCCGCCGAGCTTGCCGCCAGGCTGCGCGGTCCCACCCATGGGGGTACCAGTTCCTCCCATCGGCATACCAGAGCCTCCCGCGGGTAAACCGGTTCCTCCCATTGGCATCCCGCCCGCAGGCATCCCGGCTCCGCCGAGCTTCCCACCGGTGGCTGGCACACCACCGGTCTGCGTGCGCGTCGTCCCAATCTTGTTCCCAGGGACGCTGGTGGCTGGTGGTACCGTCATCTTGTCGACTTCCTCGATGTACTTTTCGACACGGCTGTTCAGCGCACGCAAGTTGTCGATGTCGCTCCCGGCTTTCTCGAAATCGACATTGAACTCTCCGACCTTCTTCTGAATGTCGGTCTTGGTCGTTGGCGGCAGCTTGTTGGCCTTGAGCTCGAGTTGGTCGATGTTCTTCTTGTAGCGCTGCTGCTGCGCTTCGGGGGTGGTCTCGCAGGCCATCAGAAGAGAGAAAGCGAGCAGTACAGCGCCCAGCTTCAGAAAGAGTTGCAGAGTCTTGTTCATGGGATTCCTCCTTGTGGCTCTCGGATGAGAGAGATAGGGCACTCGGTGCATGGAGAGCACCATAGGACCTGCTGATCGGGGTTTGCGTGCGGCGAGCCGACCTGCTTGCGCTCGCAATCAGTTGGCGTCGTAGGCTGGACCCATCAGACGCTGCTCCAGCTCGTCCGCATACTTGCCGACGTAAAAGAGAACGCGGGTGAGCTCGTCGATGTTGAGGTGCTCGGTCAGACGGCTGGTCAACACGATGGCGTTGCCGTCTTTGATTGCGTAGGACGCGTGCGAGAGCTGGACGTTTTCCTGAAGGAGAGCCCAGGGATCAGCGATGAAATTGATGGGGCACGCGGTGCTCCAGAAGAACACGATCTCGACATTGTCTGGATCGCGCGCAGGAGTGACGTGCACGACCTGGGAGCGCCCGGTCTGCAGGGGAATCTCTAGGACATAGGCTCCACCTGTGTCTTCGCGCATTGGCCAGCCCCGCATTGGGGCAATGTTATTCAGAAACGTACGAAGCTTGGCGTTGGCAAACACTGGCACCTCCTGAGGGGTTTCTTATCGGTCGTGCACCACAATAAAATAGAACTCACAAGGGAATCGACTGAGCCACCCCCACCTGAGTGTTTGAGGAGGCGTACTACGGAAATTCTCTGGAGGACCTTGGTTGCACGAGCTGCAGCAGATTAACAAGGGCCGTCGGGATTGCAAGGGGTCGGCGATAGAACTGCCCGCAGTTGCCACGAAGGTGTCCTCGCAAACCGGTTCGCCGCGAGGGATGGGTTCAACAAACGCTCATAACAGGGTTGCTTGCCCATCCCCATGGAACATGTCAGAAGCGCCTCAATTGGATTCGATCGCCTCACCTCCGATTGGAAGATTCTAACTGTATTTCAGCAGGTTGCGCTGCGCAAATGGTCGCCCGTTCGGCAATGCTGCCTGGTTCTCGCTGCAAAGTGGTCTCAATCAATGTTCACAACCATGAACCGAATTGCCCTCCTGACGTCTTTGAGCCTCGCGCTGCTGCCCAAGCTTGGTTTCGCTCTCGAGCCCATCGTCGTCGAGCGAGTCGCCGCCGAGAGGCCGAGCTGGCTCGAGTTCACGAATGACCCACGGCACAGCTTCGAAGACCTGCGCGACGGTGCCGTCGTCGCCCGTGGCCGCGACCTGGGGTTGGTCCGTACTCCTGAGAGGGTGCTCGCCGTCCATCGACAGAAGGGTGTGCTCGGGGTGTTGGCTCCACCAGGCGAGATGGTGCGATGGGCCCTCGATGACCAAGACCGCGTCTATGGATGCACAGCCGCTGGGCAGATCTACCGGGCAGACTCCAGCTTCGCGGCGCTGCGAGAGGATGGCTATGCTCAGGTCGCCGTCTTGCCTGAGGTGCTGAGCTGGGACCTGGCGCCGCCATCCCTCGTGGTGCTCACGACGGATGAAGTCGTGGTCATCTCCATCGATGACTTGAGCCTCCAGCGCCACCCCACCCCCTCGATCGACGGACGGTTTCGTGCCGTCTTCGCACGGACCGACGGAGTCTGGGTGATGCAAAGCGAAAGTGCGGACTCGACCGTCGAGGTTTGGATTTCGAGCGATGAAGGAAAGAGCTGGGTGGCCTCCGAGCACCAGCTCAAAGGGTTGCGACGCGATGGGCAATGGATCCACAACGGCTTCACCGTGCTGTCCACAGACGGCCACACGTGGAGCGACGAGGTGGACTGGGAAACGCTCAGCGAACCCGTCAGCTACGCCGAAATGGTCCGACCAGGACGCGATGCGTTCTGGAACTCCACGAGCCCGACCATCACCCTCACGGCCCCGGTGGCCCCTCCCGTTCCTGCAAGGCCTTGCTGCAACTCGCTGTACGGAGGCGTCCTCAAGGGGGGCATTGGCTCGTCGTCGTGCCGTGGAGTCGGTTGCCTCGCCAGAGCACAGGCGTCAGCGAGAGAAACGCCTCGCAACGACTTCATGTTCATGGGGGATGGTTTCTGTCCGCAAGAGGGACCCTGTACGGCGGCAGATGGCGGACGGCCGCCACACCTTACGACTCTCGACCAGGTGAGCGGAGGCATCGAGTTCGTGGGTCTACCGGAAGGCTGTAGGCCGCGGCGAGTCCTCTCAATGGGTGGCAGCGCCTTACTGCTGTGCGAAGCGCCAGGTGGGTCGGCTCTCTACACCCGGCAGGTCGGCGGAACCTGGTCGGAAGAGGGGGTCATCGCGACCGAAGGGGTGGAGGCCGTCACTGCGGTTGGCGACGACGGGACGGTCGTCCTAGAAGGCCGCTGCTCTCCACGCCAACCCTGTCCGGCGTGGGTCAGGACGCCAGCGCCGCTCGGCACCAAAAACGCGTGGCAGCGGCTCGAAGTCGGCGAGGCCATCGCCTTCGAGCCGCTCGACGCCGGCAGGGTTCTCGTCGTGACGGGCGGAGTGGACGTGCAGCACTTTGGGCTCGCTCTGTTTGAGGCGGGCTCGGCGCGCACCCTCGTCAGCGAGGTCCCCTTCGAGCTCGATCTCGTCGGTCTGCACTGGGTCAAGGACGGCTGTGTGGTGGCCGAGACCGGGGTCATTGACCAAGCGTTCACCGTTGAGCCAAGGGAGGAGGTCAGCCCCAGCTGGCACGTTATCACCGCCAGCGGCCAGCTGATGCAGCACGGCAGCTGTCCGGAAGCCGTGCAGACCTGGGAGGAAGAGCGCTCGAAGGGGCAACTCGACGTCACCTGCCAGCCAGCCGGGGCAAAGGTCTTGCTGTCGGGCGAGGAGTCGGTCGACGCGGTCTGTCCAGCCCGGCTTCGGCTCAAACCAGGGCACTACACGCTTACCGTTGTCGCGGAAGGATACGATCGCTGGGAGAACGAGCTCGACGTCGAGGTGCAGTCCGCGCAGGCGTACGACATCGAGCTGGTCGAGGTGCCGTTTCTGGGGGCGCGGGTCAGCGCCGGTGCTGCCTTCGGGGGGCTTTCGGTGCTCCCTATCCTGCACATCGACACCGTCTTTTTCATCAATGACGGGCAATATGAGGTCGCCCCGTTTTTCCGGATGCCCATCGAAGAGCGGGCTTACTTCGCGGCCTTCGTGGCCCGGTGGATCTACCGGGCAGAGCCCTTTGACTTCGGATTTGGCGGGGGCATTGGTTTTGGCTCGCTCATCGCGGAGGGGGAAGACCTTAAGACTCGCAACAACGCGGCGTTCACGATGCGCTATTTGGTCACTTCGACGGCGAGGTTGCGACTGTTGGGTCCGCTCGGACTCAACGTCAAGCTCGACTTGAATGTCTCCGACCCGATCTTGTTCGACGCCACGGCAGGGCTGAGCCTGATGTTCTGAGGGGGCTCACCTGAAGTCTTGAACGATCCAGACCTCGTTGTTGGCGGTGACGAAGACGCCGCAGCCAACAAAGGTGTGTCCCGAGTTCAAGATGTTCTCGTAGTGCCCACCTCCTGGGCCCTCGTCCATCATCGAGGCGGTGCCTTGGGTGATGGTGTTCATCACGCTGCCCGCCCAGCCCATGCTCCAGCCTGGGATCTCGTTCTCGGCGCGCGCCGCACCGTAACAGCCGCTCGTGGATGAGAAGTGTCCATGTGGCGTGCCGCTCACCGAATCTTCCTGGGCTCCCGCGCCGGCGCAGTCTTCGAGCGCGGCCGAGCGAGCCAAGGTGGAGCGGCCATGTTGCGCCCGGTAGTCGTTGACCAGATCGACGCAGTATTGCAGCTCGGCCTCCCACTGCCCACCAACGACACATTGCCCATTCACACAGATCAGCCCAGCGGCGCAAGCCGGGGCGCAGACGACGGGCTCGATGCAAGTCTGACCGGTTGGAACGCACTGGCTGATCTGGGCCCACGGATCGAGCAAGACGCATTGGAAGCCAGAGGGACAACCGCTGTTGCAGTCCGAGCCACAGAAGCTCTCACCGGTCGCGTTGTTCAGCAGGCAGTAGTCGTCAGCGCCGCCACATTGGGCTTGGTCTTGGCAGGGTGCGCAGAGGCCACCCATAGGGGGAGTCCCGGTGTCGGTGACGACGTCGATGAGGGTGGAAGTGTCCGACGGGTTGGAGGTGTCCAACGGGGTGGTGTCTGCTTGGGTGTCGGAGGGGCGGACGGTATCGGTGACGGACATGTCCGGCCAGGCGAAATCGTCTTGCCGGTTGGTGTCGGTCAGGGTGTAGGGCGAATCGTTGACGGCATCGATCGAGCTGGCATCGAATGGGACACTCACCCTTCCCTCGCCACAGGCGAGCAGCACGGAAAAGAGCATCAGCCAGCAGTGTCTTCTCATGGTCAGCCCTCGAACCATCGTTCCTGCCCTGAAGGGGTTGCCTGAAGAGCATGCAGTGGGAGAACGATTGGATGGATCGAGAATGGCGGCCGGGGCACGAGCCGTCAACCCCGCCGTGGAGGCTCGCCGGAGCGCGCGAAACCCGACTGCGCGTACGGACGAGGTGGCTCGCTGAGAGCCACCTCTGTTCCGAGTAACGCGGGAAAAATCCGATCGACGAAGCAACAAACGACCGATTTCTCAGCGCCAACATTCGAAAATGTAGTGAGAAATCGGTCGTGGAGGGAGGCGACGAATCCAAACGGTCTACATAACACGACCGTGGATGAGGTCTCTTCGCTTGTCGGGGAAGAAGACCTGGATTTTGCTTGTCGTAGCGACTTCGACGTGTCCAGGTCCAAACTTGGCGTGCTCGAGTCGCTGTCCTGCGGTGTAGACCTCGGTCATCACGTAGGGAACGACCGGCAACGAGGTGTCCGGAGGGACCACTGGGCTAGGAGTCAACGCGGCCTTGGCAGCTTTCGCAGCCTTGGCCTTGGAGGTCTTGACGCCTTTCTTGGCGACCTTCTTGGGTTTTGGGGGACGGTACTTGTGATAGGCGTCGCACTCTTTGCACTGGACCTTGACTATTTCCTCGTCGACGACGGCGACGACGATGTGCCACACGTCGCCACATTTCCCGCAAATCGACTCAACGTCGGCTCCAACTTCCGGAGTCTCCATCTTTCCTCCTGCTCAAAGACGTGAACGAGCTTCGACGAGCGTCGAGCCGCCACCGGACTGGCGAGCGGCGGCCGAGGTGACTTGAACACCTTTCCTTCGGCCACTCGATAAAGCACTGACTTCGGTCGATGCACGCACCTCTCTGACACCCCTTGACGACGAGAACTAGGGCGCACAGTTCCTGTGCAATTCTGACCCCTTCGGGCCCCTACACACGATTCGCTCCGCACCCACCGCTCTCGAAAGAGGACCTGGGTTCAGCAATATCGCCCCGAGTCGATTCCCTTTCTAACGCTGTTGCGTTGCCGCTGCAATGTCCAAATTGCGGAACGTCGTCTGCTGGCTGGCCAAGTTCGCTCTTGAGGAACTTTCGAAAATCGTGTTACGAAGCGACCTCGCGTTGCACGGCCGAAACGCCGACTGCGCAGTCGCAGCAAGGCCTCGCGTCCCCAACCTGCTGGTTCTGTTTCCTCGCTGGCCCTCTCAGTTCCTTGGTCGTTGGCCAGCACACGGGAGACTTCCCCGTGAACACACACGAGATTATGGCGAACGCACCGCAAAATGACTCGCAGTCGCTCAGACCCAGATTCCTCGGCCTCGCGGCGCTGGTCTTGCTCGCGTTGAACGCGTTCGGCTGTGAGAACGCGCAGAGCCGCTCAGATGACGCATGCCAAAAGCTCGCCGATGCCAGGACCTCGCTCAGCCGCAAGCTCGATGAGCTCGAGGAAATTCCTCGCGCGATTCCCAAGGACATCGTTCAATACGGCGACCGCGCCGAGAGCGAGCTCCAGCGTTTCAGCAATTTGATCGTCGAGACCAGCACGGAGCTCGACGCCCTGCAGGAATCCAACGAGGTCGCCTGCAAGTGGCAGATGATGGAAGAGAATCGCTTCGACGACGCCATGGAGTCGGTGTACGCTCCCTACGTTGAGCTCGTCAGCCGACAGCGTCGAGCGGTCGATGCGGTGGCCGATCGGTTGGAGTCCGGGGCGCCAAAGGAAGTGGTTGGAGACGCTGTGCGAGCCTATCGCAACCTCTCCGCACAAATGGCGCAAAATCTCCGCTCGCAGGTCGAGATCTGCGAGCTGGACTTCGATGTCGAACCCTGCGAAGCGTTCGGCGCCCTCATCGCGACGTCGATCGACAGTCCCCCAAAAAAGGTGGAGGAGCCCAGACCATGATGAGCCCACGAACGCTGCTACCCATCCTGATGCTGCTCTCGGCGCTCCCAGTGAGCCAGGTGTTGGCTCAGGATACCCCACCCACTACTGCCCCAGCGGTCGCCGTGAGCTTCGAGAGCGTCGAGGCCTGCACCGCCTTCTCCAGCGCGCTCGACAAGGTCAGCGAGGACTCCAAGCAGCTCGACTCCGTGTTGGTCGAAAAGGCCGCAGATCGCGAGATCCTTCTCGCCTCTATCTTCGAGGGCACCCAGATCATGCTCGCCTATGGCGAGGCCATGTTCAAAGCGTCGGACAGCTTCGAAGACAAGTGCAAATCAGCGTTGCGAGACGGTTCCAAGTCCGAAGAGATCATCCAGATCTACAATCGGGTCTTTGAGCCGACCATGCGGGCCTACGACTTCCTAGCCCGCGTCAAAGGCAGCGCTTCGGAGCTCGGCGACACCCAGACCGTCACTGACATGGACGGAGCGCTCAGCGAGTACAAGGCCTCGGCGTTGAAGCTCATCGACTTCTGTGAAGATGACCTGCCCGAGGACAAGGCGCCGACGTTGTGCGGTGAGCTGCGCAAGAAGATGGACGAGCGACTGCGCTGACGTCTCCTCGCTTTCAGGGGTTGCTCGGTGCGGCGCGCAGCCCATGAAGCCGTTTCTCGAGGTTCTGCCTCAGCAAGGCGACGTCCGAATCGCGCAATGACCCCTCGAACCGTCGGGCTTCCTCGATGCGCAGGGAAGCCTCGTCCAGCCGGCCTTGGCTCATCTCGAGGTTGGCCAACTGCAGGAACGTGAGCGCCAGGTTCAGCTCGTCCCCGATGTCCAAGAAGAGGTCGAGGGCCAGCTCCAATGAGTCTCGAGCGGGGTCCGCGTCCGCAGCTTCGCGGGCCGCGGACAGAGACTCTCGCGCCAACAGCAAGCGCTGGTCCAAGCAGGCCGCAAGGTACAACAGAGTGCCGTCCATCGGGCTCTTGGGAACCGCGAGCGCGCTGTCGAAGTAGTTCGAGGCGTTTCGACTCAACACCGAAAGCGCCCAGAGCGGTCGAGAGGCGACCAAGGCGAACGCGGCGGCCTCGACGACCACGGCGCGGGCTGCGCTCTCGTCGGTTTCGATGAGGTATCGTGAGGCACGCACCAAGACCGTGAACGCCACACCTGGAGCGCCGCTGTGGTCCACCTCGTCGACGAAGCCAAGCAAGCCTTCACTCAGAATTCGACTGTCTCGCGTCGCCTCCAAGACTGAGAGCGCCTTCAAATGGATTTGAGCGAGATCTCCAAGATTCTGGGCGAACTTATCGGCCTTGGCGACGACGTCGTGGTCTAGCGCCTCGTCACGCAGGAGTTGCCCTTCGAGCTCCTCCAGCAGAAAAGTGAAACGATCGAAGTCATCGTGGCCATCCCCGTTGAGCTTGTGACGCCAGCGTCTGGACTCGTTGGGCTGATGTCGAGCCTCGTAGAAATCCGACAACGACACGATGAGCCCCGAGTCTAAGTCGTCGCCGAGGGTCCTCTCGACCGCGCTCACGCGCCCTTCGACCTCCAACGCTCGACCGAGCTCCAGCGCCGCTACGAGCGTGGCTTGCCCCATGCGGTCGCTGTTGGTGGCTTTGTCGACGGCCGCCAAGTGGCTGTAGGCCTCAGTCGCCCAATCTCGTCTCCAAGTCTCCAAGTACGCCTCGACCAAGCATGGGCCCAGCTGCTCCCAGGACACCTCGGCCATCTCCGGCCTGCGCAGCAGCTCCTCGCTGAGAAACGCCACCAAAGCGTAGTTGCCGCGCAGCTGCGCGGTGTGAAGCTGCAGCGCGTCGGCCAACGTGCTCACGTTGACGACCGACGTTCGTGGCCACCAGGGAACACAGGCCTTCGGATGCACACGCTCGATCTGCGAACGGACGTACACGATGGGGTCGCCAGAGGCGTCCGAGCCGGCATGCACCAAGATGCCAAGGCTGTCGGACTGAGGTCGGCCGAGGAATTGTGAGGCCTCCTCGACACCTACCGCCTCGTCCTCGACGCGGATGCGGGCTTTGGTGACGCCGAGACGGCGCTCGAGCTCGTCCTTGAGCGCCAAGAGATCGACAGCCTGACCCTGAGCATCGACGACGGGGGTCAGCGTGATTTGCACCGGGTGTGGTCGGGAAGGTTTCATCCCCAACAACACCAAGGTCTCGCCACCCAGCCACTCCACGTCGCCTGCGACCTCCTCGACCACGCTGCTGTGCGAGTCGCGGACCGCCAGCCGCACCAGCCCCACGAGCTGGGCGCCGAGCCGCAGGTCCGGTTGCAGGTGGGCCGGTAGCACCCCATAGAGCTCGTCTCCGGTCACGAGGTCGGCGCTGCCAATGGGGACGCTCACCTCTTCGCCGACCAACAAAGAGAAAGTGCTGCGCTTCGTAAGGGCGCGGGTGGACGGCGCCAGCTCGACGACCTCGAGGGCAGGTTGGCGAATCGAGTCTACCGCGGCGAGCAGCTCGACCCGAGCCCAAAGCGGACCTCTCTCGACGACTCGGCCCAAGGCCAGGTTGGGCTTCTCGAGGTCCGCAGGCCAACCCTCACCTGGGACCCCCGCGACCCAATCGCCCAACTTCCGGCGCGCATCGGACCCCCGCAAATACGCGGCGCCGGCCTCGAAGACCATGCCAGAGCCGTCGGCGCTCGAGAACGCTTGCGTTGGCGGCAGCGAGCGCGGCAGGCGGCCAAGGTCGCCGGCCCGCGAGCCACAGGACACCAAGAGCCCAACGGCAATCAGGAACCCAGTCCATCGGATTTCCCAGCACCGAGAAAGCTCGAAACGAGCCAACGCTCGCGCCAGACTCAACCGAGACTCACACCGTGCGGACTCCGGTTTTGCACAAGGGAGCAGCCATGACATGGCACTCCGATACGGTGGACTGGCCCGTCGGGTCAACCCTCCGCCGCTTCTCGCTCGGCTCCAAGCGCGCAACAAAACCCCACACTCTAAGGGTGGACGCCCATGCCCTCTCGCGTTATCGAGAGAGCACTTGCCGAGCGGACGACCCTAAATGAGACTCGCCGAAAACACCCCCACAACCCCTTTCTGGTCCAGGCGTTCCCGCTCCTTTCGAGCATTCCTCTGCCTCCTCGCGCTCTTGCCACCGAGCTGCCACTCGGCAGAAGAGGCGACAAAGCCCGCTGCCACATGGCAGGCGGAGGACGTAACCCCAACGCCGCCGAGCACCGCCGACCCGACACCAATCTCGAGCGACGTGGCCGCCGCGGGCATCCACAACGTAAAGAACGGAACCGCGTTGGCTTTCGAGACCGGCATGTCCTTGCTCGACGCTAGCCGAGTCATCGAAAAAGCTGTCGCAGACGGCCTCGTCACTGCGTCCGAGGCGCGCGTCCAGACTCGCCCCCTCGGCCAGACCCAGGTCAGGGTCACGATCCATGAGCTCCAGCCGACCCACAAGAGCACGGTCCGCTCAATCCGATTGACCTTCTTCGCAAACGTTCTGGTCGCCGTGATGACCCTCTACGAGCCCGACACCAAACGGGCTCTCGAGTGGGCGCGCGAATATGGACAGGGCGTCCACGCCGACGGCTGGATCGGTTGGTGGCTGCGCGACGAGCGAATCGTCGTTCAGGCCTCGCCGGACGGGACGATCCTCGAGGTGATGAACTTGGAGGCGGCGAGCCGAGTCGTTCCCGACATCGAAAGTCATACGTTGGACTCTTGGCGTCGCCGCTACAAAGTGCCTCCGCCCTGGGGCGCGGAGTTGCTCCCCCCAGCGCCCTGAGCAGGGCACGAGCGCGCTCGCCGAGAGCCTGCTGGGTGTTGTCGGGAAGCGAGAGCAGGGAGCATTTGAGTTCTTGACGGAGCTCCAGCCCAGAGCCTATTCTGCGCCGCCTCATGCGCCTGGTTGCCAAGTGGACCCCCGAATTTGCAGCCCATCATTGACGGGCAGCGAATGTCGGTCATGGGGAAGCTCGGCGCCAGAATCCTGGAGACGCGTTCGCAGGGTCGGCAGCCTCGCCCATCCTCGCGCTGCGGTGCGTAAGCCCGCGAGGAGCCCATGAAGTCCGTAGAGTCGATCGCCACCGCAGCCCGAGCTGCCTCCTATGAGCTCGCCAGCAGCAGCGGCGCAAAGCGCGAGGCTTGCCTATTCGCAATGGCCGCAGCCATCCGCGCTCATAGCCCGGGCATTCTTGCCGCCAACCAATTGGATTTGCGAGCCGCACAAGCCAGCGGCACCGCTGGCCACATGCTCGATCGCCTCGCCCTGGACGAGAAGCGGGTGGAGGTCATGGCCACGGCGCTCGTCGAGGTCGCGGGGCTCCCCGATCCCATCGGCCGCATCGACTCGATGTGGACGCGGCCGAACGGTTTGCGGGTCGGGCGTCGACGCATCCCGCTCGGCGTCATCGGCATCATCTACGAGGCCCGGCCCAACGTGACGAGCGACGCAGCAGCGCTCTGCGTCAAAAGCGGCAACGCCGTCGTGCTCAAAGGCGGCAGCGAGGCGCTCCACTCCAACCAAGCCATCGCGATGGCGCTGCAGGAGGGCTTGGCACAGGGGGGATTGCCAGCCGAGGTCGTCGGTTTCATCGACTCCAGCGAGCGCTCCGCGGTCAACGAGATGCTCGTTCTCGACGAGCAGATCGACGTGATCATCCCACGCGGCGGTGAGGGGCTGATTCGCTTCGTCAGCGAGCACGCCAAGATGCCGGTCATCAAGCATTACAAAGGCGTCTGCCACGTCTACGTCGACGCTTCAGCCGAGCTGGAGATGGCGACAAACATCCTCGTCAACGCCAAGGTGCAACGACCCAGTGTCTGCAACGCCGCGGAGACGCTGCTCGTCCATCGAGACGCCGCCACCCTGCTCGCCCCCATCGCCGAAGCCCTCATTGAGCACGGAGTGACACTTCACGTCTGCCCTCGAAGCCATGCTCTTTTGGCAAACCATGCCTACTGTGTCGAGGCGACCGAGAGCGATTGGGGCCAGGAGTACCTCAGCCTCGATCTCTCGGTGAAGATCGTCGACAGTATGGACGAGGCCATCGCCCACATTCGCCGCTATGGCTCTCTCCACACCGAAGCCATCGTGACCAACGATTACCGCCGAGCCGAGCGCTTCCTCGAGCGAGTCGACTCCTCGACGGTCCTGGTCAACGCCTCGACTCGCTTCGCCGACGGCGGGGAGCTAGGCCTCGGCGCGGAGATCGGCATCAGCACCACCAAGCTGCACGCCTTTGGACCCATGGGCTTGGACGAGCTCACGACGACCAAGTTCGTCGTCTATGGCAACGGGCAAGTGCGCTCATGATGTGGATTTCCCGTGCTCGAAATATTCTTCCCTCTCAGGTGTGTACAAACATCATCACGCACCTAAGCTGAGTCTGATAGACTGACGCGGCGTGACCGGCTCTTTCGCAGAAAAGTGCCCACTCCGCGTCGCAAAGCACTGTCCACTTCGTTCCCTGATGACGTTTCCCGGCGGGCAAGACCGCAAAACTTCCGACCAACTGGAGGAGAATGAGAGAGCTAGCAAAATTGTCCGAGATTGACTCGACTTCGCAGGAAGAGAGTTTGGACGCACGCATCGAGCAGCTGTCTATGATCGCTGCCGACGCTGCGATGAACAAGAAGGCGCTCGATCCGGTCATCATCGACGTGAGAGGGAAGGCGAGCTACGCCGACTTCCTGGTCGTCTGTACCGGCCGCAACGATCGCCACGTCACGGCCATTGCGGACTCTGTCCAAGACGAGATGAAGCCATACGCCGAGAATTTGGGACGTGAGGGGCTCTCGAAGGGCCACTGGGTGTTGCTGGACTTCGGCGACATCATTGTCCACGTCTTCCACGCTCATACCCGGTATGTATACGACATCGAGCGACTTTGGTCAGACGCCCCGCGGCTTCCTCTGCAAGTCCCCGATGAGCTCAAAGGTGACGCGGCCCTCTACGAAGGCTACGACATCAACGACTAGTTTAGTCGAGCAACAGCGGACCCACTCGCTCCAACTGACGCCTCACTCCCGAGAGCTCGCATGAGGCTGACCTGTATCAGCATCGGAAAGGTCAAAGACTCACCGCAGCAGCGTCTGTGCGACGACTACGGCAAGCGTCTCTCGCACTACGTTCGCTATGAAGAGCGCACCCTCAAGGCCATCAAGGGGAAGTTCGACGCGGACGAGATACGGCAACGAGAGTCGAGATTGCTCCTCGACGCCGTGCCGCCAAACTCCATCGTGCTTGTCCTCGACGAACGTGGAGAGACACCAGACAGCCAGAAGTTCGCAGCGCAGATGAAGCTTCACCTGGCCAGCGGTCGTGACCTGACTTTCCTCATCGGAGGTGCCTTCGGTCACAGCGACGAGGTCCGCCAACGAGCAGACCAGCTCTTGGCCCTGAGCAGCCTGACGCTGCCACACGAGCTGGCGCGCGTGGTCCTCCTCGAGCAGCTCTACCGGGCGATGACGATCGTGCGCGGGGAGCCCTACCACAAATGACGGGCTCACGCAGCACTCTCGGCCAGGTTTGGGCGGCCCTGAGGAGCGTCTCGAATGACCTGACGCGGCTGGTCTGGCCAGGGCGCTGCGCGGCTTGCGAGCAACCCCTTGCTGCAGAGGAGACCCTCTTCTGTGCGAGCTGCGAGCCCGAGCAGCAGCCCGCACTGCCAGGCGAGCCCCCGCCGGGCGTCGATGCCGTGCTTTCCCTCTTCGCCTACCAAGGCCCAGTCCGAACCGCGCTCCACAAATGGAAATACCATCGGCGCACCGCCATCGGCCGGGCGCTCTGTGAAGCGCTGGCAGAGGCCCTCGACGCGGCCGGTCCACGCCTCTTCATCGGCGAGTTCCTGAGTCCTTCCCCGCTTGCGGTGGTGCCAGTCCCCACGCACGTCGAGCGCCTCAGGGAGCGGGGCTTCGACCACACCTGGGCCCTCGGCAAAGCGGTGCTGCGGCCGCTCAGGGAGCAAGGCGTGGAGGCCATCTGGCGGCCAGAGGCGCTGACTCGCGCCCGCGCAACAGAGAACCTTCCGGGCTTGGACGCACAAGAACGCAAAGCAGCTCTCGCCGGGGCATTCTCCTGCCAATCCAAGCGTTCGCTCGAGCAGGTCAGGGTTCTGCTCATCGACGACGTGTTGACCTCGGGGGCCACCGCATCGGAGTGCGCACACACCCTAAAGAGCCATGGGGTTTCTTGGGTTGCGGTCCTGTCGTTGGCGCACACGCCAGCGACCAAGGCGCCGCCTAGGCAGAAAGCGGCTTCGCCGTGAGAGCTATGAGCCCACAGGTTGCGCGCAACAAGTGACGAGGAGGGAAGGCTGAAGTAGAGTTGAACGATCTTCGAGGGCCACACGGCGTGCGTCCTACTTCCTCGAGACCCCGAATTATCTGCAGTAGTGGCATGGCAGAAGGGTTGGACATTCTCTTTCTTGTTCGAGTTCCTAGTGGCGCTCTGAGTGCAGAGATGCGTCTGCACATCCAGGCCAACGCCGCCCAGCTCGGGGCCGAGGTCACGCAGCCCATCCGCTTCGACGCCGATGGGAGTTGGACCGCCGCCAAAGGATTGAGCCGGCGCGCGGCGCAGGCGCTGCGCCGGCGGCTGACCGGGCTGGGCATCAAAGCCGCGGTCGAGGAACATGTCGCCGTCGAGGAACATGGCCCCGTCGAGTTGCAGGCTAGTGCCGCCGCGAGACCGACTTCGATGCTGCCAGAGGGCGACGACTTCGAAATCGGCTCTTGGTTGGATGATGACGAGGAGCCTGACGACGCACCCTTGGCAAAGGGCACGGACGACACCGAGGGCGGCGAACCGGAGGAGGGACACGAGATTCTCTCGTGGTTTGCCGACGATGTTCCTGATGACGATGGCCAAGTGCACAGCGAGGAGCCAGCAGAGAGCCCGTTCTCGCCGAGGGTCTCGGTGCCAGGCCCCGCAGAGGAAGACCTCTTCGATCTGCCAGGATTCGAGGCCGCCTCCAAGCCCGTTCTCATGGCGGCGAAGGCCTCCAACCCGATTGTTCCTGCGGTTTCGCCGCGCTCGCGTCCGGCGATCGTTCCGGCGAGCTCACGCGGACTCGCCAGCGCCATGGATAACGTCGCCGACCGGTACTCTGGCGGCGCCACTCCCGCCAAACGGTCCTACCAAGCCAAGAACGAAATCCCGTGGATGAAGGTCGGCATCGCGCTGGCGATCATCGCCGCGTTGGTCACGGCGGTGGTGCTGCTGGTCATGAAGGCAGCCTCGAGTCGCGAGGGTGTGGCGGAACGGCCTGTAGAGCCCACCAATGCGCCCAAGATCGTCAAGACCCTGCCAGACGCCAGCCGGGCGTTTCGGCCCCCGACTCCAGACGCCAGCGAAGCGGAGCCCGAAGAGCCCGATACTGCCTCAGAGACTGATCGCGAGGCGGCCAGGGATCTCTTCGAACAAGGGAAAGCGGCGTTCCAACTCCAGCAGTACGACCAGTGCATCGGGTTGATGGAGGCGGCGACGACCATGGACCCCACTCTCGGGGAAGCGTTCACCTGGATTCTCAAGTCCCAAAGGGCGCTGGCTCCACCGCCGGAGGAGAAACCTTCCCAACCCGAGGTCCCCAAAGAGCCGAAGCTGATCATCATCACGCCGGGGCAGAACGACGCGCCCCCCACCGACCCAAAGAAGGACGACGGCGCTACGGAGGACGGGAAAGTGTCCAAGACGTCATCGGCGACGCCCGCGCCCAGCGCGGGCACGGCGACGCCCGCTCCCAACGGAGCGCAGCAGAAGCCGAAGCTCATCGTGATCGAGCCGACGCCCCAGGACAGCGACCCTTTCGACCCGAGAAAACCTACAGAGCAGCCAAGGCGGGAGGATTAGCGCGAAGCTCACGAGGGTTTGTGCGATTCGATTCGGAACCACAAGGCATGATGTCTGTAGTGTTGCGGGGGCGAACGCGCATAGGGACGCGAGGTGGTTCCGCTTGGAGCCCCCTCTGTTCCAAGTAGCGCGCGAGATCCGATCGCGCACGAGATTTTTTCCGTCAGTTCAGAGGGTTTCAGCCGTCCAAAGAATGGGGGCAGCAAAGA
>PFUG01000483.1 GCA_002789955.1 Deltaproteobacteria bacterium CG_4_9_14_3_um_filter_63_12 | reverse complement strand
AGATCTCTGTCCGGATTGACGAGAGCGTACGAGGTCACGACGTCTTCGTGCTGCAGTCCGTGTGTCCTCCGGTCAACGATCGGATCATGGAGTTGTTGGTGATCCTCGACGCGCTGAAACGCTCGAGCGCAGGGAAGATCACGGCGGTGCTGCCCTACTACGCATACGCTCGGCAAGACCGTCAGGAGTCTCCGCGCCGCCCGATCACCGCGAAGTTGGTCGCTGATCTGATCACCGTGGCTGGTGCCGACCGAGTGATGAGCATCGATCTACACTCTGGGCAGATCCAAGGCTTCTTCTCGGTCCCCTTCGAGCACCTGCGAGCGAGCCGTGTCTTGGTGCCGAAGATCGCCGAGATCACAGCGGACAAGGACCACCTGGTGGTTGTGTCACCGGATGCCGGGGGTGTGGAGCGGGCGCGCTACTACTCGAAGGCGTTGTCGGCGTCGCTGGCCATCATCGACAAACGGCGCAGTGCCCCCAACGTCGCGGAGGTGATGCACGTCATCGGCGATGTCGAGGGCAAGTCGTGTGTGATCGTGGACGACATGATCGACACAGCGGGGACGCTCACCAAGGCGGCCGCAGCGTTGATTGAGCGCGGCGCTCGCGATGTCTATGCCGCGGCGGCACACCCAGTGCTTTCGGGTCCGGCAGTGGACCGAATTTCCAACAGCGCACTGAGCAAAGTTTTTGTGACAGATACCATTCCGCTCAGTCCGGCTGCAGCCTGCTGCGAGCAGCTCGAGGTGTGCTCGGTGGGAGGCCTCTTAGGGGAGGCGATCACCCGAGTGCACGTCGAGACGTCGGTGAGCTCTATGTTTCGTTGATTTATCCGGGGCGACGCAAAGAGTGCGTCGCGTTTGCACCCTGCAGGAGAGTAACATGGCTAATTTGGAGCTGAACACCAGCCTTCGCACGACGCGTGGACGCCAAGCAGCGAGAGGGCTTCGTCGTGGCGGCCTGATTCCCGCGGTTTGTTACGGGAAGAACACGGCGCCCACATCGCTGACATTGAGCCCCAAGGACCTGGAGAAGGCTCTTACGGGACCCTATGGCCGCAACGCCCTAATCGACCTGAAGGTCGACAACGGTGTGACCTACGAGGTGATGCTGAAGGATCACCAGAAGAACGCCGTGACCCGGCAGGTCACCCACGTCGATTTCTTCGTGGTGGATCACACGGTCAAGGTTCAGGTCAACGTCCCAATCATCCTCGTGGGCAAGGCGAAGGGCGTGGCGGCTGGCGGGTCCCTAAGACAGGTCGAGCGCATGGTGACCGTGCGTTGCTTGCCGAAAGACATGCCGATGGCTCTCGAGTTCGACGTGACGCCGCTGGGTGTCAAGCAATCCGCGAAGGTCAGCACGATCCCGACGCCGGAGGGTGTCGAGCTCGTCTTCGCCATCGACTTTGCGTTCGTGCAGATCCTGCCTCCTCGCGGAGCGGAGACCGTGGTCGCCGACGCAGCCGAGTGAGTGGATTTCGTCGGCTAAGGTGAGCCATGGCATGGCAGAGCAGCGGTCGAGTGGTGGTGGTTGGGTTGGGCAATCCTGGCTCGAAGTACGCCGCCACGCGCCACAACATCGGGTTCATGCTGGCCGACGCGTTCGCATCAGTCGCCGGGATCTCTGTGGAGCGAGAGAAGTTCAACGCTCGTTTTGGGTCAGGGGATTGGGGACGACGACCTCTCGTCATCCTCAAGCCCCAGACCTTCATGAACCTCAGCGGCCAAGCTCTGAGTCAAGCGCTGTCCTTCTTCGACCACGAGCCCGACCAGTGCGTTGTGCTGCATGACGACCTCGACCTTGTCTTTGGTGACGTAAGGGTCAAGGAGGGGGGCGGGCACGGAGGGCACAATGGGCTGCGGTCGCTGATCCAAGAGACGGGGAATCGGGACTTTGTTCGTTTGCGCCTAGGCATCGGCCGGCCGGCCTTCGGGGACACGACCGCCCACGTGCTCGGCCGCTTCGGACCGATGGAGATGGAAACTTTGGGAGAGGTGCTCGACGTCGGAGTGAAGGCGCTGGGTCTGATACTCGATGAGGGTCCCAAGCCCGCCATGAACGTTATTAACGGTTTGTTCAAATCGACACAGAAAGAGGGAACAGGAAGTGATTGAAAACTTGCCATATGCCATCCCGTTTGCGGGGTTATTGGCCTTGGGATTCGCCTACATGCTGGCGTCCTGGGTCAATAGACAGGAGGTAGGTACGGAGCGCATGGCCGAGATTGCGGGCTATATCCGCGAGGGCGCCATGGCCTTCTTGAAGCGCGAATACCGCATCCTCGCGATATTCGTATTCTTCGTTGCGATTCTCCTCCTCATCGCCAACTGGAACAGCGAAGTGAGTCACCCACTCATCGCGCTCTCCTTTATTCTCGGGGCGGTGTGCTCTGCGCTGGCTGGCTTCATCGGTATGCGCGTCGCCACAGCGGCGAACGTGCGCACGACCAATGCAGCTCGGACGGGACTTCCTCAGGCTCTCAAGGTCGCTTTCAGCGGCGGCGCCGTCATGGGAATGGCCGTCGTTGGTCTCGGCGTCCTTGGTCTCGGGACGCTGTTCGTCGCCTACGGGACGCTTGGATTCCACGTCTCCGTAGCTGGCGTACCTGGCGAGTTGATGGAGATGCAGATTCTCCTGCAGGTCATCACGGGCTTCAGCTTGGGCGCCAGCTCAATCGCTCTCTTCGCGCGCGTCGGCGGCGGCATCTACACCAAGGCAGCGGACGTTGGCGCCGACCTGGTCGGCAAGGTCGAGGCCGGGATTCCAGAGGACGACCCTCGCAACCCGGCGACCATCGCCGACAACGTTGGCGACAATGTTGGCGACGTGGCTGGAATGGGCGCAGACCTGTTCGAGAGCTATGTCGGTTCGATCGTCGGCGCCATGGTGCTCGGTTGGAACCTCAGCAGCGTTTACTACATCTCGACTGGCGTGAAAGGCAGCGCGATCCTCACTTGGGGTCCAGTCATTTTGCCCCTCGTCGTCGCCGCCGTTGGTATCGTCGTCTCCATCGGTTGTACCTTCCTCGTAGAGACCAGAGAAGGTGGAAATCCACAGCACGCGCTCGATCGCGGGACCATCGCTGCGGCCATCATCACCCTCGCCGCGACGGCGGGTGTCGCCTACGCTCTTCTACCGCAAGAAGGCATCACGATTTCGGCCGGCAAAGTCATCACCTGGTGGCGCGTGCTCATCGCCGTTGGTGGCGGGCTTGTCGCTGGCGTCTTGATTGGGAAAGTCACGGAGTACTACACCAGCGACTCTCACAAACCCGTGCATGCGATCGCCAAGGCCTCCGAGACCGGTGCGGCCACCAACCTCATCCAAGGGCTCGCCGTCGGTATGCTCTCCACGGTTGTGCCGGTCGCCCTCATCGGCGGCGCCATCATCGTCGCCTACGCCAACGCCGATCTCTACGGCATCGCCCTGGCAGCGCTCGGAATGTTGGCCACCACAGGGATCCAGCTGGCGGTCGATGCTTATGGCCCCATCGCCGACAACGCGGGCGGGATCGCGGAGATGAGCCACCTCCCGAAAGAGGTTCGCGGCCGCACTGACAAGCTCGATGCTGTCGGCAACACCACCGCCGCAATTGGTAAGGGTTTCGCCATCGGCTCGGCTGCGCTCACCGCGTTGGCACTCTTCGCGGCCTACAGCCAGCAGATCGGTCTCACAGGCATCGACATCCTGCAGCCCAACGTCATGGTGGGCTTGCTCATCGGTGGCATGATGCCCTTCTGGTTCAGCGCCCTCTCGATGCTCGCCGTCGGTCGTTCGGCTGGAGACATGATTGAGGAGGTTCGCCGCCAGTTCAGAGAGATCCCCGGTCTCCTCGAAGGCAAGGAAGGCGTCAAGGCCGACTACGCCAAGTGCGTCGACATCTCGACCGCCGCCGCCCTCAAGCAGATGGTGGCACCTGGCATCCTCGCCGTCACCACCCCGGTCATCGCTGGTCTGGTTGATCCCAGCGGCGCAGTTCTCGGCGGTCTCTTGGCGGGCGTCACGGTCAGCGGAGTGCTCTTGGCGATCTTCATGTCCAACGCTGGTGGCGCTTGGGACAACGCCAAGAAGTACATCGAAGGCGGAGCGCACGGCGGCAAGGGTTCAGATGCCCACAAAGCTGCCGTCGTCGGCGACACGGTCGGCGATCCCTTCAAGGACACGTCAGGTCCGTCGTTGAACATCCTCCTCAAGCTCATGGCCGTCGTCGCGTTGGTTATGGCGCCAGTCCTCGTCGGGCTGCAGGACAAGGATGACCAGACTGCTACGATTGACTCCAAGAGCGCCATCGAAGCTCCGGCTGAGCCCGCCGCCGCAGCGGTCCCCGCCGAGATGAAAGTGCCGGAGACGATGACCCCCGCCTCGGCGGTCGGGCCCGTCACCGAAGGTGCCGTCGACCTCGACCGCCGCCAGGTTCTCGCCAATTCGGTATTGCTCGGCGCGGGGACGCCGAACCTCTAGCAACCCATGCAGACGCCGAAGTGGGCGCAAGCCCACTTCGTCGTTTCTTGGGTTGCGACCACCCCGTTCAGGACGCTGTGGCGAACCTGATAAGGGTTTTGCTTGTCACAACCATGCGGCTTGTGTATCGTGCCGCGACTCCTTGCCTCCCGAATTTGCGGATAACGGCGCAAAAATAGACGGGAGGCCACACAGCCCACGAGGAGAGTGGACGAATGAAACATCTGGTAGAGCATCCGAGAGTTACGAGAGAGTACGAGACCATTTTTATTCTGCGGCCCGACCTCCTCGAAGAGGACCGCACCAAGGTGATCGAGCGTGTCCAAGGCACGATCGAGAAGCTCGGCGGCGCGATCCTCAAGACAGAGGACTGGGGCAAGCGCAAGCTGGCCTACAACATCAAGAAGAACTCCCACGGGATCTACTTCTACTATCAGTACCTCGGATTCAACGACCTCGTCACCGAGCTCGAGCGCAACTTCCGAATCCTCGAGCCCGTGTTGAAATACCTCACGATCAAGCTCGACGAAGTGGACCGTGAAGCCCGAATCGCCGAAGCCGCTCAGCAGGTCGAGGAAGACAAGACGCCGATCATCGACCGACATCGTGAGCCGATCCTCCTCAACGAGGACGACGACGACGACGACGACATCGATTGATCTCGAGAGACCGCGAAGCGATCGCGTGTAGGCGCGCGAGGTGGCTCGCTTCGAGCCACCTCGCTGCCAGGCAGCACGCGAGAAATCCGATTGACTCAATAAATCTGAGACGTTGCTCGCAGCTCGTTCTCGACTTGAAGAAAGAGAAAACCAATGCAAGTAATCCTTACCGAAGACGTCCCGCATGTGGGTGATATGGGAGACATCGTCAAGGTCTCCGATGGCTTTGGTCGCAACTTCCTGATTCCTCAGAAGCTCGCGCTGCCAGCAGTCGGCGGGCGCATCAAGTACTTCCAGCACGAGAAGACCCGCATCGCTCGCCAGAAAGAGCAGCTGCGCCAAAAGGCTCTCGAGGTCGTCGGCGGCTTGCGCGGTGTCAGCGTCACCATCCCACGTCAGGTGGGGGAGGACGACAAGCTCTACGGCTCGGTCACCAACCGTGACGTCCAGGTGGCTCTGGCCGCCGCTGGATTCGACATGGATCGCCGCAAGATCCTCCTCGACCAGCCCATCAAAGAGCTCGGCATCTTCAGTGTCGCCATCAAGCTGCACAGCGAAGTGAAGGCTCATGTTCGGGTTTGGGTGACGGCTCTCTAGCGTCGCACAAGAATCAAAAAAGCCCCCGCCCGAAGCGGGGGCTTTTTTTTGCCCGACGCCTCTCACGCCACCTAGTGTAACGCTTCGCATGTGTCCTCGATTATTGTTCGATGGCTCTC
>PFUG01000293.1 GCA_002789955.1 Deltaproteobacteria bacterium CG_4_9_14_3_um_filter_63_12 | reverse complement strand
AAGAGACGCCTGGGGACTTGGTCTCTGGGCTCGGGAGCTCGACGCTGCAGCCGCAGAAGACGAGGCAGCTGAGTGCGGTCCAGAGCGCGATCTTGATCTGCATGGAACACCTCTGACATCGCCGAGTTTCGCGCCAGGAGGAGCGCTTACCCAACCACCTTAGTGAAAATCGCTTGGACTTGCGAGCGGATGCGGCCCCTATGAACTCGAGAGACGACAAAACGCACCGCCGCGTCGGCGCTTTGAGCTGACAGGAGAGAGGCTTCCTGCTAGGTAGCGCGGCCATGATTTCACTCAGCAACATCAGCAAAAGTTACGGTCGACAAATCCTCTTCGTAGAGAGCTCCTTTCAGCTCAATCCGCAGGAGAAGGTCGGCCTCATCGGTCCCAACGGCTCCGGTAAGACCACGCTCTTTCGCATGATTATGGGCGAAGAGTCGGCCGACGAAGGGACAGTCTCCATGCCCAAGCGGCTCACCGTCGGCTACTTCCGTCAGGACATCGGCGAGATGCAGGGCCGCTCCGTGCTCGAAGAGAGCATCAGCGGCAGCGGTCAACTCGGCGACCTGCACCATGAGCTCGCCGAGCTCGAGCATGCCTTGGGAGACCCCGACCGCGCCGATGAGATGGAGGCGATCCTCGAACGCTTCGGCGAGGTCCAGGACCAGTACCAGCACCTAGGTGGCTACGAGGTCGACGCCCGCGCACGCGAGATCTTAGCGGGTTTGGGCTTCGAAACCGACCAGGTCGACGGCGACGTCGGCGCCCTCTCTGGCGGTTGGAAGATGCGCGTCGGGATGGCCCGCGTGCTCTTGGGCCGCCCCGAGGTGTTGCTCATGGACGAGCCCACCAACCACCTCGACATCGAGTCCATCCTCTGGCTCGAGCAGTTTCTCAAGGACTACTCTGGTGCCCTCCTGATGACCTGCCACGACCGCGATTTCATGGACCGTGTGGTGACTCGCATCGTGGACATCGACGGTGGCGAGTTCACCTCCTACACCGGCAACTACGAATACTACGTTCGCGAACGGGCGCTCGCCGAGGCCAACCGCGAGGCCGCGATGGCCCGTCAGCAGGCAATGTTGGCCAAGGAGCGGCGCTTCATCGACCGCTTCGCGGCCCACGCAGCCAAGTCGGCCCAGGTCCAGAGTCGCGTCAAGAAGCTCGAAAAGATCGAGGTCCTAGAGCCACCACGGCAACGCAAGGTCGTGCAGTTCGCCTTCCGCAAGCCGCCGCGCTCCGGCGACGACGTCGTGGCCATCGACGGGTTGGGCAAACGCTACGGCGCGCGGGTGATCTACGACGACTTCAGCCTGATCATCCGGCGCCGTGAGCGCTGGTGCGTCATGGGCCGCAACGGCGCCGGCAAGACGACCTTGCTCAAGTTGGTCGCCGGAGCCTTGGAGCCCGATGTGGGGTCGGTGCGGCTCGGCGCCTCGTTGAAGGTGGGCTACTTCGCACAACAATCCCTCGACCAGCTCGATCCCCAGCTCACCGTGCTCGAACAGCTGCAGCGCGAGTTCCCAGGCGAGACCCAGGGGGTACTGCGCAGCCTGCTGGGAGCCTTCCAGTTCAGCGGACCCGACGTCGAGAAGCTCGTGCGTGTGCTCTCCGGCGGGGAGCGCTCTCGTTTGGTCTTGGCCATCATGCTCTTCGACCCCCCGAACTTCCTCATCCTCGACGAACCCACGAACCACCTGGACTTGGAGTCGAAGGAGATGCTCGTGTCGGCCTTGTCGGACTTCGACGGCACGATGCTCTTCGTCAGCCACGACCGTGTGTTCTTGCGAGGCCTGAGCACACGAGTCTTGGAGCTGCGCCCGGGAGACGGGAAGGGCGGGGCGCCCGAGCCGCCTTTGGTGTACGATGGCAGCTACATCGAGTTCGTGCAGCGCACCGGCAGTGAGGCCGCAGGGGTTCACCGCTAGCTCGAGTCCATCTTGAAATTCAGGTGCGACGAGCAAGAAGGTCGAGGCGAGGCTGCGGGCCGTCGAGCCGGCGAACCGAGCGGCTGGGAGCGGGCCAGGGCTTCGAGAGCCCAGGCGCCGGACCCAGCCGGACAAGAACTCGCAGCCAGGGATGGCGGAGAGTCGTGTAAACCCGAAGGGTTACGAGCAGGATGCGCGTATCAACCGTTCGCCCTCTTACTTTCTGCGCAGGACCTGCTCAGTCGAGAGGTTGACGCAGACCCGCGCTTCGCTGGCCCGGGTGGCGCTGGTCTGAATGAACTGTGCCTCGCAGGTGAGTCCGCTGGGGCAGGCTGCGTCGCTGCAGCACACGTCGATGCAGACACCGATGTCGGCCTCGCAGAAGCCGCTCCGGCACTGGGCGTTCTGGGTACAGGCGCCGCCGGCCAGCCGGGTTCCTTGGCCTGCGACGTCGGGGATGCAGACGGGCGAGGTCTCGGTGAGCCGCCAGGAACAGACGTTCTGGCTGGTCAGGCAGATCATCGGAGAGGGGCAGTTGGCGTCGGTAGTGCAGGTCGGCGCGTTGGGCGGGGGATAGACGTAGGTCGTGTCGACCGCTTCGCCTTGCATGGAACAGGTGTAACCGCCCTTGCAGTCGCTGTCTTGACAGCAAGGCTCGGTGCACTTTCCGTCCGAGCAGAAGCCATGGTCGCAGTTGGTGTCGGTGGTACAGGCGGCCCCCACCGGGCTGGTCCCGAGGAAAGGACCTGCTGCGGGCCAGCAAGTCCCGTCGATGCTGGTGCCGCGGTTGAGCCGGCAGACCGTATTCGCCGCGGTACAGTAGGCGTCGCTGCCGCAGTAATCCAGGCAGTATTTGGTGTTGCAGCCGGCGCCGACGCAGAGCTTATCGCAGCTGTTGCTCCGGCAGACGCTGTCGCCAGTGCACACCTGACCGCCGGCGAGGGTGCCGAGCGTGGCGGTGTTGACGGCACAGCCGTGGATGTTGGCCGTGCGTAGGATGTCGTAGAGGCAGGTCTGGTCGGCACCGCAGCCATCGCCGCGGACGCCCGTGGCGCTGGTGTTGCAGTAGGCGGTGCAGACGTAGTTGCCCTGGCAGCTGCCGGCAGCATTGACGATGCAGGCGCAGATGAGGTCGGACTCGCAGAAATCGGCGTCGCCCGGCCAATTGCAGGGCTCCGAGACGGTGCAGTTCTCGACCGTCAGGGTGTTGCAGTCGTTGTCGAGGCCGTCGCAGAGCTCAGGCGCACCGGGGTAGACCGCGCCGTTGTTGGGGACGCAGTCTCCCGCGCATTGGGAGACGCCGTCGCCGTCAGCGTCGTTGGCGTTGCAGTTGCCGCAGCCCTCGTCGACGTACCCGTTGCAGTTGTCGTCGACGCCGTTGCCATTGCCCGAAGGCCCGCAGGCCTCTAGGGCGCCCGGGTTGACGTTGCCAAGCAGGTCGTTGCAGTCGAAGAGGAGGGGATCGGTGGCGCAGACACTGTAGCCGTCGGTGTCCTGGTCGAAGTCCTCGTCGATCAGGCCGTCGCAGTCGTCGTCGACGCCGTTACAGCGCTCCAAAGCGTTGGGGTGGATGCTGCCGTTGGTCTCGTCGCAGTCGTCGCATTCACTGGAGCCATCGAAGTCGGCGTCGAGGTTCTGGTTGCAGGTCGAGCAGCCCTCATCAGTCTGGCCGTCGCAGTCGTTGTCGAAGGCGTCGTCGCAGACCTCGGCGCTGTCCCCCGTGCTGTCGGTGCAGGACTGCGTGGCGCCGGTGCAACCCCAAGTGCCCTCGCGGCAGAGGTCGCTGTCGCCGCCGTCGCACTGCCCGCCAAACCAGGGCGCCGCGGTGCCGTCCGCCGTGGCGGCGCTGCAGTCGTTGTCCAAGCCGTCGCAAAGCTCGATTCCACCTGGGTGGACGGCGGCAACGGCGTCATTGCAGTCAGTCTTGTCCAAGACGTACCCAGCAGGCGGGGTGCAGGTCGCGATGGAAATGCTCGGATCGCCGTAGGTATCGCCGTCGTTGTCGAGATACCAGTCGGCGGGCGCGATGTTGCCGTCGTCGACCTCACCGTTGCAGTCGTTGTCGAGCCCGTCACAGACCTCGGGGTTGCTCGGGAACGAGAAGCGCTGCGCGTCGTCGCAGTCGGTGTTGTCGGCAACGTAGCCGGCCGGGGCACTGCAGGCGACGAGAGTGACGGCGAGGGTGCCATAGGTGTCGTTGTCGGCGTCTTGGTACCACGTGGACGCGTCGCTGGCGTCCTCGTCCGCGGACCCGTCGCAGTCGTTGTCGAGCCCATCACAGAGCTCGTCGACGGGGTCGACGCCGCCCTTGCAGGTGCTCCACACGCCCATGTTGCAGCTCGTGACTCCCCGTATGCACTGACCCAGGTTGATTCCACATTCGCTCTGCAGGTCGTTGTCGATGGCCCCGTCGCAGTCGTTGTCGAGGGCGTCACAGAGCTCATCGGTGGGGCCGAGGTCGTCGCACTCCGACCAGACGCCGTCGGTGCAGGTGCTGGTTCCCGCAGTGCACTCGCCGACATTCGCCCCGCAGCCTTGTTGCTCACCAGTGATGCAGCCGCTGTCGACCTCCGCTGTGTCAACCTCGATGAGCTCTTCGGTGGTATCAGGCGGCGTGGTGTCTTCGACGTTTGGGACGTCGGGTCCCACGTCCGCAGCGGCTCTCACGCAGGCCCCAAGAGACTGGGAACAGCTCAGGCCTTCAACGCAGTCGGAGTCTGCGTCGCAAGGATCCCCTGGCCCGGCCTTTTTGCTGGCGACGTTGTCGTCGCAGGACAGGCAGAGGAGCGCGAGCGCGGTCAGCAAGAGGAGCAGGCGAGCGGAAGAGAATATTGAGTACATCGATGGTCCTGCTGGGACGAAGCGGCCAGGTGTTCGAGACCGGCGCAGTATAGCCGACAGCGAAGGGCATTTCGATGGGGATGAACTCAGCGGTACGAAAGGCGAAGTGTCGCGTCCCTGCAAAGGCAGTGGGCAGGATGTGTGCCGCAACCACTCGTGCCTCCGTGCGATCCAATCAGAACGACGAGGCATAAGGAAGGAGCCTCGAGGTGAAGTCAGATTTAATATGTATTCTTATCATGTTGCGGTGAATTGCTGCGGCGGCACGCATCCTGCAGTCAGCTCGAGCAGCCCAGGCGTTGAACGCATTCGCGGGCACCCTGCTGACCGAGTCAATTCTTTTGCTGGCCGTTGACTGCCAGACAACGAAAAAGACGTGGTCGGCCGCTGAGAGATGTCAGTTACCTTTGAGAGTCAAGAGAACAAGGACTGGTCGACACACGATAGGAGAAAGATGATGGGAATGACACGAGAAGAGAGCGCAGCCAAACGCACAGCCGCCGTGACGCAGATGGAAACCCAGCTCAAATCATGGTCCACACAACTCGACGGTCTGGTCAACGGCTTCATCCAGTCTGGCGCGCAGCAGCACGACCCCTATCGCATGCGCATAGAGGGTCTGCGGGAACACCACGGCGCAGCCCAGGCGAAACTCGACGAGTTCGTTGACGCCAACCCCTCGGGCAAACGAGGGAACTGGGGGGTCTTCCAGGCCGAGATCATGGAGGATTGGAACGCACTCGAGGACGGCTTCAGCGACCTTACTCGCTGAGCCAGTTGCGCGCAAACTACTACCAACGGAGGTCACAATGTTAATGATTATCCTCATTGTCCTAATCGTGCTAGCGCTTGGCTCGGGTGGGTACGGAAGGTCTCGTTTCGGCTACTGGAGTTTCTCTCCGGCGCTCGTCTTGGTGGTAGTGGCCCTGTTGTTGGTTTACACGGGCCATCTCAGCTTTCACGGCTAGCACAAGCAGTGACTCTTCTGCCGGTCCGTCGCAGAGAGCTGCGGCGGAGCCGGCATTCGCCCATTGCACTTCAGGGGAACCGAAGTTTGTCCAGCGGTGCAAACCCATCAAAAATCTTCCACAT
>PFUG01000462.1 GCA_002789955.1 Deltaproteobacteria bacterium CG_4_9_14_3_um_filter_63_12 | reverse complement strand
TTCGGGTCTTTGGAGGAGCGCTCGGGCGATGGAGAGGCGTTGCCTCATCCCTCGTGAGTAGCTGCGCACGAGCTTCTCGGCCGCATAGGTCATGTCGACGCGCTTGAGAAGCTCGGCGATGCGGGCTTGCGGATTGGGAATGTCGTAGAGGGCGGCGTAGAAGACTAGATTCTCCATCCCGGAGAGGTCCAAATAGAGCAACGCGTCGTGGCTCACATAGCCGAAGCGGCCACGTCCCTTGCGGACCATCTGCTCGTGGCTCAAGCCATCGTAGGTCACGGTCCCGCGATCAGGCAAGAGCAAGGTCCCGACCATGGAGATCAGGGTGGATTTCCCTGCCCCATTGGGGCCCAACAATGCGACCAGGGTCCCCGCTTTGAACACGGTGTCGACGCGGTTCAAGGCGTAGGAGCGACCGTAGACCTTCGCAACCTTCTCGAGCTCAATTCGTTCCAAAGCCATTCCGTGTGGAGTGGTCGGCGAAACCCGTAACGGTCCTCGCCGACTCGCATCATCATTCGCGCGCCACTCGGAACAGAGGTGGCTCGAAGCGAGCCAGCTCGCGTCCCTACGCACGATCGAATTCTTCGCGCGCGACTCGAAACAGAGGGGCTCGAAGCGAGCCTCGCGTCCCTAGGCGCGAGCACCGAAGTTGAGGTGTTCTACGGGGAACTCATCACCCTGTCACGCACGAAGAGATCGGCGCCGCGCCCAGGTTGGCTCAGCCCCGCTTCTCGGCCATGCCACGGACCTGATCTCGTCGCTGTTCCAACAGCGCGATGCGGGTCTTGAGTCGCTGGTTTTCGACGTCGAAATCCATGTCCGAGACCTCCCCTTGGTCTCGGTCGTGTGCCAGAACGGTCAAGCCGCCGAAGAGAGCCTCGATCTGCTCGTCGAGCTCGTCCATCGCGGCACGCCCCCCTCGTTCGAGCTCTGCCGCGCGCTCTTTGGCACGTCGACTCTCCCAGATCCCCAGAAAAGTTCCGCCAACCAGCAGCAAGACGACCAATATCGCGAGGTATTTCGGGATGTTGTTCTCGGGATAGGGAAGGCCATCGACGCGGAAGTGCAGCTCGTCGCCTTTCGAGAGCGCCAAACCTCGGGCGGCACGGACTTTCTGGCCTTGTACGAAGAGACCTGCCGAGACGTCGGACTGCTCGGCGAACTGAGGGGCGTCGAGCACGATGTCCAGCAGGGGGGTGTCCGGAAGGTCGGTCTCTCGCACGACCACCACCTCGAGCGCGGCCCAGTCGCGCTCTATGGGCTGCTCGAAATCGACGGCGGGTCCGGAGACCTTCAAGTAATACTGAACCGCAATGGTGGTCGGAGGACGGGACTCGGTGTTGGGGTAGATGACGCCGCGGTAGAAGAGCATGGAGTCCGCCACTTCCGCCTGACCCAGTTGTGCCCCCCCGACCATCTGTGCCGTTGGACCCACGGCGTCGATGGGGAGGTTGATGGGCACACCGCGAGCTTCGCTGGAGCTCATCGCCAGACTCGTGTCGTAGACCATCCAACCGCTGGCTTCGAGTTGGTAGAGCTGCTGGACCTGGATGTGACCATAGGAAGAGGGGTGCTCGTTCATCCCCTCGGGCATCGCCAGGACGGTGGTGAGGGACACTCCTCGAACGTCGTCAGTGTCGCCGGAGACCCGCAGCATCTCGACCTCACCGGTGATCTTTCCGGCCTCTGGGAAAAGTCTGCGCGAGACGTGGCGAACTCCACCCTCTTCCACGATGGCGTAGAGCTCGAAGCGACGCGGATTGGACAAGACATCGACCTCGCCAAAGTCCGCCCAGCCCTCTTCGCCGGACGTCGCGTTCCACGAGAGCGCAGGCGCCTCGGAGCGAGGGGCGCGCCATTGCAGCGCGACGCGAACGCCCTTCGCCGGTTCGGTCGGCCCACTCTCGGTGGCATCGACCTTTCGCAGGACTTGGACGCGGGCCTTTGCTTTCCCGCCCTTGTCGGAGTCCTGAACGCTCGTGCGCCCCGCCATTGGAGCACCGCCCATCATCCCGCCATGAATGGCGTCCTTGGGGGGCGAAACGCCTGGGCGAACTGGCCCCGGCATCTGTGCCCAGAGCGACGCAGGAGCCAGAAAAACCAGCAGCGTCAGGATGATGAGCGAACCAGAGAGCCGTCGCTCAGCGGTGGGTTTTTCGATCATGTCCAGGATGCCCTTTCGCAGCGAGATGACCTTGGGGAAATGGCTCAACGCATGGTCCCGCAGTCGGAACAAGAGTCCCACTTCTTCGGCGTCGCGCCCCCGCACGTCGCACAGATCCAGCGGTCTTCACGAGCGGTTCGCTCGTCTCCAAAAGACTCGGAAGACAGCCGTCTCTCGAGCTCCTGGTCGACGCGAGCGAGATAGTCTTCGTTCACGCCCGACACTTGGTCGAGCGCCTTGTCGATCTTGAGCCACTCACCGCGATAGCGTTTGTTGAGTTGGTCTCGGTCGTCTTTGTCGATCTTCCCGGTCTCGTAATCGAACTCGATGTCCTTGAGCTCGCGTAGGAGCAGTGTGCGGCGCTGTGAGAGATCGTCGATCTCCCGCAGGCTGACCTCGGCCCCAGCGAACTCGGGCTCTTCATCGCTCAACAAGACCCGATCCACCACCTGGTAGAGGGTGAAGATCATGAAGACGATTGTTGCGGCGAGGAGTAAAAATGTCGCGCTCATCGTGTTGCTTCCCCCGTTCTCGTCATTCCATCGCCTCTAGAGCCCGTTCCAGGTCGTCGAGCCGCTCTCCCTCGTCGTCCACCGCGTCCTCTTCCTCCGCTTTCCCATTCCCCTCTTTTGCGGTCTTCGGCTCTGGCGGAACAGTTTGGCTCCTGCGGCGTCGCGCGACAACAAAGAACAAGGGGACAGTGACGAACGCGCCGATGACCGGGATGATCCAGGTCAGGTGGTTGAACCCCTCGATCTTGGGAGTCAGGATCGCGCCCTCTCCTCGTTTGTTCACGAATTCTTGCAGGACTTGCTCTCTCGTCCGTCCGCTGGCGAGCAGGTCGACGACCAGCGCTCGGTCGCGTCTTCCTTCCCCACAGGTCGGATTGCAGCGGCCAATGGACAAGCCAGCACACCCCTCGCACTCACACTTGATGAGGTCGAAGATCTCCTGCGTGGCCGGATCGACCAGGTCGATCGACTCGATGGCGACCGCGTGTTCGTCTCCGGCCTGGGCCGCCGACTCGAAGCCGACCAATGAGAGTGGCACCACCGCAAGCGTGAAGAGACCGACGACCGTCGTGGCTGGAGCCAGCTTTCGCTTGCGTGACTTGACGGTCACCTGCTGAGCTTGTGGCCACATGCAGACCATGGTGCCGAAGACCATGAGCAAGCCGCCAATCCACAGCCACATGGTGAACGGATTGATGACCATCAGCAGCGCCGCGGTGTTGCTTTCCATGTCGTAGTTGACGACGGCGAAGAAGACGTCCTCGGTGGGGTTCGAATGGATGTCCACCTCCGAGGTCGGCGATTGGCTGGCGTAGAAGAAGAAACGGCCGGGAGAGAGCTCGCTGACGACCTCTCCATCGTGAAGGAGCTCGATGTCGGCAAACATCTTGAGCTTCTCGACGTCGGGCTCCTCTCGCAATTTCACGAGATGCACCTCGTAGTCGCCCAACGATGCGACCTCGCCGACTCTCATCATGACGTTCTCTTCGACGCGGAAAGCGTTGCCCGCGAAGCCGAAGACCAGCAGCACGATGCCCGCGTGGATGATGTAGCCACCATAGCGGCGCTGGTTGCGGGTCAACAGCCCCGTCAGCGCGGTGAGAAAGCCGATTCCCAGCTTGCGACTGCGAACCCGCGCGCCGCGGTAGAACTCGATGGCGACGATGGCCAAGACGAACGAGCAGAAGAACACCGCGAACAACGCGTAGGCCACGTCCAACCGATCGGGAACGACGCCCATCGGCTTGATGCGGTAGAAGTAGTAGGCAGGAGGGACCAGCAAGGTCGCCACACCGGCGGCGATCAGGGGCGCGATGAAGTTCTTTTGGAAGTTGCGGACCGAAGCCCTGCGCCAAGAGATCAGCATCCCAACGCCGGTGAGCACCAGCATGGTCAGCGCGACTGGCGTCATCCACTTGTTGAACCAGGGCGGACCTAACGATGCGGTCTCGTTGAAGACCATCTCCTTGAGCTTCGGGAACATCGTGCCGAAGAGCACAATCCCGGCGGCGAAGAGCAGCACCCAGTTGTTGAAGAGGAAGACAAACTCCCGTGACAGGAGGCTCTCCATCCGGCTCTCGGACTTCAGCTCGTCCCAGCGATAGATGAGCAGCGCGAGGCAGACGGGCGCTGTCGTCACCATGAAGACGATGAAGTAGTCACCGATCTCGGATTGCGCGAACGAATGCACGCTGGCAATCAGACCCGAGCGCGTAAGGAACGTCCCGAAAATCGTAAGGATAAAGGCGAGGATGATGAGGAAGAGGTTCCAGCGCTTCAGCATTCCGCGCTTTTCCTGGATCACCGCCGAGTGCAAATAGGCGGTCATCACGAACCAGGGGATCAGCGCGGCGTTCTCGACGGGGTCCCAAGCCCAGTAGCCACCCCAGCCGAGCTCGGTGTAGGCCCAGAGCATCCCGAGGATGAGGCCGATCGAGAGAAACGCCCACGATATCAGGGTCCACTTGCGGGTTGCCTTCAGCCAGTCGTCATCGAGTCTTCCGGAGAGCAGCGCCGCCATTCCGAAGGAGAAGGGGATTGTCGCCGAGACGTAGCCCAGCAGCAGCGACGGAGGGTGGATGACCATCGTGAACGTCTGCAGCTGTGGGTTGAGGCCCTGGCCATCTGGCGGCGCTTGGATCAGGGCGTAGGTCTCGAAGGGGTTCGAGACGAACAGCAACAATGCGGCAAAAAAGAGCAGCACGCCCATGGTGACCGCGATGAACCAAGGCATGAGTGGTGCGTTGCTCTTGTGGTGAAACAAGACCGCCGCGCCAATGAAGAGGCTCAAGGCGCCAGCCCAGAACATCAGGCTGCCCGCTTGCCCGCCCCAGAAAGCAGCCAGCTGGTAGATCCAAGGCATCGCAGCGTCGCTGTAGCGATGGACATAGAGCAACGAAAAATCATGGCTCATAAAACCATGAATGATCGCGGCGCTGGCGACTCCAAAGAGCGCGCAGGTGAGGTAGGACCCGTAGATGGCGGCGTCTCGATAACGAGCCCGCTTGCTGACGGCAGCGATCACTGCAGCGATCATCGTGATGGCGGTCACGACGAAGCCGACGGCAATCGCGCCATATCCAATGATGGCGACTTCTGACATCGGATTTCTTCCTAGTATTTTTTCGGGTTGGACTCTGAGCCGGCGTTGGCTGCGGTCCCTTCGTCTACGGGACGACTGTCACATCCTCCCGGCAGATCGTCATACTTCGAAGGGCACTTCGCGATCATGTCGACCGCGTCGAAGCTCCGCTCAGAGGAAAGCTTCCCAGTGACGATCACGTCTGCACAGTCCTTGAACGTGTCGGGCCGAGGGCCGGTGTAGAACACATCGACGGTCTCGCCGTTCTTCGTGAGCTCGAAGCTCACCTTGTCATCGCCCTTCACGATGATGCTTCCAGGGACGACGTTCCCCTGCACTTTGATCTCCTGGCCCGCGTGCTCGGCTTGCTCACTGACGGCCTTGTCGACGGTCATCATGTAGACCGAATCATCCACCGCAGAAGTGATGACAAAGAAGAGCAGTCCTCCGGCGAGCAGGAGTCCGACAACAAAAATAATATTCCGTGTTTCCATCGAAGACCTCCATCCCGGATGGACGGCAAGCGCTATCACGTGACCGCGATACAATCAACATTGAGTCGAGCCGATCGCTCGGCTCCCAAAGAGACTAGAGCCTAAGGCGTCGTCAGGAAACAACCTGCCCATTTGAGCATCGCCAGAGGCGTGATGGCAGCGTCGGTCTGCTTCGACGAT
>PFUG01000138.1:23027-23190 GCA_002789955.1 Deltaproteobacteria bacterium CG_4_9_14_3_um_filter_63_12 | reverse complement strand
CCGCATACCGGCCCACTCCGCCTGGGAAAGTAATCAACAAAACCAGCAGCATGGAGTCGGTCCCGCCCTTGGTTTCCAAGCGCCACTCAACCGACTCGGCCGGCAGCGCCTGGCCATCGCGCTCGATGTTGAGTCCAGCGATGGCCGCGGGCGTCAGACCGGC
>PFUG01000138.1:0-22959 GCA_002789955.1 Deltaproteobacteria bacterium CG_4_9_14_3_um_filter_63_12 | reverse complement strand
GCGTCGCGTCCTGGCCCGTCGGTAGCTCGTAGAGGACGAGCAGCTCGGCGCGCTCGGCTTCCACCTCGAGGACAAGGTGATGCAGCCCCTGCATCTCGTGGCCAAACCCAGCCCCTGGGAAGGTGAAGGCGAGCAAAATGACGAGCTCCAGGAGGGCGACCGGTGTCGCCCTCCTGGAGCTCGATGTTCGGCACGTCTTCATCAGTGGTGGTTGAAGTGCTCGAAGATGCCCCGGATGTCGCGCCGATTGCCGGGCTGACGGGCGAGGAGCTGGCGTACGGTGAGGTCTTCGGTCGCGGAGTCGGTCCGCGGCCGCCCGCCCGCCCCTCCCGTTCCACCGACTTCGCAGGCCTCGCCTTTGCCGTTGTCGTTGTCGTCGGTCTGCGCCTTGTTGGCGACGTCGGGGCAGTTGTCGAGCCAGTTGGGAACGGTGTCACCGTCGCGGTCGGCGGCCTCGCCGATGGGCGTGAAGCCGTCGCCGTCCGTGTCGACCCAGATGGGGTTGGTCATAGCCCACGGGGTCGTGTAGCGGACCTCGTTGGGACGAATCGCGTCAAAGGGACCGCCGAAGAGCCCAAAGGCCGCTCCCAGCGCGCCGATCGCGTCGGTGAGCACCAACGGTGGCACCTCGAGGGGCGGCACGAGGGGAAACATGCTGTCGGGCCCGGTGACCTCGGCGACGATGAAGGCGTCGCGGTCGAGCAGCAGGTCGGTTTCGATGATCGTCTCGACGCCGGTCTTGTCGAAGTGGTGGCGTTCGACCTCCATGCCGTTGGCGTAGAGCACGAGCGTATCGGCGGAAATCCAGTTCGGCGCCTGGATGCGCACCTTGACGTGCACCTCTCTGTCAGTGTCGACGATGGTGTCGCCAATGCGGGCGTCGTTGACGAAGAGCTCTACAAAGGGGCCGTTGGTCGTCGTCACGCGTGCGCCCTGGATCCCTTCGACGAACTTGAGGGGGTCGATGGTTTCAGGGTCGTCCGAGTCGATGCGCACAAAGTTACGCGGGAAGCCCGGCTCCTCCTGGAACGGGCTGTGGGAGTCGCTGTTGGCCACGCCAGTGACGTGCTTGCCCATGTTCAGCAAGTTGAACCAATCCTCCACATTGCCAGGGAAGGGCACGCTGCCGTCGTCCTCGCGCAGGACGGTCCCCGCTTCGGGCATCACGAAATCCGCAGGCAGATTCGGGGTGCAGAGCTGAGTGGGTGGGAGGTAGTCGAGGTACTTGGCGCGGTCGCAGTCGGCGATGTCGTAGGCGCGCGCCGCGTGGATTTGCGTGAAGCGCTTGCCGTTGAAGAGCTCCAAGGCGTCGAAGTCGTCGGAGTACTGGCTGATGGGGAGAGCGTCGTCGCCTTTGAGCTGGACGCCGAACTCGTCGTACTTCAGGAACGCCGGGCCCGTGGGCGAGCCGAGCCCAGGGAGGGAGGTCGAGAGATCGGGCAATGTGGTCAGGTTCGAGAGGGCGTACTGATCGAAGTAGCCCAGGATGGAGTCGCGGGGGTGGTTGACCTGGATGATCACCTTGCCGGGACCATACTCCGCGCGGGAACGCAGCTCGTCGAAGAGCTCTTGCGGCGGGCGACCGCCCCACTCAAACGAGCCGTGCAACACCTCTTCAGGGCGGTACTGCAGCGGGTATCCGTTGAAGTGCCCGCCCTCGAGGGTCGTCAGCTCCAGGCCGACAATGGACGAGATGAAGTTCGTCAGCCCCAAGACCGCGATGTTCACCGAGAGGTCGGTGACGAAGTTGTGATCCGTCGAGGCGACAAACTCCACGCCCTCTCCCGCCAGCGCTGCGACCTGTCGACTTTGGGGCGAAGGGCTATCGATGGAGGCGATGGTGTGCAAGTGGAGATCGGCGGAGACATACCCGGTCGTGTCCACGACGCGGTGGACGGTTGCCGACACCTTCTGGGAGTGGTTCGGGGCCACGACGAGGTCGGTGACCTGCTCCATGTCGTACTCGGTGCCGCGGCTGATGTAGATGGTGTAGGGCAGCGCTTCACTGTTGGGCTTGACGTGCAGTGAGAGCCGACCTGAGCTGTCGGTGTATCCCGTCGCCTCGATGAAACGTCGGGTGCCTGGGGCGCCTGGTTCGTCGGGGATCAGGTCGGTGACCTGCGCGCCAACGCCGGCTTTGGTGTGGAAGAGGAACTCGTAAGGGTCCTTGCCCGAGTCTTCGGCGCTATAGAACCCGACGACCGTGGCCTTGGCCGGAACGGCCTGCCCATTCTCATTGGTCACGAGGATGTCGATGCGGCCAGTTGGCGCCAACGCGATGGTCTCGAAGACCGTGCTGTCGCCTGCGATCTCGAATGGGACAGGGGCGCTCAGCACGCGGTGGTTGGCCAGCGAGCGATACAGGTAGCAGCCGGCTTCGAGGGTACCACCGAAACGACCGCCGTTGAGGGTGGTGTATTGCGAGAAGATGTCGAAGCGGTCGACGGCGGGGTTGCCGTTCTCGTCGAGGTCTCCAGCAGCGAGCGTGCAGGTCCCATCGGCGAGGCGGCGCTTGTAGACCACGACCCAAGCGCCATCGACAGGCTGTCGCAGCGACTCATCGACGACGATGCCGGCGAACTTGCCGAGGGCCAAGTTGTCGCCGAACTTCGCGTTGCGGAGCTCGTAGACGCCGTCGAGGATGCTTCCCACGTCGCCAGTCCCGACGATGACGTACTTGGTGAACGAGAAGGACTCTCCCGGGCCGAGTTCCTTGGGAATCGTCGCGTAGAAGGCGCCCGTAAAGGCGCTGAAGCTGAACGGGATCAGGAGGCTGCGCTGAGTGGCGACGGCGCCGATGGCGGCGTAGTTCTCCTTGTACTTCCAGGCGAAGTTCGTCTCGCTCGGCGCGACCAGGACGCCGTAGCTGACGCCATACGACGTGGTGGTCGCCAAAAAGTCGGCGGGGATGCCCGGCAAGGCCGGCAGCGCCGGGGCTTTCGCGTAGGCGGCCTGCAGCGAGCGGCGCAGATCGAAGCCAGCGCCGGGCGCGAACACCGAGTTGCCCGCCGAGAACAGGAAGACGTCGCCCATGGGCACCGGAAAACTCTCGTCCGCCGGCACCCCGAGCAAGGAGTTGACCAAGGCCTGCTCCGGGAACTCCGCCTTGTTCTTGGAGACGTTCGTCAAACCGACCCGCACCTCGAGGTAGTTGACGTCGGGGGCCAGCTCGTACTCGACGGAGAAGCTCAGGCTCGGAACCTCCGTGCCGTTGGGGCAGTAGGACGCGCACATCAAGTCGTCGGTCGACTTCGCGACGGGGTCACACTGACAGCTGGCCGGGTTGAACCGGCCCCGCACACAGGCTTCTTGCGCCCCTGTCGTGTTCGTGAAGAAGCCGTTGTCTGGGCAGCCCGGATCGCAGAACGGTCCCGTCACACCAGGGCAGAGCTCACTGGCCACGGTGACGCCGTCGGTGACGGCAGTTGGGGTCTTGGCGAGGTTGTTGACGCAGACACAGGTGTCCGGGTCGTAGACCCCCGGATTGCAGGTGATCTCCGTCCCAGGGATCTTCCAGTTGTATCCGACCACCTCGCCAGCGCCGTTCTTGCGCTCGATCTTGGCGCACTGCGCCGAGCAGACCAAGCCGCCAGGCGCCTCGCAGCGTTTCATGGGCATGCCATTCATCGCGGTTTGGGTGCAGGTGTTCCCGTCATAACGGCCGAATTGGCAGGGGACAGCGGACGACAGCTCACCGTCGCGTCGCGCCCCAAACACGGCGAGCAGCTGGGCATTGAGCCCCTTGATGAGCGTCAGGAAGTCGCCAGCGTAGCCGCTGACACGGACGATCGCTGAGCCGCCTCGCGTGCCGTCTTCCAAGACCTCGACCCGCTCCGGGTTGAGCGCCTGGAGAAAGAAGGCCGGGAACATCTCCCCGAAGAGATCGCCGCCAGAGGCCTGGCTGTGGTCATTGCGCTCGATCGGACGGCGCCGATCCATGTCGATCACGCCGCCGCCAAAAACGCCGAACGCTCGCGAGAACCCCACATCCTGAACGATGACGCGGATTTTGGAGTTCTCGAGCATGTAGTCGCCGACCGCGCCCAGCGAACGCACCCCACCGATCAGCTGCTCGCGCTGCTCGATCCTGAACGCCCGCGCCGATTCGTCATTGGCGTCGGTCTGCGTGCGGTCGTCGCAGCTCGGGCTCACGAGCACCGCGCCCAGAGCCACCCCGAGGAACAGGAACGGCCAAAGCCAGCGTTGATTTCGTCTCAGAGTTCTCATCGTTTTCTCCCACTCACCACACAAACTGCATGAGCACTTCGAGAAGATCGTTGTCGATGGCCACGGCGGCTTCTTCGGCGGTCAGCGTGTAGTCGACCTTGAAGGCCACGGGGAGGTCCTTGCGGGCGTAACCCAGACCAATCGTGTGGTGGGTGAGCTTGTCGTCGCCCATGAGCAGGTCGCTGCTGTCCCCCTTGAAGGGGTCCAGCGACGCGAAGCGGTAGCCGGCGCTCAGGGCCATCCGGTCGAGGGACAAGGTGTAACCCAATTGGGCGACGATCCCGAGGGTCTCTTGCTCGCCTTGCCCCGTGTCGGGATAGCTGCGTTTGCGTCCGATGACCTCGGCGAGCCCGTCCACACCGAAGGCCGCGAAGTGCAGGTCGGCCTGCCAGAGAAAGTCGTCGACGCTGAGCTGGTTGGGCAGCTCGCCGTCGGTCTTCTGGTTGTAGGCTGCCGAACCTCCTAGGACCAAGAAGCTGCCGGGCTTGTAGTCGCCCATGATTTGGTTGCGCAGGTGGAACTCGAGGCGGCCATAGTAGGCGAAGAGGTTGTTGTCGTTGCGGGTCATCGACGAGGGGGCGCCGTTGGTCATGGCGAGGTGGTAACGCAGACCGACCGGTCCGAAGTCGATGACATCGGAGAGCAAGTTGAGGCCCACCTCGCGGCGAATGTCGAGGCCGTCGTTACCCGGCCGCTCGATGCCCTCTCCGGGCTCGACGCCTTCGGAGACGATGGAGCGACGGATGAACATCAGGCCCTTCGTGGACTGCATCGCTTCGACGTCCACTGGGGGTTTGCTCTGGCCCACGAGGAGGCCGAGGAACGGTCCGATGTTGTAGCGGCCATAGGCATCCTTGAGGCTGACGAGCTGGTGACCGACGGCGTCGTTGATGGACTCACGGCTGTCCGCGGCGCCGTCGAGCTGTACGCGCATCTCGAGGTCTTCTAGGTACTTGACGTCGATGCCGAAGCGCATGTTGAGCAGGGCAAAGCCGTTGTTGTTGCCGATGAACTCCGGCGCCTTGTCGCCCTCGAGGCCCACCATCGTCAGCCCCGTCCTCACATAGCCGTCGAGCGTGGTCGTCCAATCGTCGACCGCGAAGGTCATCGGAGGAGGACCTTCTTCGGATTGCCACTCGGGAGTTTCCCCTGCCATCGCCGGAGCGACGAATGCGAGCAGCGTGGCGAGTGCGACCGCAGCCGCGCTAAAGCATGGAATGAGTTCAGGTTTCTTCACCTTCTTCGAGCTCCTAGTCCAGGGTTGTCCGAAGCTGTTCAGGATATCCCGGCTTCTCGTTTACGCGGCGAAACTCCGTGAGAGCGTCAGAATCGTGCTCAGGTGGGTTTCGAACGTGGGCATGTGCGGCCTACTCGGTGTCACATTTCACTCAGCAAAGCAAGATCGGAGGCGCCTTCCGTCGAGTCGAGCGGGGCCGTGACGTTGGGGGCAGCCGTGCGTATGATGTCTCCTTACGCTGGGATCGTGGAGATGGAGTCGCGCTTGCGTTTGAAAATCAATGATTGGGAGCTCGGTGCGGAGCTCGACTGTGCCTGCTCAGCGGCCCTCGAGGCGGGCGCTATCGCTCTGCGGGCCTTCACGTCGCGTGACTTCGAGGTCGAAGAGAAGGCGGGCGGGCTGGGGCCAGTGACCACCGCAGACCTCGAGGCCAACGCCGCCATCTGCGAGGCGTTGGCGCATCGCTTTCCAGACGACGCCATTATCGCCGAGGAGTCGGTGCCCGCCGGTGACGAGGGGCGCCGCCGCTGGTTCGTCGATCCCATCGACGGGACGCGCGAGTTCGCAGCCGGTCGCCGCGAGTTTGCCGTGATGATCGGGCTCTGCGTCGATGGAGTGCCCGTCGTCGGGGTCGTCACTCAACCCGCGACGCGCGCCATCGTCATCGCCCACGCGGGGCACGGGGCCTTCTCGGCGTTCGTCGACACCCACGAGCTCGCGAGCGCAAGGACGCGAGGTGACTCGCTCCGAGGCACCTCAGTTCTGGGAAGCGAGCGAAATCCGATCGACTGGTCGGCGCAGGACTGGCAGCAATTGCGGGTCTCCACTGTGTGCAAGCCCTCCAAAGCGACGCTCATGCGCTCGAGGAGCTCACCCTCAAAGCGTGTCGACCGCCTCGTCCAGCTCCTCGAGATCCCCAACCAACGGTCGATGGGCTCACTGGGACTCAAGATCGTCGAGATCGCCTCAGGGCGCGCCGACCTCTACTGCAACTTCAAAGGCAAGGCCTCGCAGTGGGACATTGCCGGACCACAAGCCATCCTGGAAGCGGCCGGAGGTCGCATGACGACGGCGCGCGGAGAGCCGCTCCTGTACGCTGCCCGACCGACTCCGTTGAGCGAAGGGGTCGTCGCGAGCAACTCTCTGCTGCACGACGCAATCTTGGCGGCGGTGACCTGATGTTTCGCGACGACTCGGCACGAGCTGACTCGCAGCGAGTCAGCTGGCGTGCCTGCGCGCGATCACCTGACCTTTCGCTCAGAGACCGGCTTTCGTCGTCAGCGGGCCAAATCGGGGATCGCTGTGCAGGGGTTCGAACAAAGGCTCCACATCGACGCTGGTGATGCCCGGAGTCTTTTGTTCGAAGGACTTCTCGAGCCAGATGAAGACCTCGTCCGTGTTTCCCAAGCCCATCTCCGCCAGGGCGATGTACTCGGGCAGCACCCGTCCATCCACGGCGTCGCTCGCCTTCAACAGCGCGAGCAAGGCCTCGGCTTGCTCCTTGTTCCCGAGCTTGGCTTCCGCAAAGGCGAGCGCCGATACGACCACGGACTCGTCCTGCAGCTTGCGGGCGAGCTGGAATGAGGACTGCGCCTGCGTCAGGTCGCCGCGGGCCGCGTGGATGCGCCCTGCGGTGTAGTTGGCCAGATAGGAGTCCGGACGCAGATCGAGAGCGATCTGCACCGCGATTAGGGCGTCCGCGTGCTTTCGCGAGTAGTAGGCCGTCTGTGCCGCTAGGATCGCGACCATCACCGGATCGCGACCGGAGGCCTTGGCCTTCTCGATCTCTGTGGCCGCCTCCTCGAAGCGCTTCTTTGGGCACAGGACGTGCACCGCAAACTCAGCGGCGAAGCCAGGTTGACGCTTGATGGCCTCGCGAAAGCTCGCCTCGGCGGTGATCCAGTCCCGCTCCAAGTAGAGGTGCACGAAGGCCATCGCGAGGTGGCCGACGGCGCTCTCTTTGTCCAACTCGAGGGCGCGCTGCGCTTGCTCTTTGGCCCTCTTGAGCTCGACTGACGCGTCGCCGACCCAGCCGTAGAGCGCGCGAGTAACCAGCGCGAGAGCCAGTCCAGCGTGAGCTTGCGCCGAGTTGGGCTCGACCTTGATGACCCCCTCGAAGAGCTCGATGGTTCGCGTCGTGGAGTCGTAGGTCGGCTCCATCGCGGCGTAACGCAACGCCTCGCCGAGGTCGACCTGCTGCGGCTCCACCTGCGGCTCGACGTCCGCGACGGGTGGAGCTTTGGCCGACCGAGTCGCCGCGACCCAACCCCCAAAGAGCCCGACCACCAACATCACCGCCGCCAGCGCAATGGTGAACACCAGAGAGGTGGGTTTCGCCTTCGGCGTGCCCCCCCTCAGCGTCGATTGCTGGCCATCCATCAGGGAGATCGCTGCGGTGTCCCCAGCCCCAGCACGTTTGCTGGTGATCAAATCGTCGATGTCGACGTTGTTGAGGATCGCAGTCTCGGCCGTCGAGAGGTCGCCACTGACGTTTTTCGGCTTGGGCTCTTCGTCGTCGAGGTCAACCTCGACAGCGGGCAGGATCAAGCTCCTGCAGGTGTCCATCGCCTTGAAGATCTCGGACGCGTTCTTGTAACGCTCCTCCAGCGGTTTGGCGGTCGTGCGACGTAACACCTCGTGCAGGTCGTCGCCGAAGAGGCCAGCTGGGATGGGCACCGGGTCGTCGCCCACTTGGGTCAGCGCGACGTCGAAAGGCGACTCGCCCTGCACGATGGGTTTGCCGGTCAGGCATTCCAGGAACACCAAGCCCCACGCATAGAGATCGCTCTGCGGCGTCAACGTCTTGGCGCGCAGCTGCTCAGGGGCCATGTAGCTCGGTGTGCCGCGGATCTCGGAGGCCTTCGTCAGTGTCCGATAGTCCACGCCCCGCGCCCCCTCGACGACCCCGGCGATGCCGAAGTCGAGCACCATGGCGTTGCGACGATAGCCCGTCGACGTCAGCATGATGTTGTGGGGCTTCAGGTCGCGGTGCACGATGCCAAGCTCGTGAGCGGCTTGCAGGGCGTCGAGGACCTGCGTCGTGAGGTGAATGGTCTCCGCCACGGAGAGCTTGCCGTCTTTGGTCAGAACGTCGTAGAGCGAGCGGCCTTCGATGTACTCCAGGACCATGAAGAGCGCGCCGCTGTCGACTCGCCCCTTGTCGATCAAACGCACGATGTTCGGGTGCTTGAGCTGCCCGATGACTTGCATCTCTCGCTCGAAGCGCGCCGCGTACTCGACGGCGTACACCTCGTCTTCCATCAGGTCCGCATGCAGCAGCTTCACCGCGACGATTTGGCCGGTCGAGATCTGACGGGCCTTGTAGACGATGCCGAAGCCGCCCTCGCCGATCACGGAGAGCACTTCGTAGCGTCCGTCAATGATGCATTCGACCGATTCTTCCTCGGAAGAAGTGGGCGATTCTGGGGCAGGGTCCGTCGTTTCCTGCATGCTCACTCCTATGACCCAAGCACAGCGCCGATTCCCCTCGGCCCGCGAAGATTCTGACCTTTACTGGAGCCACGAGGCTCAAACTTGAGGCCCTATTCTTCCGCCATATTGTCTCGATTGGCAACAGATCGAATGTGGGCTTTGGGGCTTGGCGGGCTTGAAGCTCTGCCGATCGCGCTAGGCTTCAGACGTCGATCGTCGCCCAGTCCCCTCGTCGCCACATTCTCACAAAGAGCAACGAAGAGAAGATCCGGTAGGCGACCTGCGCGGCCCAGATCGCCAGCAGGCCGTAACCCAGACCGGCCCGATGGTGTACGCCGCAGGCAGGAACAACAGCCACTGCGTGACGAGCGACACTCCCATGACCCTTCGACTTGCCCGGCGCCGAGCAAAGCGTTTTGCAGCACAACGCCCACGGCGTCGACCGACACATCAACCCGCCGTTGAGCGGGATCGCCGACTCCGCGTCGCGCCCCTCGCCCAGCCGCCGCGCCGACATGGCCTGCGCGCCAGCGGCCAAGCCCGTGATGAAGGCCTAAGTCGTGTAAACTTGAAGGGATGCACGCAGGATGCGCGCAACCACATAGAGGGAATCGCCGCACTCACAAAGCGAGTTTTGTCGAAAGCGTGCTTCACCCGTGCTATGAGTGCGGGCCATCAGCTCAGAATCGACGCGAACCCATCGATCCCCCTTAGGTCGTCCGCTTTGCCCAAGAATCCTCAGCCAGAGCCGAGTCTCTCGAATCGGTCCTTGGACGCGACCTTGCTCGTCTTCGATGAGGAGGTCTTCGAGGCGCGGCTGCGTCCGGCGTTCGTCGAGGCCGAGGAGAACGCCGAAGCGCTGCTGATCCTGGCGGAGGACGTCATCGACCAGATCGAGGGGACCCGTTCCACTCTTCGCCAGCACTGCCAGCCCCTTTTCGACCTCTGCGACCAGCTCCTCGACTGCGTCGAGCGTGCAGAAGACCAGGGGCACGAGGTGAACTCCATTGCGCGCTCGAGGGACGGCGACCGCTACCTGCGACTGCGCGACCGATTTCTCGTCGAGTTACTGCGAGAGAGCGAGCTGCTGGGGATGCTCTTCGCCGGCGAAGTGAACCACGACGAGCCCGTGGCTGGGCCGAAGTCGTTCACGGTCGCGCGCCCCTTTCTGCAATACTGGAGCTTGACGGTCGTCTGTCCCGAGTTTCCCGGCGTCCGTTTGGTTCCCCCCGAGGACTTCCTGGCGACCTACACGCGGGTCGAGCGACAGCTTCCTCTGCTCTCACTGCTCGAGGGAAGGTGGGAGGCCTACCCAGGCTTTCGCACCGAGCGCTTGCTCTCTCTCGGAGGCGCGCCCGACGCCGGCGTCGAGACCACGCCGCTCTCGGACTGGGTCGTCTGCGGCGCCACCAGCACTCGGCGTATGTTCGACGACCTCAGGGCCCAGCTGCGCCGCTTTCTGCACTTCCAGTTTCTCCGCAACAGCAAACCCTCTCTGGCCGAGGACCTGATCGCCGCCTACGATCCTGCAGACGATCAAGCGTTCGTCGCCGACTACGACGCGCTGATCCAGGCGAGCCCTTGGAGCGAGGGGTTTCAGGACGCTTGGGACTATCTCGCCGGACGCCGTTTCGAGATTCCCGCGCAGCCCATCCTCGCCGACTCGCCCACCGACACGGCCACGCTCGACGCCGAGGTGCTCGGCATGTTCCGCGAGCTCTACGGTGTCTTTCGCCGGGCGGCCGAACAAAATAAAGGGCTCTTGGTGATGTTTCACCAGCCCAGAGCCTCAGAAGGCCACTGAGCAGGGAGCACGGTGCCACCTGACAGCGTGGAGTGAATCTGCTAGAAAGTGACACCTGCCCCGCCATTTGGGTGCGCATTCCCCCGCTTCCTCTCGGAGGTTGAAGATGACCGTCGAACCCACAGACTTCGCGGAGATGACCCAGTTCGTGCTCGAGGAAAAAGAGGCCAAGAAGCGTCTGGCGGCGGCCGAAGAGGCCATCGAGCAGTGGACGAAGCGCGTCACTATGGCTCGCAAACACGGTCAGACCCTACTGGCAGGTGAGGCGGCGGAGCGTGTGCAACAAGAAATGGCCAATCGGGACGCCGCGACCCAGGATTTGGAGCGCATCGCGAACGACAAGCAGATGTTGCGGTACGAGACCCGACTGCCGGGCGAGAACCCCGGCCAGGCCTTCGCCGAGCAGCTCTTGGGCCAGTTCGACGACATGGGCGTGCACGGCGAAGAGTACGAGTTGAACAAGATCTCAAAAGACCAAGAGGCCGACGACATGCTGGCCGCTCTCAAGATGAAATTAGGGAACAAAAAATGACCGATGAGACCAGCGAAATCGAGAGCAGCAAGAAGGCCGTCGAGGCGAACGAATCAACGCCCGAGCCAGGCGTCGCGCGCGACGGCGACAAGCCCACCAAGACCATCGTCGACACCGGCGAGGCTCCCAGGGCCATCGGACCGTACTCTCAGGCGGTCGCCGTCGGGAACTTGCTCTTCATCTCCGGGCAGATCGCCCTCTCGCCAAAGACCGGAGATATGGTCGCGCTGGGCGTCAAGGCCCAGACCGAGCAGGTGATGAAGAACCTCGGCGCCATCCTCGCCGCCGTTGGCCTGACCTATGAGCACCTGGTCAAGACGACGATCTACCTGCGCGACATGGAAGACTTCGCGGTGGTCAACGAGATTTACGGCGGATACTTCGACACCGCGCCGCCGGCGCGGGCGACCATCGAGGTCTCTCGCCTGCCCAAGGGAGCCAAGGTCGAGATCGACGGGATCGCAGTGCTGCCAAAGTGAGTCATTCCGGCGACGAGTCGCACGAGAAGAGCCAGAACACAGGTCCATCTATGAAAGGGCCCACAGGGCCAGCCCCTGCGACTGCCGTTTCGCCACGTGGAGGGCGCTCGATGTCAAACGAACCAGGACATGGAACGCTCGAGCAGTGGCTGGTGGAGCTCGACGCCATCACGACGGTGGTCACGGAAGGCCGCGTGCGTTCGGCGCTCGGCACCATTGTTCGTGCCACCTTGCCCGAGGCCACCATCGGGGCCTTCGCGACGTTGACGACGAGCCACGGGACCGTCGACGCCAAGGTCGTAGGGTTCGCTGGCGCCGAGGTCGTGCTCGTTCCCCTCGGAGACCTCTCGGGGCTGAAGCCCGGAGCGCCGGTGGTGTTGGCGGCTCGTCGGCACCAGATCACCGTCGGCACCGCCCTCATCGGACGAGTCTTGGATGGGCAGGGACATCCCATGGACGGGAAAGGGCCAGTGCAAGGGGAGAGCTGGGCGGTCACCCGCGAGGCTCCCCAGCCGCTGTTGCGCAAGCGGATTCATCGCGCGGTCCACACCGAGATTCCTGTCCTCGATGGGATGCTCACCTTGGGACACGGCCAGCGCGTCGCGCTCTTCGCGGGGCCAGGCGTCGGCAAGAGCACGCTCCTCGGGCAGCTGGCTCGCTGCAAGGACTTCGATGTCGTCGTTCTAGCCTTGGTCGGCGAGCGCGGCCGAGAGGTCCGCGAATTCATCGAAGAGGGGTTGGGCGCCGAAGGGCTGTCGCGCTCTGTAGTCGTCGTGACGACGAGTGACTCGCCGGCGCAGACGCGAGTGGCCTGCGCCGAGGTCGCGACCTCGATCGCAGAGTACTTCCGCGACCGCCACCAGATGAACGTGCTGCTGTGCGTCGACAGCCTGAGCCGAGTCGCACGGGCACAACGAGAGGTGGGGTTGGCGGCTGGCGAGCCCCCGGTTCGCCAAGGCTATCCCCCGAGCTTGTCAGGGCTGCTCTCGAGATTGCTCGAACGGGCGGGCAACAGCGAGGTGGGCTCGATCACCGCCTGCTATTCGGTGCTGACCGAGGCCGGACAACTCGACGACCCCGTCGCCGACGAGGTGAGCGGATTGTTGGACGGTCACATCGTGCTCTCGAAGACGATCGCCGAGCGAGGGATCTGGCCTGCGGTCGACATCTTGCGCAGCCTCTCTCGGCTGCAGCACCGAGTCGCGAGCGAGCCGCATTGGCGGGCCGCGAGCGCGGTCCGAAAGCTCATCTCGACCTACGAGAGCAAACGAGACCTCGTGGAGTTGGGGGCCTACACTCGCGGCGACGAGGTGCTCGACGAGGCGATCGAGCGCTGGCCGGAGCTCATCGAGCTGTTCAACAGCGGAGTGAGCCGAACACCCTTTGACGAAACCATAGAATCGTTGCGGGAGATCGCCGATGTTTGAGCGGCAGGCGAGGTTGGCTTGCGTGTAGGCACGCAGCGGGCTCGCTTCGAGGCCGCTCGGTGCGAGCAGCGCGCGAATCCCGATAGCCTAGAGTCCATCTTGAAATTCAGGTTTCGGTCGCATCTTCCACCGATCTCAGCGAAACACGCAATCCCTCTCAAAGGACATCTTTTGAGTGCCCGTTCGGAAATGCCCAAGGTGCAAGGAGCCGACGGCCGAGCGACGCGGGCGCACACCGGTGCGCCGAGGAGCCGAGGGAGGAAGACGACGCCGCAGATGGGGTATTTCCGGACGGGCACTGGCCTACGGCGACCCATGCCCATGCGTCAGCCAGTAAAGGAGTCTTCAGATGGGGGAGTCAATCACGCGAATGATCAAGCGCTACGCCAACCGCAAGCTCTACGACACGTCGTGCAGCTGCTACGTGACCTTGGAGGACTTGGCCGATCTGATCCGCGCGGGAGAGGACGTGCAGGTGATCGACAACCGGACGAAGCAGGACCTGACCAGTGTGACGCTGGCTCAGATCATCTTCGAGCAGCAGAAGTCGCGTCGGCGCGCCATGCCGCTGTCGACACTCAAGACGATCATCCAAGGCCCCGCCGAGCTGTTCCAACGCCTCAGTCAGCCGGTCTCCCACCTCAAGGACGAGGCTGCGAAGCAGGTCGAACGACTCAAGCGTGGCGCGGACGTCATCGACGAAGGTCGACAGGTGGTGATCGAGACCGTGGAGAACCTGCAGCGCTCGGTGGAGGAGATGCAGCGCCGGGTCGACGACCGAGTCCGGGACGCCATCGATGCCCTGACGCACGTTCCGAACCTGAAGAAGGAACTCGACGAACTCAGGGCGAGGGTCGAACAGCTCGAGTCAGATTCTGGTCGAAGCGGAGAGGGGACGCGGCCCTAGGACGCCTACCAGCTGAAGATCGTGCGAATGTGTTCTTCGATCTCCTCGGCGTTTTGGCCTAACGCGATGGAGAGTTCTTGCACGAGCAAGGACGTCGCTGTGTCGAAGAGCCGTCGTTGTCCGAAGGAGAGGTCTTTCACGCCCTTGAGGTGGTAGAGTTCTCGCAGCACCTCGGCGACGTCGTAGAGAGAGCCACTGCTGAGCTTCTCCAGCAGTGCTCGTTGCCTCTTGGTCCAAGGCATGGCCTTGGTGGGAGGAGGATCGCCCTTGAGGGCCTCCAAGACTTCGGCGGCCTGGACTCCGCTGACAACCTCCCGAAGGCCGACCTGAGCAGCTTTGGCAGTAGGGATCAGAATCCGTCTTGACGAGTGAAGGAGCTCGAGGACATACACCGTCGCATTAGGCCCAAAGAGCTCGTTGGATTCGATCGCGGTGATCTCTCCCACTCCATGGCTGGGGTAGACGGCTTTGTCTCCGACTTTCCATTCTGCGTCGGGGTTCATCTGGGTCATAGTGCTCTCTGGACAGCCGATTCCTCTATTGAGGTGCGGCCAAGGCAGGACAAGGTGGAGACATGGTATCACGGCACGAGATCCAGAACCACCTTCATCAGATGGCGAGAGTTCACAGGAGCAAGCATCCGGGGGTTGCCCCAGCGGCCATGGGTCCAGCGCCGAGCTGCCACCACGGAGTGCCGACAAACTCGGCCTCCCGCTTCGAACATTCCCAGTTCGAACAACGGGCAAAGAAGCCGAAATAACTGCGCCGACCCCTTGGTTGCCCATGAGAAGGGGGCGGCTCGAGCGCCGCTCAACGACGCCGACAAAGGTCACATTTGCAAGCGTTCCCTCTCTGCGGCCGGTTCCTTGGTCTCCAGTGCCGTGCAGTCAACGGCCAACAAAAGAATCCATCCATCACCGATCTGTTGCGCCCATCGATTCGGAATGGGATTACACTCCCCACGATGGACCGGGAGCGGCTGGACCAGCAGTGGGTTCGCGCGCGACGAATGGTTGATTTCTCGAGCTTTGCGAGCAGACGACTTGGTAGGTAAGTCACGAAGGACGAACGAAGACCACTCCAAACAAAAGGTTGCCAATATTGTTCCCCACTGATTCGTCGAACCTCGAGGTCAGCATATGAGCCGTCAATTCGGATACTTGGGTTCTGACTTCTCGCTCTTCGACCTCGCCTTGAAGACCTGCGGCGACAGCCTCTCGTTTGTCGCCGAAACCCCCTGCGACGGTTGGGGTTTGGGCTACTACCAGGACGAACGGGCGCTGGTCCGCAAACAACCTGCAAGACTCATGGGACGCGTCAACCTCGCCACGCTCGCGGCCGACGTCCTGTCCCACTCCATGGTGGCCCACGTGCGCCACGGAAGTGAAGGCACACCGCCCCCGCAGGACATGCAGCCGTACCGCTTCCGCAACTGGCTCTTCACTCATGACGGCCACGTGACTCGAACTCCTGAAGGGAGGGCGGCGCTACTCGGGCTCTTGCCCGACTTCCTGCAGCGCAACGTGCGCGGTCAGACCGACAGCGAATTGGCGCTGCACCTCTTCTTCGAGAAGCTCAACAAGCGCACCCGCATCGACCGAGCCATCGTCCCGGTTCCCGCGCTCTTTGAGTCCATGAGAGAGACGCTCACTGATATTCGCCGAACGATCATGACGGCCACCGAGGAGAACCCTGTTCTCAACTTCATGTTCGTGTCTGGCCGATGCATCGCAGCGACCTGCACCAGCGATTCGACCTTGGCCTATCTGCCCATTCGTGGGCTCGAGAGACAGGAGAAACCACTCTTCGCGGGTCACACACCGGACACGCAGCAGTTTCCTCACTTCAAGGCCGTCTTCGTCACCACAGACCCAGCTCCTTCCGACGTTCCCTGGCAGGTGGTTCCCTGCAACACCATCCTGGTGGTCGACGAGAAATTCGAGGTCCACATCCAACCCATCGAGCTCTGAGACTCCCCAAGAACGACGAAGCGCCGGCCCAGGCCGGCGCTTCGTCGTTCTTGAACCAGATTCTCTCGGCTCTCAAAGGTCACTGGCTTCTCTCAGCGGCCAACCACATCGATTTCGAAGTCTGGCGGTCAACGGCCAGCAAAACGGAATCAGGTCAGGTCGGTCAAAACAGAGTCCAGAATCTCGAGGCCTTTCTCCACATCGTAGCGGTTGAGGACCAGCGGCGGCGCCAGGCGAATCACGTTCAGCCCGCAAGACAGCAGGAGCAAGCCCCGCTCGAAAGCCAGCTGGGCGATCTTCTCGGTGAGGGCCTCATCGGCCTTCTTGCTCTCGCGATCCTTGACGAACTCCACGCCGATGAACAGGCCCTTGCCGCGTACGTCACCGATGCACAGGTGCTTCTGGGCGAGCGCCTCGACACCGGCCTTGAGGAGGTCCCCCATAACGATGGTGTTGGCCAGAAGGTCTCGCTCGATGACCTCGATGGTCGCCAGTGCCGCGGCACAACACACGGGATTGCCCCCGAAGGTCGAACCGTGAGAACCGGAAGGCCAACGCATGGTCTCTTCCTTCGCGATGATAGCGCCCAGCGGCATCCCCGAAGCCAGACCCTTGGCGGAGAGCACGACATCGGGCTCGACGCCGTAGTGCTCGGCAGCCCACATCTTCCCAGTGCGGCCCATGCCCGTCTGGATCTCGTCGAAGACGAGCATGATCCCATGGCGCTTGCACGACTCGGCGAGCTTCGGGAGGAAGTCGTCGGGCGGCAGGATGTAGCCTCCCTCTCCCTGCATTGGTTCGACGAAGAACGCCGCGATTTCGCTCGGTGAGATGTAGCGCTTGAAGAGCTCTTTCTCGATGTACTCGAAGACGATATCCGTGGCGTTTGGACCGAGCCGGTAGGGGTCCGGGTAGGGGACGTGGTAGATGCCCGGCAGCATCGGGCCGAAGGTGGCGCGCTGCTTGGTCTTGCTCGCCGTGAGGCTCATGGCGCCATAGGAGCGGCCATGGAACGCTCCGTTGAAGGCAACGAGGGTCGGGCGACGAGTCGAGTTGCGGACCAGCTTGATCGCCCCCTCCACCGCTTCGGTGCCCGAGTTGGTGAGGAAGACGCGCTTGGGGCTGGGGCCGGGAGCGACCTGGGCGAGCTTCTCGCAGATGTCGGCCATGCCTTGGTAGTAGAAGTCAGTGCCGCAGATGTGCAGGAAGCGCCCGGCGGCGTCCTTGATGGCTGCGACCACCTCAGGATGGTTGTATCCAGTCGCCGAGACGCCGATGCCGGCCATGAAGTCGATGTAGCGGTTGCCGTCTACATCTTCCACCATAGCGCCCAACCCGTGTGAGACCACGAGCGGGTAGTACTTGATGTATGAGGTCGAGGAGTAGCGTTTGTCTTTATCCACTACCGCCTGGCCCTTGGGGCCGGGCGGTTTTGTGAGGATTCGGGGGTATTCGAGCGTCTCAACTTTGTGTTTCGTCATATTGTCTCCCATCCACACACCTCATTTCTCGACCACAACAGACCGACTCTGCTCACGCATGAATTGTGCGACGTAATAGGGCCCACATCCGCCCTTGCCGCTCCCACCAGAACCTTTCCAGCCGCAGAACGGCTGCGCCCCTGGCCAAGCGCCAGTAGTCGCTCCCGAACGCTTGTTGATGTAGGTGACGCCGGACTCGATCTCGTCGAAGAAGAGCTCGATTTCGGCCTCGTCGCCGCTGTAGAGACCCGCCGTCAGGCCATATTCGGCCTTGTTGGACTCCTCGATGGCCTCTTCCAGGCTGTCCACCTCGCAGACGGCCAGGAACGGCACGAAGAACTCCTCGCGCAGCAACGTGCTCTCTTTGGACACCCGGACGATGGCGGGAGCGACGTAGTGTCCCTTGGCCAGGGCGCCTTCGGTGAGCCGGTGCCCGCCGTAGAGAATTTCGCCTTCGGCCTTGGCCTGATCCACGACGCGCAGGTAGGTCTTGACCGCCGCTTCGTTGATCACGGGGCCGAAATACACGTCGGCGTCACAGGGATCGCCGATGGAGATGGCTTTCGTCTTGGCGATGAGCCGCTCGATGAAATCGGCAGCGACCGCCTTGTGTACGTAGACGCGCGAGCAGGCACTGCACTTCTGATTTTGTAAGCCCCAAGCCGACTTCATGACGCCGTCGGAGGCCTTGTCCAGGTCGGCGCTGGCGGTCACGATGGCGGGGTTCTTCCCCCCGAGCTCCATCAGGCAGGGCTTGGCCCAGCGCTCGCTCAGGCCATGGAAGATGCGCATCCCCACGTCCTTGGAGCCCGTGAAGACCACGCCGTCCACGCCCTCGTGGAAGGTCAGCGTGTCGCCCACGTCGCAGCCGCGTCCAGTGATGAAGTTGAAGACACCAGCCGGAACGCCTGCCTCTTCGTAGATCTTGTAGAGGCGGTAGCCGGTCCACGGCGTGGTGCTCGCTGGCTTGAAGATGACGGCGTTGCCAGCCACCAGCGCGGCGGAGGACATACCGGTCGAGAGCGCCATGGGGAAGTTGAAGGGCGAAATGCAGACGAAGACGCCGAACGGCCGCAGGACGTCGGTGTTGGTCTCGATGGTGGTCATCTTCTTCATGGAGCGCACGAAACCATCGGCCTGCTCGACCTGATCGCAGTAGTAGTCGATCAGATCGGCGGACTCCTCGGCGTCTCCCATGGCTTCGAGGCGGTTCTTGCCGACCTCCAAGCACATGACCCCGGCGATCTCGAACTTCTGCTTGCGAATCAGCCCAGCGGCGCGGCGCATGATGGCGACACGCTCTTGCCAAGCCAGCTTGCGCCAGGACTTTTGCGCTCGCCGTGCGGCCGCGACGGCCTGATCGACGTGAGCCTTGGTGCAGGCTTGGAAATGGCCCAGCACGACTTCCGCGTCGATAGGGCTGCGATCCTCGATGGGCGCCTGCTCCGAGCGAACCTCGACCCCATCGATGTAGGCGGGGTAGGTCGCCCCTTGCTGGGCGCGCAACGTCCGCAAGGCCTCGTCGAACCACGCGTGGAAACGCGACATGTCCACGTTCGTAGAGGTGTAGGTGACCTTCATGTTTTCGGCTTCGGTGCTCATGGACTCCTCCAATTCAAGGGATCAGGGTTCGAACCTCAGCTCGACCGCCCCCCCATAGACTCGCTGAACCGGTTTGCTCCCCGCCAAAGCGCGCAGGGATTGGGTCTCGCGAGGGGCACTGGTCAAGAGGGGGTTCTCGGCTGAGTGGCAGCTTTTGATCCTTCGCAGATCCGCACGACAGCTGCTTTGTCTGGTCGAAGTTCGGCGAGGCCGAACCCAACGCCGCCGGACACTATCAGCGACGCTCGACTCCGGCAAGAACCGCTCATCATTTCCTGCATTCACATGCATCTTCTCGGTACTTGGGAGCTGGAGGCAACGAATTGTCGAGCGGCGACCGCGTTCGCTCCGCAACTCTTCGCGATGCAGCAAGCGTCCGCCTTGGGCAGGCTGGGCAATAGAATCCAATTGTGCGTCGGAAGGATCCACTTGGCGACGACGCGCGGTTTCCAAACCTGCCTCTCGTGACGACCCCGTGCTAAGGTGTGCGTCATTTTGGACGCGACCCAGTCGTTCTCGAGCTAACCTGTGGGCAGTTTCAGCAAAGCAGGACATGACGCCTCGTTCCGCCGCTTTCGGGCGGTGTGGGTCGTGCTTTGCCTGCTCGCCTCGACACGCGTGGCGTGGGCTGCAGAGGCGTCCTGTCTGCAAGCCGACGTCGAGCTGCTCTCGCCCCAGCCCTCGAGCGCCGATCTGACGTCCGCCGCCTTCGGCTCCACGCCAGAGGGCGCTGCGGCCTTGGTGATCGCAGGGCGTGACGGCACCCTCCTCTACTCCCTCGACCTGGGCGAGTCGTTCCACGAGCCCGTGGCGCCGAATTTGGGCGCACACATCAACTGGGCTCAGGTTCAAGCCCCGGCGCCGGGGATCTTCACCGTGTACGGCGAGCAGGTCGCGCTGCGCTCGAGCGACGGAGGAGTCTCCTGGGCCGAGGTCAACCTGCCGGCCAACCTCGACGGGCCTGCCTACTGGCTCGACGCGCAGCGGTTGCGCCTCGCCCCTCGCAAGGCCCACACCGGCCGATCGGACGACGCGGGCGCGAGCTGGGAGCTCCTCGCCCACGAAGAGAGGGTCGGGATCGACCGTGCGGTCGTGTTCTCGGGCGACGGTGAGCTCGGCTTCGGCGTCGGGCGCACGGGCTTGATGCAGACCACAGACGCGGGGCGCTCCTGGCAACCCATCTTGCTCTCCGAAGGACGACAGGAGCCCCTCTTCGACGTCGTCCTCGACGACGACGAGGCCATCGGGTTCGCGGCCGGGGCCGGCGTGCTCTACCGCACCGACGATCGCGGTGGGACCTGGGAGGTCGTTCAGCTCGACGAGCGCTCTCCCTTTGTCGCCGTAGTGGTCGCCGAGGGCGGGCTCGTCTTCGCCGCCTCCCGCAACGGCGGGCTGTGGACGAGCTTGGATGCTGGCCGCACCTTCGACGTCAGCGTGATGCCCGAAGGAGACCTCGCCGACATCGATTTCCTCGACGGAATGACCGGGGTCGCCGTCGGGGAGGTCGGTTCGATCTTACTAACCCGCGACGGGGGGGACTCCTGGCGACAACTGCGGACCGGAGCAGGAGACACCCTGCACGCCATCGACTCCTGGACTCAGGACGGCGAGCCAACCTACCTCGCCGTTGGCTCCGGAGGGGTACAGGTCGCCTCCCATGACGGTGTGACCTGGGAGAATGTGAACCTCGAGCGGGCAGCTCCCCTTTACGACCTCGCCGTTGGAACGAACACTCTCCTCGCCACCTCGGCGGGAAGCCTCGCGAGGACGGTCAGGCAGGCTCCCCTCGGACGCCTCGAGCCCATTTCCACCGACGGCGGAGTGAGCGCGGACATCTTCTCGGAGGTGGTCTCCACTCCCAAAGGTTTCTTCGTCCTCCTCGACGGACAGGTGTACCGCACGGTGGACGGTGAGAGCCTCAAGGTGGTCTCGTTGGGGAAGACCGACCCGACGGCGACTCACCTGGCCAGCTGGGAGGAGACGCTCTTCGTCGCGACCGACGCCGGTCTCCGGCGCTCCGTGGACGCGGGCAAGACGTTTCGGGAGTTTGGACCCTCGGGTCTGCGCGCGACCCAACTCGTGGCGACCTCGAAGGACTCGGTGCTGGCCGCGGTACAGGGGGATATCGTCGTGGAGGTCAGCAAGACGAAAGCCAGCGTGCGGGCCGTCAGCGAGGCCCTGAAAATGGGCTCGGCCCTCTTCGCCGAGGACGGCACGGCCTGGTTCGGTGGGGAGAAAGCGACGCTGATGCACGCCTTGCCGTCGAGCCGCGAGCTCGAGCTCCTCGTGCTGGGCGACGGCAGCTCGACCTCGACCGTCGTCGCATTGGGATTTCGGAGCGCGAGCCGCGGTGCGGCGCTGCTGGGAGATGGACAGGTCTTTGCCACGAGCGATGGAGGGGCGACCTGGGTTGCTCTCGACGCGCCGCTCTGGGCTCGAGGCGAGAGCCAGGGGCTTGGCGACAAGGGGCAGGACTCAGACGGTGTGTTGCTCTGGCTCGAGTCGGGTCTGCTGGTCGCGGGCCCCGGCGGCCAGGCTCGGAGATTCGACGAGGAGCTCAGCAATTTCAAGGACCTGAACACTCGAGTCGTCTCCTCCTTCGAGACCGGGCAGGTGTTGCCAGGGCTGCTCTTGCTCGCAGGCGCAGGCCGCACCGTGATCGTGAGTCGTGACGCCGGCTTGACCTGGGCGCCGCTCTCCGACGACTTGGCGCCGGAGACGCTGGTCGGAATTCGCTTCTCCGACGACCTGTCGGGCATCGTCACCACGGACACCGGTCGCATCCTGCGATTCGACCCGAGTCAGGACGAGCCCGTCTATGAGTCACTGGGACGCGAGTCCGCCCCGGCCGGGGAACTCGAGGCCCGCGGTGAGCCTCAAACACTTTGGCTCACCAACGGCGACGGCGAGCTCCTGTTCAGCGAGGACCAAGGGGAGACCTGGGAGTCGAGCGCGCTCCCGCCCGTCGGCACGCCGTTGGACGGGTTCGACCTACACGGGTCGCAGGCGATTGGCGCAGGCAGGGGTGGCCCTCGACTCGCGACCCTGGAAGAGCACGGGCAATGGCAAGGGCCACCCCAAGTCTCCCCGCGCTTCGCCCTCTTCGGCTCCGAGAAGGCCGATGAAACCTTGCTCATGGGAACAGAGGGGGAGGCTTGGCTCATGGCCAGAGATGGCCAAGTTCGCTGTGTGGAGTTCGACGACGACCGCAGCTACCGCGACGCCATTCCCTCTCCGCAGGGCTGGTTGCTCGTCGGCGACGGCGGCACCATCTCTCAGCTCGTTCTGCGCCCCGAAGTCCCGACGGCCCCGACCACCGCCGCGGAGGGGACAGAGTGAATCGCCGAGTCCGGACTACAGGGTTCCTCTCGCTGCTCCTCGCCATCTTGTTGACCTGCGTGGCCTGCCCCAAAGACCCGCAGGTCGAGACCCCAACGACCGAGCAACCTGACGCCGACCCGAAAACAAAGAGCCGCAACGCCCTCGAGACCGATCCGGACATTATCGCGCTGCTCGGCGAGGGGTTGAGCGCGGGGAACGTCGGCATGGGGAGAGAGCTCTTCGCCTACAAGTGCGACAATTGCCACGAGAGCACCGAGGTGTTTGCAGCCAACTCCTGGACGCGGCCCCAGCTCGTCGCCGAGGTCGGGGTGATTCGCGACGGCCGAGCAGCGATGCCCGGCTTTGGGTCTCGGCTCACCTGCCAACAGATCTTGGACATCGTGGTCGCTCTGCTCACGCCCTAATGCCCGTCAAACCGCAGATTCAAGTCCGGAGCCCGGAGCTGGCTTCTGCAGTCCGTCGGACTTCAAGTCCGGAGTCCGGAGTCCGGAGCCCGGAGCTGGCTTCTGCAGTCAGTCG
>PFUG01000529.1 GCA_002789955.1 Deltaproteobacteria bacterium CG_4_9_14_3_um_filter_63_12 | reverse complement strand
TCCCTACCTGTCCCGCGTCGACGCAGGCACGGTCGAGCTCGTCCGCAGCTTCGGCCCCGAGGTTCGCTCCTCGCACGAGCTCGTCACGCAGCTCCTCTGCACCTGGAACGACGAACAGTACGACACCCATCGTCGTGCTGCAGAAGCCCTGAGCGACATCCGCGAGACCACCTTCGCGTGGGTCGGTGAGCAGCTGCGCGCGGGCGTGCGCCTCAACGAGATGGACGTGCAGAACAAGCTCCTCGAGGGGTTTGCCGCACACGCGCTCGTCACCGACCACCCCCCCATCGCGGCCACCCGCGCCCACGCCGGCGATCCCCACTACGCCCCCAACCCGGCACAGGCCTTCGAGCTGCAGCCAAACTCCGTGCTGCTCATCGATCTCTGGGCCAAGTTCGACCAGGTCGACGCCGCCTACGGCGACCTCACTTACATGGCTTGGATCGGTCCGGAGCCGGCGCCGCCGCGCATCGATGCGGCCTTTCGCGCGGTCCTCGGCGGGCGAGACGCCGCCCTGAACCTCATTCGCAGCCGCTTCGAGAGCGGGCAGCCGGTGCAAGGCTGGGAGGCCGACCGGGCCGCCCGCGATTTCATTGCCGCCGCAGGCTTCGGCCAGGCATTCACCCATCGTACCGGTCACAACTTGGGCTTCGCCTCCGCGCACGGGGATGGTCCCCATCTCGACGACCTCGAGACCCACGACGAACGCACGCTCACCCCACGGGTCGGCTTCACTATCGAGCCGGGGGCCTACCTGCCCGACGAGGATTTTGGCATTCGCAGCGAGATCAACGTCTACATGGATCCCGTCCGCGGCCCCATCGTGAACGGCGAGATTCAGACCGACTGGATGGTCATCGAGCCCCTGCCATGACGGGCGCTCAGGACAAACAAGAACAAAAGCACGCCGAAAAGATGAGCGTCCGTTGAGCGTAGCGCGCGCAAAATGGCTCCAATCCTCGAGCGTCGCGACCTTTGCTGTCTGGTCCTCGGTGGTGGGCTGCACTGGCTTCTTGCTTTTCAGCATCGGAGCGCGCGAAGACCAGGCCCTGCTTCGCTCGGTCGACCTCTCCGAGCCGCTTCAGACCCTGGTCCTCGCCACGGGCACCTCCGGCGCGCATACGGCCCGCCTCATCACCTGCGCCGACGAGCCGACCCCGGGACGCCTCGTCTGGCAACAGAACGGCGTCACGCTGCACGGCACCGACTTCGCCGACGCAGAGGAGAGCGACAACTTCGGAGCCGGCTGTGTCGAACACAAAGCCGTCGAGCTCCCAGACGCTGGCGCCTTCTCCGTCGAGCTCGAGCGTGCACCTGACTCAGTCCACCTGACGACGCTGAGGGTGCTCCTCCTCGAGTCGAAGGAGGCAGGGCACGGCGAGCGGCTCGCTTGTGTTCTCCTACTCCTGGCGATGCTCGTCGAGCTCTTCGCTTGGCGCAGTCGAGGCCGCGCCGCGCCGCCACGAGCCGATTGGCGCGCCTTCGACCCCATGCTCTCGGTCCTCCTCATCCTGATCGGCACCATCGCCGTCTCGGCTGTCGTCTCGCCCACTGGCTTGGCGCCCTTGCGCGCCTTTGGCTCGGGCGAGCCCATCGACGGCACCGTCATCGTCCACCTCTCCACCAGTGGCACCTCGCTGCTGTGGATGATGGTCGGCACGGTCGGCGTCTATTGGTTCGCCTCCGCCTTCCTCTCCGTGCAGCGCACGTCGTCGCTGTGGCGGGGTTTGCGGCTCTGCGCCCCGACCACTGGTGGTGTGCTGCTGCCTCTGCTCGCCGGCGCCGCCTTGGCCCTGGCCGCCGGCGTGCTCCTGACGGTCTTTGCGCCCGCAGAGCCCAGCCCCATGCAGTGGATGACCACCGTGCCGGGCACCCTCGTGGCGACCGCCGCCGTGGCCTGCCTCTCGCCTTGGTATGAGGAGCTCTTCTTCAGAGGGCTGCTCTTCACCAGCGTCGAGTCGAAGGTCGGAGGCGGCTGGGCGGCCGCGCTCAGCGCTTCCCTCTTCACCCTCTCGCACGTGCCCCAACACCAAGGCTACCTCGTGCCCCTCGTCCCCATCGCGCTGGTGGCCGTCGCCACCTCGTGGCTGCGCAGGAAGACCCACTCCGTAGCCCCCGCCTTCGCCTTTCACCTCGGTTACAACGCGCTCCTCATCGTCCCCGCGCTGCTCGCCGCGTAGCCGTCAGGACAGCGCGTCGATGACCTCCTGCGGCGCCTGCACCAGCTCGATGAGCACGCCCACACCGCCGATGGGAAACTCGTCATTTCCTTTGGGGTGGACGAAGCAAACGTCGTGACCGGAGGCGCCCCGCCGAATTCCGCCGGCCGTGAAGCGAGTCCCTTGCGCCGTCAGCCACTCCACCGCCCGCGGCAGGTCGTCGATCCACAAACCGATGTGGTTCAACGGCGGCTGGTGGACCTTCGGCGCGCGCTCGAGGTCGAGCGGCTGCATCAGGTCCACTTCGACCTTGTGCGCCCCGCGGCCGAGCACCGCGATGTCTTCGTCGACGTTCTCTTTCTCGCTCTTGAAGTTGCCGACGACCTCGAGCCCGAGCACATCGACCCACAGCGCCCGCAGCGCCGTCTTGTCGGGCGCACCGAGCGCGATCTGTTGTATCCCGAGCACCTTGAACGGACGGTCCTTCATCTTCAGCCTCCATGTCAGAAATCAACAGCAGTGCCGTGTATGCCAGCACACCGACGCACCGACAAGCCTATTCTTTTGCTGGCCGTTGACCGCCTGGCACCGAAATCGACGTGGTTGGCCGCTGAGAGAAGTGAGTTCCTTTGAGAGTCGATAGAATCCCGAGCGGGAACTGGTTGCGCTGCAGCCTGTTTCTTGCCGCCCCTAGCGCCGTCCAGGACCACCCCCGGCGATCGTCTTCTGCGCCCCGTACGCTTGCATCGCGGACTTTTTGAGGGTTAGGTCTTGCGCATCTCGACTCGATTATTGCCGTCGCGACGACCGGACAAGACGGCCCCATCCGTGATGACAGAGAATCCGCGTCAGGCCTCGATATTAGACTTCGAGAGCCAAGGTGGAGAGCGAAGAAGTGACGCATGAACGCCCAGCGAGCCTCGGGGAACCCCCTTCTCATCGAGTGCGACGCGGCGTTCGAAGCCGAATCCAACAGAACCTCAACCCTCGCAGGTGATGGTCGATATGAGCGCTGCCCGAAGCCCGAAGAACGCATCCGCCGACAAGACCCCCGCACCGGCTGAAACTCCGGCCGACGACGCCGTCGTCGAGACCGCCGAAGAGGTCGACGCCAGCCAAACGACGAAGCCCTCCAAAAAGAAGGACGATGTCGGTGCGCCAACAGACGTCGTCGACACGGCCGAGCCCGTCGCCGAGCCCGTTGCCGAATCCGTCGTCGAAAGCGCCGCTCCAGACGAAAGCAGCCCCGCGCCCAGCCAAGCCGACGCGCCGAGCGAAGCGTCGCCCCAGCCCGCCACGACGCCGGCCGAGGGGCCCGCAACCGTCAAAGAGGCGCTCGCGGCCTTCGCCAAGGCCGTGCTCGACGCCCAAGGCCTCGAGCGCTTCTGCGCTCCGCTCGACGTCGAGGTCCTGCTCCCTATGCTCACCGACGGGCGCGAGAACGTGCGCGCCAACGCCGCCCGCGCTCTGGCCCTGAAGGGTCAGTTCGACGCGCAGCTTCCGAGACTCCTCAAGGACGCCTCGGCCCCTGTACGCCTGGCCTCCGCAGACGCCCTGGCGAGCTTCGGAGAGGCAGCTGCGGACGCCCTGATCGAGGCGATCCCGGTGCTCGTCGAGGGCGACGAGGCGATCCGCGCCAAGTTGGTCCCCACCATCGCCAGCCTCTATCAGACCCGCGCTCACGACCTGCGCCTCGCCCTCAACGTCCTCCCCGCCAACGCCGAGAAGAGCATCCTGCGGGTCTTCGAGCACCTCGGCGAGGCGGGCATCCCGATCCTCGAAGCGGCGCTGCAAGACGAGGTCACCTTGGTGCGCCTAAACGCCGTCAAGGCCCTGGGGATTCTGGTCGCCCGCGGCTTCTCAGTGAACCTCGAGCTCGCTCTCGAGCGCACCAAAGACGAGATCGGCGATGTCCGCGAGGCCGCGGAGAAGCTGCTGGGAGCGCTCTACTCGAAGAGCGCGCCAAAGAAGCTCGGCGCCAGCCGCCCGCTCCCCACACCGGACTTCCACAGCCGCGCCTACTCGGCCGAAGAGCTCGCGTCCCTCGGCAAGAACCTCGACGCCGACCGCATGGTCGCCGCCCTCGACGACGGTCGCGAGCAGGTGCGCGCCAACGCCGCCCTCGCGCTCGGTGTTCTCGGACGCCCAGACGAGCGCCTGGTTTTCTTGCTCAAAGACTCCGATGGCTCAGTCAGGCTCGCCGCCGCCCATGCGCTCGGCGCGTTGAGCGACAAGGGCGCGACGCTGCTCGCCAAGGCCATCGCCTCGATCGCCGACACGAAGGGCGAGGTTCGCGCCGCCCTGCTCCTCGCGGCCAAGTCCCTCCACGGTAAGAACAGCCGCCTCTTGGTCGAAGCCCTGCGCGTGAAGACCGACCTGGCCGAACAGACCATCTTGCCTGTCTTCGACACCCTCGGGGACGCCGCTCGCGACCTGCTCTTCGACGCCCTGAAAGACAGCTCCGCACAGATCCGAGTCAACGCGCTAATTGGGCTCAGCCGTTTGGTCGAGCTCAACGTGGCCGTCGACCGCAGGCGCGTCGAGCCCTTCACGAAGGACGCGGTGGCCAGCGTGCGCGACGCCGCCGAGGTGCTGCTCGGAAAGGTCTTGGCCAAGGCCAACAAGGTCGAGACACGGCCCAACGTCGTGCTGCCGTTCCCAGAATTCGACGCGTTGCTCATCGACACCGACTTCCTCCAGAAGAACGTCAAGAAGCTCGACGCCGAGGTGCTCCTGCACGCCATCGGAGACGGTCGGCCCACGGTCAGAGCGAACGCCGCGCGGGCGCTCGGCGTCATCAAACACGCCACGCCGCTCCTGCCGCTGCTGCTCAAAGACACCAACGAGAATGTGCGCATCGCAGCCTCCGAGGCGCTCGCCGCGATCGGCGATGTGGGCGCCCCGTTCCTCGGCCGCGCGATCCCCATGGTGTCGTTGGTCGGGGCCGAAGCGCGCGCCAACCTGCTGCAAGCCTTTACCTCCCTCATCGGGCAAAGCGACGACGTCCTCCTCGAGGCGCTCAGAGTCACCACCTCCGAGGCCGACCGGACCATCTTGGTGGTCTTCGATCACTTCGGCGCTGACGGCCTCGACGTGCTCTACAAGGCGCTCGAGAGCAGCTCGATGCTCATTCGACTCAATGGCGTGCGGGCCATCGCGCGGCTCGTCTCCAACTACGTCGGAGTCGACATCGGACGCGTCGAGCCCCTCACGCGCGATCCAGTCGGCGACGTGCGCGTCGTCGCCGAAGAGGTGCGGGGCAAGGTCGAGTCCTTGCGCTGCAAGGTCGAGCTCGCTGCGGCGCTGGTCTTCCCGTTCCCCGAGTTCGAGCTCGAGGAGCTCGAGCTCGCCAGCCTGAAGAAGCAGGCCAACGTGCTCTCTGCCGAGATGATGGCGCAGGCGCTGAGCGACGGGCGTCGCCTCATCAGGGTCAACGCCTGCCGCGCGCTGGGTGCCCTCGGCGCCGCCCCGGCCAAGCTCGCATTGATGCTCCGTGACAGCGAGCCGGCCGTGCGCGACGCCGCCGCCGAGGCGCTCGCCGAGCTCGGACCCATCGCCGCTCCTCTAGCTGTTTCCATGGCTTCCGCCGTCGGCGACGTCAGCGAGGCCGCCCGCACCCACCTCTTCACCGCACTGCGAAGCCTGCTCGGCAAGCACGACGACGTCCTCGTCGAGACCCTGCGAGCCCCGGCGTCCGACGCCGAGAAGAACGTCCTGCGCTTCTTCGATCACG
>PFUG01000013.1:5763-11663 GCA_002789955.1 Deltaproteobacteria bacterium CG_4_9_14_3_um_filter_63_12 | reverse complement strand
GACGGCAGCTGTGCTCAGTTTGTCCATGGTCGACGCCAGCCGCGCCACGTCCACAGCCGTCCCAGCGGCATTGCGAGGGGGGGCAATTCTGGTGAGCGCCCAAGCGCGGCTCACGCCAGTCATATCGCCCACAGCTCTGCCAGGGGAGCCTCTCCGCCCCCTCTCCGCCAGGGGTGGGCGAGGGAGAGGGGGGAGGCCAAAAGACCAGCGAGCATCGGCGGCTATGTTATGTAGGAGAAAGATCTGTACAAACTCCAGGGCCCAGGGCGTTGCCCTGGGCTGGTGGCTGGCGAACGCCCAGGTGTGACGCTGCTCGAATCGCGACGGCGCCCATAACCTGGGCATCCGCCCTGAAGGGGCGGTCCCAGGAAGTAGCCCAGCGCGGAGCGCTGGGTCGCGCGGCCGACCGCTCGAGCCCACGACGTGGAACCGCGGCCGACCGCTCGAGCCCACGACGTGGAACCGCGGCCGACCGCTCGAACCCCATCAATCAGCCGTATATAACCCCTGTGTCGTCCTGTGCAGAAAAATAAACGCGACACTTGACAACGTGACACCCAGCTGTCACGTTTAGCTCAGGAGGTCGTCAGATGGACAGCCAAACCGAAAACTTCGGAGTCAAAGAGCTCGCCGAGTTGGGCGGAGTCGCACGGCGCACTGTGCGCTACTACGTGCAGCGCGGCCTGCTCCCGACGCCGACTGGCACCGGGCGAGGCAATCACTACACCCGTGAGCACCTCGACCGCCTGATCCAGATTCGAGAGTGGCAAGCGCAGGGCGTGAGCCTGACCGAGATCGCCGCGCGCCTTGGCGTCAGCGGCTCGGACGCCGCCCAACAAGAAACAGCGGCGCCGGCTAACGTGACACCGCTCCCCATAGTCCCGCAGCAGCGTTGGTTCCGGGTCGAGGTCGGGGAGGGGATCGAAGTGCATCTGCGGCGCGAGCGGGCCTTGGACTCGGCGACGCTGCAGCGGCTCGAACGCGCCATCAGAAAAGCCCTCGACGAAGAGTGACGAGTAGACCGATTTCACCTAAGTCTCTGCACACGAAACAGACCGCAATTCGGAGGATGTCATGAGCGAAGCGATCCACAGCAGACTCGAGCTCAACGATGGAGGAACTATCCCACTGCAGGGCGTCGCCCTCGACGTCGAGGTGACCGGCTCGGGCTCGAAGGTCAGCGTGACGCAGCGCTACCGCAACGACGAGAAGCGAGCGGTCGAGGCCGTCTACGTCTTCCCGTTGGAAGAGGGCGCGGCGGTCTGCGGGTTCGAGGCCATGGTCGGCGACCGGCTGGTGATGGGTCACGTCGAGCCCAAAGAGCAGGCCTTCGAGATTTATGACGACGCCATGGCCGACGGGCACGGCGCCTTCCTCTTGGACCAGGAGCGGCCCAACATCTTTACGGCCTCCATCGGCAACTTGAAGCCAGGGGACGACGTGCAGGTGAAGCTCACCTATGTCGCGCCGCTCAACGTCGAGGGCGCCGCGCTGCGGCTGATGCTGCCGACGACGGTGTCGCCTCGCTACGTGCCGGCCACTGCGCCCGAGATCGGCCAGCCTGACGGCGAGCGGGTCAACCCGCCGCGGCAGAACCAGGTGCCCTACGGTCTGACGCTGACGGTCAACGTCACGATGGACGGCGGCATCAAGGGGGTCGAGTCGCCCAGCCACACCGTGCGCACCGAGTTCGACGGCGCGCACGCGAAGGTGACGTTGTCGCAAGACAAGGCGGCGCTGGACCGGGACTTTGTCTTGCTCATCGAGCCGCGCGAAGCGCGCCGTCCCCGCGCGTTGGTCGGCCGAGAGGCAGACGGGACGCGCGTCATCATGGTCGAGCTGTGCCCCGCCGCAGAAGACATGAAGGCCGTCCCGAAGGAGGTCATCTTCTTGCTCGACTGCTCGGGCTCCATGCAGGGCGACTCCATCGAAGAGGCGCGCCGCGCCTTGGCCTTGAGCCTGCGGGCGCTGTCCGAGGGCGACACCTTCAACATCGTGCGCTTCGGCAGCTCTTACGAGAGCCTGTGGAAGACCCCGCAGAGGTTCGACCAGAAGCACCTCGATGAGGCCACGAAGTACGCCCAGGATTCCTACGCCAACCTCGGCGGCACCGAGATCCTGGAGCCCTTGAAGGCCATCTTCGGGGCCTCGCTGGAGGGCGAGCGCTCGCGCCAGGTCCTGCTGCTGACGGACGGTGAGGTGTCCAACGAGGACGCGGTCATCGCCTTGTGTCAGGACCATCGCTCGACGAGCCGCGTCTTCACGTTCGGCATCGGCGCTGGCGCCAGCGAGCACTTGGTGCGGGGCGTGGCGCGAGCGAGCCGTGGGGCGGCAGAGTTCATCTACCCCGGTGAGCGGGTGGAGCCCAAGGTGTTGCGGATGGTCGGACGCATCTCGACGCCGGCTTACCGCAACGTGTCGATGGAGTGGGGCACGCTTTCGGTGACCCAGGCGCCAGCGACCTGCCCGGCCATCTTCGCGGGGGACATGACGCGCATCTTCGCGCGGGTCGAGGGCGGCGCGACGACGAAGGTGGTGCTGCGCGCCGACGACCAGCGCTGGGAGGTCGAACTGGATCTGGAGGCCGCCAGCGAGGGCGGCCCGCTGCCGGCGCTGTGGGCGCGGCAGCGCATTCGCGACCTGGAGGAGGGCGAAGGACTGCGACGCGGGAGCAACCAGGCTCGCGGCAAAGAAGACCGCACCGAGCGGCAGCTGGTCGAGCTGGGCAAACGCTACGGTCTCTTGTCGAGCGCCACGAGCTACGTCGCCGTCGAGCAGCGCTCCGAAGAGGAGAAGGTCAGCGAGCAGGCTGTGCTGCGAAAGATTCCCGTGGCGCTGACCGCGGGCTGGGGGGGGCACGGCAGCGTGACTGGGCGCGCTGCCATCGGCGGGCCGATGGGGGCGTTGAGAGCGTTGGCGTCACCATCCATGGCGTACAACACGCCCCACGCCATGCCCGCAGCTGCCCCTGCACCATCGCTGAAGAGGGCACGCAGGAGCGTCGCGATGGACGCCATGCCCGCTGCCCCTGGCGACGCGCGCTCGGGCGGAGGGCTCGTGGCAAAGGCAAAGGGGGCTATCAGCGAGCTGTTCTCACTGAGGGAGGAGGGGGCCGTCCTGTCCGCTCCCGCGGAGAACGAGAAAGGGTTCAGCGCCTTCGATTCCTTCGACCGCTACGACAGCCCAAAGGCCGCAGCCGACGACAAGCCCATCGACCTCCTCTACGACCTTCTGCTCACGCAGAAGGCCGACGGCAGCTTCGAGCGCTCGAGCGTCTTGGAGCAAGTTCTGGGAGCCGAGCGCTGGCGCGAGGTTCTCGCCGCCATCATCCAGAAGGGCGAGGCCGTCGCCATCACCGAAGCCGTGCTCACCTACCTGCAGGAGAAGGAGAGCGCGCGGACCGGCGAGTGGAGCGCGGCCGCGGCGAAGGCCAAGCGGTTCCTGGGGAAATAGGGCTCCGACGCGACTCCATGACGGCTGACGTGCCGCGTCAGCCAGCAAACAGAAGACGGCGCCGAATTCGGCGCCGTCTTCTGTTTGCTGGTCGTGGCGGAGGGCAAGCGCCCGCCGGCCGCCGGCGTTATTGATAGGTTAGCGTGGCGATCATGGCGGGCGCGATCGTGGGATAATCGAAGTTGTTCAGCGAGTAGGGCCCGTAGACCAAGCGCACCATGCCGCCAACGCTCCACTCGTCGGCGATAAAAACGTCGTATCCCCCGCCGAGGTACGCTGAGAGACCTGTCGGATCGCTGCCACCGGCGCCGGCGTCGGATGAAGTCTCCAAGCCCCCCCACCCGACGAATCCCTGGAAATGCAGCCCGCCCGTCGGCTCGAGGTAGTAGTCGCCGAACAGACCCAGCCCGAGTACGTACTGTGAGACGTTTTGCGCGGAGACGTCCAACTCTGTGCCGTTCTGTTCCCAGGTTGGTGATGGGGCGTAGTCGAGAAGGAACCCACCGCCGATGGTCAGTCCGGGCATGAACGACCCGCCGAGCAGCAACGACGTCGGAACTGTGACGCCCGAGTAGGACGCCTCGACGCCACCGGCCTCCGCGGTGGTGCTGAAGTAGCCCAACCCACCGTTGAGCTGCATGTAGAAACCGTCGTGCACGCCAGGGTCGGCTTGTGCCGTCGATGCAAAGAGCAGAGCCGCACATGCGAGAGTAGTAGACAACAGGAATCTCATGAACACCATCTGGTGATGGGCGAGCGAGTTGATGGATGTGTAGACTGCCCGTCAGCTTTTACCAGGCTGATCGCCCAATTGCCATAGTGACGCACCCGCTGCGACAGGGTCGGTAGCAGCACGGCCCCCGTAGCAATTCCCCATCAAGAAGACTCTCTGCGCCTCGGCCGCCCTCTGCGATCAGCTCGAACCCAGCCCCACCGCAATCCCCAAGAGCCAATCCGAGTCCCTCCAAGAACGGCGCCTCCCCAAACTCTGCGACTTTGCGTTATGCTCACAGGTGACCTCTCTCGGACGCGCTGGACTCACGATGAAGCGAACACGTTACGGACTGGCCCGCTGGGCTCTTGGGGCGCTGGCTTTGGTCATGGGGGTGGCCCTCGTCTTCACGACGTGGTCGAGTTTTCGCAGCTCACACCGCGGCTCCGACTTGGTGGAACGTGGCCAAGCCAGCGCCTTGATGCACTCGACCTTGACCTACCTCGCCTCGGTCGGAGGGCCGCCACTGGCGCCCGATCTGCAGTTCTGGATCGACGAGAATGAGGCCATCGGCCTGCGTTACTTCGCCATCTCCCTTCCACCCGAAGTGAACAAGGGGCCTTGGATCGAAGCCGGTGAGAGCGCGACGGGCGCAACGCCAGGCCGGGACCCGGTCCGAGGACTCACTCGTCTGGGCGACCGCGTGCGCATTGAGTCTGTGCTGCCAGACGCCCCTGGGCGAGGGCGTGGACTGGGCCGATTAAGAGAAGGGGCGCCCGGACCAGGAGAGCGCTTCGGCATGTACCCACCGCCGGGTGGGGGACCGCCGATGGACGCTCTGAACGGCCCTCCTCCGCGGGTGATCATGGAGTTCGTGCCCGTTGCCGCCATCGAACTGCGAGAGCAAGCCGCCCGCAGCCTCATCGTCGGCATCGTCACCGCCATCTTGTTGCTCGCCGTGACCCTCTTGGCCTGGCGAATGCTCGGCCAGAAAGAGAAGCTCGAGGCGCGCTTAGAGCTCGACCGTCGGCTCGCCGCTTTGGGTGAAATGTCAGCTGTGTTGGCTCACGAGATCCGCAATCCCTTGGCCTCCCTCAAGGGCCACACCCAGCTTATGGCCGAGCTGCTCGCCGAGGGCAGTCGGGAGCGCGGCAAGGCGGAGCGAATCCTCGAAGAAGCCATCCGCTTGGAGACGCTCACCACCGAGCTCCTCGAGTTCGTGCGCTCGCAGAAAGTCGACCGCATCGAGGCGCCTGTGGACCTGCTCGTCGAAGGCGCGGTGTCCGCGATCGAGGGCCTCGAGCTCACTCTCGACATCGCCAACGCGCCGAAGACGTGGCGCATGGACGTCGTCAGCCTGGACCGGGCGCTGACCAACGTGCTGCGCAACGCCGCCCAGGCCTCGCCGCCTGGGAGCGCAGTCGAGGTCGTGGTCAGTGAGGTGAAGCGGCGACTCGTCATCGAGGTCCGCGACCACGGAGAGGGGATCCAGGCAGGCCAGGAAGAGCTGATCTTCGAGCCCTTCAAGACCCACCGCGTGCGCGGCACTGGGCTAGGACTAGCCATCGCGCGGCGCATCGTCGACGCCCACGAGGGGAAGATCTCGGCGCACAATCATGACCAGGGCGGCGCGGTGTTCCGGATTGAGATTCCGGCTTGAGGTTCGGCAGTCCGATGACACCGGACTTTGACACGGCCGTTTGATGAGTCCGACGGGCCGGTCAGGTTTCGATTC
>PFUG01000013.1:0-5714 GCA_002789955.1 Deltaproteobacteria bacterium CG_4_9_14_3_um_filter_63_12 | reverse complement strand
CCGTTTGATGAGTCCGACGGGCCGGTCAGGTTTCGATTCTGGCTCAGTCTGGAGTCTGGAGTCTGGAGTCTGGAGTCTGGAGTCTGGAGCTTTAGCCGGTTGCTGCCTTGCAGTCTGCTGCTGTCCGACGGGCTACAGAAGCCAGCTCCGGACTCCGGACTCCGGACTTCGATACGGCCGTTTGATGAGTCCGACGGGCCGGGTTTTGATTCTGGAACAGTCTGGAGTCTGGAGTCTAGAGCTTTTGCCGGTTGCTGCCTTGCAGTCTGCTGCTGTCCGACGGGCTACAGAAGCCAGCTCCGGACTCCGGACTCCGGACTCCGGACTTGACCAGTCCGGAGTCCAGCTGTGGTCTCAGGAAAAAAAACAACGCGAACGAGTCAAAAAGCAGCAACCTTTTCGGCCGATTTGCCGACAACTGTCTGTTTGTTCAACCAGCACAGGAGCACCAATGAGGGACCATAGAAAACTGCGTGCCTTTGAGCTCGCCGACGATCTGGTGTTGCGAACCTATCGATTGACTCGAAGTTTCCCGAGGGCCGAGCAGTTTGGCCTTACCTCTCAGCTTCGCCGGGCGTCTGTGTCTGTGGCGTCGAACATCGTCGAGGGCTGTGCGAGGCCTGATGAAGCTGACTTCATTCGGTTTCTTGGTTATGCCTACGCTTCGCTTCGCGAGGTCGAGTACCAGCTTTCCTTGTCCATTCGGCTCGAATTCTTGCCCAAGGCGGAGTTCGAGCCGCTCTATGCGGTCGCAATCGAGGCTGGCAAAGTACTGCATGGGTTGATCAAGGCAATGAACCAATCGAGACGATCACGATCGCGCCGTTGGTAGATGGCCCCCGCGTCACCGATATCCACGGGCAACCGCTGACCGTTGGCTCCTCCTCTGTGCTCTCTGTGTTCTCTGTGGTGAGCCTGAACCTTTGAATCGCACCTTGAGTCCACAAGAAATGGCGCGTAGCCAACCTAGCGAGCGCGACGATTTTCATAGCAGTCATCTGAGACGCTGCGCGTCACCCAAGAGGTGAGAAAACAAAGAGCCCGACTCACCGTTGCCACCATGAGTTCACGACGAGACAGCTCCTTACCTCAAACCCTCTGCGCCTCGGCCGCCCTCTGCGCCTCTGCGATAAGATCGAAGCAATATCAACAATATACCGCCAGAACCCGGCGATTTTCATAGCAGCCAATGAGACGCTGCGCGTCATCCAAGAAGTGAGAAAAGCTTTGAGACAGGCCCAGGGCAACGCCCTGGGCATCGGCCCCTTTGGGGGCCGAACAATTCCCAGTCCAAGGCGAAGCCTTGGGCGAACAGCGTCGGCTTCCGAGAGCCGATTTTCATGGCAGCCAATGAGACGCTGCGCGTCATCCAAGAGATGAGAAAACCAAGACCCCGACTCACCGTTGCCACCATGAGCCCACAACGAGACAGCTCCTTACCTCAAACCCTCTGCGCCTCTGCGCCTCGGCGCCTCTGCGTTAAGATCGAAGCAATATCGACATTTGCTCGCTCTGTGTCATCTGCGACGTCCCCTTCGCAAACTCTGGCGCCCCCGCCCCAGATCTCCTAACCTCCGCCTCGCTTTCCACCTCGACGCGAGCCCAATCCCATGTTCAATCCCTCTCCACTGGCCGGCGCCACCGCTATCATCACTGGGGCCTCTGGCGGCATCGGCAGCACGGTCGCCAAGGCGTTGGGGGTCGCGGGCGCCTCGCTCGCCCTGACCGGGAAGACCAACGCCAAGCTGCAGCGGCGCCGCGAGGAGCTCGTTGGACTGGGGCTCGAAGAGTCCAAGCTCTTCACCCTCGCCGCCGACCTCAGCACCGCCAAGGCCTGTGAGGGCGTTGTGAACGCGGCCGCGGAGCGCTTCGGCCGCGTCGACATCTTGGTCAACGCCGCCGGCGTCGGGGTCCTCAAACGCTTCAACGAGCTCGAGCTGGCCGACATCGACGACGTCGTCTCGTCGAACCTGCTCTCGACGCTCTACATGTGCCACCACGTCGTGCCCAAGCTCATGAGCGAAGGCGGACACATCATCAACATCGGCAGCGGACTCGGCAAAAGGGGCGCCGCTCGCTCAGCCGCTTACTCCGCCGCCAAATTCGGCGTGCAGGGCTTCTCCGAGGCGCTGCGCATCGACCTGGCCCGCTACAACATCCGCGTCAGCTGCGTCTCCCCCGCCGGCGCCGGCGTCGACACCGAGTTCTGGGACCGCGCCGATCCCCTCGTCAAACGCAAAGGGATGCTCGCCCCCGAGCGCGTCGCCGAAGTCGTGCTCGTGCTGCTCACGACCCGCGGAACGGCGCTCATCGACGACCTCACCCTCCGGACCCGCTGATGCGCCAGGCTCGCCCCTTCCCCTACGAACGTTGGCCCCACGCCGAGCGCAGCGAGCTCGAGCTGCGCCCCTTGCGCGAAGCGGTCGGCCTCTTCGTCGAGGCTCTGCGCGGCGAAATGCTCCGCCACGGCGGCGACCTGGAGCTCACCGCGCTGCGCTCTCAGCCTCCGATTTTGGCCGGCGACTTCTACGGCGCTGGCGTCGATCCCAGCGGCTATCGCGTCCTGATGAGGTGGGACGAGCTCGACGTCGTCTGGTGCTTCGACGGCCCCACGGTGCGAGCCCTGGCCAGCGCCCTGCTCGGCAGCGGCCGCGACGGCATGCAGCCCTTGCACGAGGTCGAAGGCGCCGCCCTCACGGCGCTGCTCGCCGAGGCCATGTCGGTGCCGACGGCGAGGCCACTCAACTCTCGCCTAGTTTGGGGCGATAACGCCCTGCGTCTTGGGAACAGAGAATTCGAAGATGATGACCTACTCCTGCGGCTGACCTTGGAGCTGCGGGCCGGGACCGGCGAGTTCGCACGCCGAGGAGAGCTCGACGTGTTGGTCGAGCGGAGCTCGCTCGCCTCCTGGCATCAAGCGCGTTCGAAGTGGGCAGTCGAGAGGGGTCGACCGGTCTCTGGGCCGTTCGCCGAGTGCATCGTCTGGGTGTTCGAGCTCGAGCCCTTGCCGCTCGACTTCGCAACCCTGCAGACGTTGGACCTAGGCGACGTCTTGCTCCTCGGAGCCGAGGCCCGGGCACCCTGGCGGCTCTTTGGTCGTCTGCACCCGGAAAACGAGGCGGCGGCGAGCGCATTCATCGTCCTCGAGATGCAAGACCCAGAAGGCACCTGGACCGTATCGTTGGACCTCGAAGAGCGAGCGTCGCGACCCCGACGAGAGAAGGAGAACATGGAATCGCAGCGTGAGTCCTTGGAGCGAGCCATCGAGGCCGCTCCCATCGAGCTGAGCGTCGAGTTGGCGCGCAAGTCGTTCACGGCCGCAGAGTTGACGGCGTTGCGCGCCGGAGACCTCGTCGATCTGGGCGTTCCCATCGGGGAGGCCGTGCTCTTGCGCGTGGCCGACCGGACCATTGGGCGCGGCGAGCTGGTCGAGCTCGAAGGCCAGGTCGGAGTGCGCATCGTTAGCCTGGGAGCGACGACTTGAAGGGCGACGCCGGGCGGCGCAGAAGCTTCTTCGACCGCGTCTGGGTGGCCTTGGTGTGGCGCTATCTGTCCCACTCGTTGATGCTCGGGCTGGCCATGCTCAACGAGATGCGGGCCGCGCCCAAGTTGCCCGACAGCGTGCTGTGCGTGGTCCCCTACACCAAGTGGGTCGCCGACCACAACTACGGGCTGTGGCTGCTGGCCTACTTTCCGCCGGCGTTGTGGTTGTGGCGCTTGGATCGTCACCGCTTTCTGCACTTCCTGTACTTGGGAGGCGTGCTCAGCCTGGTCCGCGGCGTGTGCATCCTGATGACCGGCTTGGGGCCGGTGGTGGGCGAGGACGTGAACGCAGGGATGAGCATGGCGACGGCGACCCACGCCTGGTGGGCCTTGGTCAACCCCGTTGGCGCCTTGCTCGGTGACGCGCCGAACATCTACCTGACCAAAGACCTCTTCTTCTCGGGCCACACATCGACAACGTTTCTGCTCTTGCTCTACTGCTGGTCCAAGCCGAGGCTGCGTTGGCTGGCCTTGGCGGGGCACCTCTTCGTGGTCTGCACGGTGTTCTTGGCGCATCTGCACTACACCATCGACGTGGTCGGCGCCTACGCCATCACCTACACGGCCTTCGTCGTAGTGAACCGCAGGTTCCCCATCGACGGCGGCACAGCAGCGGGCGCCTAGACATGGCTCACATCCTGGTTGTCGACGACGAAGAGGGGTTGCGCTCGTTTCTCGCAGAGGCCCTGGAGATGGAGGGCCACCGCGTCACCCAGGCACCCGACGGCGTCGAGGGGGCGCGGCTGGTGTCGACCCAAAGCTTCGACGTCATGCTCACCGACATCCGCATGCCTGGGCTCAACGGGCTCGAGCTCCTCAAGCTCGCCCGCACCAGGCAGCCAGAGCTGCAGGTCATCGTGCTGACGGCTTTCGGCTCGGTCTCGACGGCGGTGGACGCCATGAAGTCGGGCGCTTTCGACTACCTGCAGAAACCCATCAGCGGCCCGACCGAGCTGCGGCTGCTGGTGGCCAGGGCCCTAGAACGTAGGAGCTTGTTGGCTCTGCAGGACCGCTCGCAGCGCGACGAACACACGGCCGACCCGCTCTCCTACGGCGACCCTGTCATGGCGCCCGTGGTCCATGCCATCGAGAAGGTGGCGGCGACCAAGGCGACGGTGTTGTTGTTGGGCGAGTCGGGAACTGGCAAGGAGGTCGCGGCGCGTCGACTGCATCAGCTCAGCCCGAGAGCCGACGGGGCTTTCGTCACCGTGAACTGCGCCTCGCTCTCCGAGACGTTGCTCGAGAGCGAGCTCTTCGGCCACGAAAAGGGCGCCTTCACCGGCGCCACGGCCCGAAGGCGGGGACGCATCGAGCTGGCATACGGCGGCACCTTCTTCCTCGACGAGATCGGTGAGATGAAGCCAGAGCTGCAGGCCAAGCTGTTGCGGGTGCTCGAGCAACGCAGCTTCGAGCGCGTCGGCGGCTCCCTGACGATCGAGGTCGACGTGCGCTGGCTCGCGGCCACCAACCGAGACCTGCGCCCGATGATCGCCGATGGCAGCTTTCGCGAGGACCTCTATCATCGGCTGGCGGTCTTTCCCATCTCGTTGCCGCCGCTGCGGGAGCGCACCCAAGACCTCTTGCCGCTGGCAGAGCATCTGCTGGCGCGGGTGGCGAAAAACCTGGGCCGGCCTGGACTGGAGCTCGACGATGAGGCCAAGGACGTCATCGCCCGCAGCCCTTGGACGGGCAACGTGCGAGAGCTGCTCAACGCGCTGGAGCGCGCCGCGATCCTGGCCGACGGGCTGCTGCTCGACGCCTCCCTCTTCGCCTCGCCCCCCGCCGCGGCCTTCGTAGCCGCGGCGCATGGAGAGTCGAGCGGTGGCAGCCGCACCCTCGCCGACTTAGAGCGCGAGGCCATCGTCACCGCCTTGGAAGCCGTCGACGGGCACCGCAAAAAGGCCGCAGAGAACTTGGGGATCGGGTTGCGCACGCTCTACGACAAGCTCAAGCGCTACGAGATCGAGTGAGGTTCGGCTTTCAGACCAGCCACCGGACTGATACGGCTGTTCGAATCGGTCCGACGAGCCGGTCCGGGCCTGGATTCTGGAACAGTCTGGGGTCTGGAGTCTGGAGCTTCGGTCGGTTGCTGCACGGAACGCTGCTGAAGTCCGACGGGCTGCAGGAGCCAGCTCCGGACTCCGGGCTCCGGACTCCGGACTGATAGTCCG
>PFUG01000261.1:23252-23590 GCA_002789955.1 Deltaproteobacteria bacterium CG_4_9_14_3_um_filter_63_12 | reverse complement strand
CGAACCCCTCCCAACCCTTCATCGGACAGCGCCGGAGAGCGACTCCTCGCTTGAGAAACGAGATAACCGCCTCGACACCAGCCCGGAAATTGTAGAGGCGCTTGTAGGTGTCGATGGAGGAGGACATGTCCTCGATGGCGATCCCGCGTCGCTTGCTGAAGGCGACTTCCCCAACCTCAAGCTCCTCTTTCAATGTCTGGAGGTTTTTGCGCGAGGTGAATCCGCCATCGGCGGCGAATTCAGAAGGCACCTTGCCATATCGCTCGATGTGCCGCTCTACAGCTTGGACAGTCAACGTTGAGTCAGCGGGATTCCCCTTCAAGAGCCAGGAATCAGTG
>PFUG01000261.1:0-23231 GCA_002789955.1 Deltaproteobacteria bacterium CG_4_9_14_3_um_filter_63_12 | reverse complement strand
TCAGCGGGATTCCCCTTCAAGAGCCAGGAATCAGTGACAAGCCCAGAGCCTGCGGTGACACAGACCTTGTGCCCGTATTCGATACGCCGCACACCGACATCATCATCAAGGGCAACCTGCCAAGGCGCGAGGACGAGGCGTAGCACCGCTACGTCGAGGACGAGCAACGCAGGCAGATGGGATGGATCGGTCAGAGACCGGCAGTTCTTTCTGCGCGAGCCCTAACGAAGCGACTCAGTAGATAGATTTTCCGGCGCCCAGACGCATGAGAGTCGCCGGTCGAGTTCATCCGCACCAGCTTCGACGGGCGAACCTGCGCGCTGCACGCCGACGATGAAGTGACCTGCTGGCGCAGTTTCGGCTACGACGCGGTCGCGGGGCCGACGTTGGTGCCCCTCGAGACCATGGAGTGGGTTGCTGGGGTGTTCTTGGCGGAGCAGCACCGCCGAGGGAGACATGGCGGCCACGCCCGCGCCGAAGCGCGCCAAAAAAAAGGGCCGGGGAATTCCCCGGCCCTTCTTATCCTTCAATCCTGTATCAAAAATCGGTTCTGCGTTCGGAGGAGCGGTCGTGGCGGCGTGATGAGGAGGTTCAGCAGAGGAGGAGGTGTTTGAGCGTGAGTTCTGCTTGAGCTGTCGAGTGTGAACGGAGTGTGAGTTCCAGTGGTCTTTCGGGTTTCGGTTCCAGAAGAGAGTCAGCGGGAGATTCAGTGTCAGTGGAGCAGTCGAACAGGATTGGGTGCTCGATTCAAGGTGTCGGCTTTCGCCAGCGAGGAGAGATAGTGCAACGGGTGTGCCACGGACCTCCTCATCCGCCGCGGAGCGTCGCCAACACCTCAATACAAAATACCTTTTAGTGCGCCCACGGTGGAACCGTAGAGGGCGGGCCGAGCTGCCAGAACTGGAATCACGACATCAATGTCAGGGGATCCCCTCGTGTGGCTACTAGAGTTGCCACCCGGCGAGCGGCCTGCGCCCCGCCTTCTAGAGCACCGGTGCGTTCGCTCGCCTGTCCACCATCCCTGAGGTCGAGTGCCGGCGTGCCCATGGTCATCAGCGCGACCGAAATGCCAGGTCCCAGATGGCTTCTCGCGCCCTATGACAGTTCGATCACGCCTTGGCGAGCTTTCGAGCCCCCAACCAGATGACCAACGCTGGGGAACCCAGGCAGAGAAGCAGCATTGCGCTCCATGAAGCGCCCGCCTTGAGCCAGAAATAGGGAGGCAGGTCGCTCGAGAATCCCAGTGAGCGCTTGAGCAGGAAGAACGTGGGATAGGCGTCGATGATGATGACACCGAGGGTCAGCATCAAAGACGCCCCCATGAACAGAACACCGCCAAAGCCCGTGGCGATCTTCGCGGCGTTGTCGGAGTTGAACCGCGGGAAGAGCGCGCCGACACCGACGCCGAGCCCGGTCAACGAGACGACCAAGAAGAAGATGACGACCACGCTCTTCAAGGTCAGCCAGAGCGGCGTCCCGGACATGAGGTGTGAGCTGATGGTCAACCCCTCGGCGAGCAGCAGCATGTGCGGGGTGTGCCCCAACCATTTGGCGAGGAGGTATCGGGGCAGGCCGATGGGCGAGCGGCGGATGAGCCAAAAGGCGCGCCCTTCGAGGCTCACCGCGGGGAAAACGATGCGCACCGACACGGCGGCGACCAAGAATCCATTCAGCCCAAAGTTCAGGAAGTGGATGCCGATGGGGCCGAAGATGCCACCTTTGCCGATGGCACCGATGTATTGGAAGTTCACGAGGTAGATGACAACCAGCCCAATCAGCAGCAGAATCTGCGACCACTGCACGGCGTCGCGGGTGAAGACGATGGCGTCCTTACGGGCGATGGCCAACACCGGACCCATTCGGCCCGCCCTCAGGCTCATGCGTTGCGACCAGGCCTGCAGACGGCGCCGCGCGCGGCTCTTGCCTGCACCTCCAAGACCATCCCTCTGTCGCTCGAGCTGGTAGTCCGAGTGCCGCCCCTGCTGGGCGCGCGAGTAGGCTCGCCGATAGAGGAGCCGATAGGCCCAAGCGGCGATGAAGTACGCCCCGAAGGCGGTGCCGTAGAGACAGGACAGGTGCAAGACATCGAGCGGAATGTCGGTGTCCGAGCGCAGGTAAGGGTGCAGCACCTCGATGGCCCACGTGGAAGGCAGCCAGTAGCGCCCAGGGGTCTGCAAGGAGCTGAAGAACTCCATCGTGTTGCCGAACTGGCCAGGGTTGAAGAGTTTCTCCGGCTGCAGCTGGCGAATGACGATGAAGGCGCCGATGAAGAACACGACGCCGAGGCCGATGAGCACTTCGCGCGCCCGTTGAACAGGAAACGTGTTCGCCAGAAACAGCACGACCAGCACCGCCAAGGCCGGCGGAATCAGGATCAGCGGGACGAACACACACATCAGCCAGAGGTAGTAGCTCACTGGAGAGCGGAACACGACGCCGGCCGAGATGAATACGGGCAACCCGAAGAGCAAGACCATCCACGACGAGTAGAACGCGGTCTCCAGAAAGCGGGCGCTAAAGAGGGCGTTTGGCGGCACAGGATAGGGCAGGATGAAGCGCAGCTCGTCGGACAGAAGATAGGTCGAGAACGCCTGGATGATGCTGCTGAAGAGGAGCACCGAGAAGATGACCATGAAGGTCATGCTCAGGAGCTTGCGGACCAGGATCTCGCCGAAGGGCTCCAGAGCGATCGTCTTGACGAAGAACCAGTGGCTCGCCCCGTAGAACATGGCCCAGACTGCGCCCCCGAGGGCGATGAAGAGGAGCGCTCGCAGCACGCCGCCGTCCGCTTTGCTGCGGGGCAGGTTCTTGAGCTGACACCACTTCGCGTAGAGGAGATGGCTCACGCCAGGCATCTGCTCGGTGCGAGGGGACTCGGTCATTATTAGGACGCCTCCTGGGTGGTCACGTCGTTGCCTTGGGTCTCGGTCAGCTCGAAGAACACCTCCTCCAAGCGGCCGTCCCCGGCTTTCGTCGCGGCTCGCAGGGTGGCCATATTCCCCATGGCGACGACCTCGCCACGGTGCAGGATGGCGATGCGTTGGCAGACCTCTTCGGCGACTTCGAGGGTGTGGGTCGAGAGAAAGACGGTCATGCCTTCGTCTCTGCAGAGGTCGATGAAGACCCCTTTGACCAGGCGCATGCCCTGTGGATCGAGGCCCACCATGGGCTCGTCGACAACGAGGACGCTCGGGCGAGGCAGGAGCGCGGCGGCGAAAACCAGGCGCTGCTTCATGCCGTGCGAGTAGTTCTCGACGAGGGTGTCGCTCCACTCGGCGAGTCCGAACTGCTCGAGCAGCGCTGGAATGCGGGTGGCGGCGTCGGTGCGGACGAGCCGATTGAGGCCGGCGACGAAGCGCATCAGCTCGAAGGCGGTGAGCTTCTCGTAGAGGTAGGGTCGATCGGGGATGTAGCCCATGATCTTCTTGGCTTCGAGGGCCTCTTTTCGCACGTCGAAGCCACCGATGAAGATCTCTCCGGTGGTGGGCTGAATGAGGCCGGTGAGCATCCTCAGTGTGGTGGTCTTGCCGGCTCCATTGGGCCCGAGAAAGCCGAACACTTCGCCCTTTTGCACCTCGATATCGAGGTTGGCGACGGCGTTGAAGTTTCCGTATCGTTTCGAGACTCCGACGAGTCGAATCATTCGTTGCTCCTGTCGTTTCCGCCCATCTTACTTGCCCTCGGCCTGCAGCAGCTCGACGCCGGTCATCACGCCTTGTGCGAAGAAGCGCTCGACCTGCCCGCCCTCACCGAGCCTGATGTGGCCTGCGTCTGCGGGGGATTGCCCGAAGGTGGGGTCCACATCGACCCATTGATTCAGGTAGACGTCGACCCACACATGGCGAACGAGGGAGCTGCCCACGAGCACCATGCCGTGCACCAACCGGCTCGGAATTCCCTGTGCCCGCAGCAGCGCGACCAACGCGTAGGCCTTGCCCAGCGCGCTGCCGCGTCTGGCGTCGAGGACTCCCTCGGAGCTCTCGAAGCGCTCCTGGGAGCCTTTGACCAGCTCGAGGTCTGTCGCCACGAAGCTCACCAAGGCGTCGACGCGCTGATCGACGCGAAGGGTGTCCCAAGTCGACCGCTCGGCGCGCTCCATGACCTCCCGGGACACGATCCGCACGGCGGTCGAGCTGCTCTGGAGCGTCAGGGTGTCCACCAAATAGGCCCCCAGCTTCTCGAGCTCTCGGGGCTGGAGCCGCGCAGCCTTGGGGAGCTCCTTGGCGCGCGTGATGTCGACGGCGATGACGTCCTCCTGCAGCTTGCGCACGGCTTGCTCGTCGGTTGGCAAGACCAATCCACCCGGCGCACGCAACTGTAGGTGGGCGCTGGTCCAGCGAGGCCGTTGCAGGTCGTTGTCGACGACCTGGTCGAGCACCTGGCTGGTGATGTGCGGTGGCTCCTCTGACTCGCCACGGTTGAGGCCGTAACGCGCCTCGGCTTCGGGTTCTCGGACCGCCTTGAAGCCCATGGGGAGCTCCTCGATCAGCACCTCTCCCAGGGCGTTGACCCAGACTTGGTTGCGGTGCCCCAGCGCGATCTCCTCGAAATGGAAGGCCTCGACGGTGCGCCCCATCAGCTCGATGTTCTCGTGGCCAATGAAGGCGATGTCCACCGCCACGGGGGCCTGGCTCATGGGATCGTAGTAGCTCAGGGAGAGTCGGTCCCCTTCGCGTAAGTTCCGACGCATGAGAACGGGGCGGAGGCTGGGCATGATCAGGGGGGGCTCGGGCAACTCGAAGCGCCGGGCGCTCGAATCCCCAGGCAGCCCCGTGACCACAATGGCCTCACCGTCCCAGCGCCCCTCGAGGGAGAGGTTGAGGACCCCGCCACTCATGTCCAGTTGGAAGGAGCTGAGGCGAAACTCCGCGTCGAGGTCGGCGACCAAATTGCTGCGGGTCCGCTGAGTGAAGAGGCCGGTGGAGACGCTGAGCTCCATCTCGGTGGTCATTCGGTATCCGCCGCCCACGTTGCGGCGTCGTTCGCTGCGCAGCGTGCCGACCTTTGCAGCCCCTAGATAGAGACTGTGGTACTCATAGCCCTCTCGAAAGCCCGCTTCGAGCTCGTCTTGAGTCACCTCGATGTCGAGCTCGCCGAAGCCAGTGCCGTAGCGTCGCACGAGCGAGTACAGACTCCAGACCATGACCAGGACGGCGACCACCCCCAACACGTCGAAGAGAGAGATGCGGAACTTCTTCTTGTTCGATTTCGTCAACGCGATCCCGGTCTTGAGGGTGAATTCGAGGGCTGTGCCAAAAGACAGGATAGTGCACAACCCTGTCTGTGTCCGCATCCTTCCCGTGAGGGTCCGTGTGGGCTCGCCAGGTGTCCCTTGCTTGCCCCATTGGCTTGCGCCATGCTACGTCCACTTCTAGCGGCTCGGCCTTCCACTTTCCGGTGAAAGGGGCCCGCGGCAGGCGTCTTGGCCATCGACAGGTGCGCTGCTTCCTTGGTGAAGTGAGATGGAAGAAAAAGAGTACACCAAATTCCGGCTCAATCTTCAGCAGTTCTCGGTCGAGCTCGCGGGTGAGAAGACGTTTGTCGAGGAGCTCTATCGCAAGGTCTACAGGGATCTCCTGCCACTGCTCTCCACGCCTGAGCCGACGCCCAAAGAGATCGACCCAGCCCCCGCCGAGCCGGCTTCCTACGCTCGCCTGGACTACACCTGGGTCTACAAGTGCACGCCGCACTACAACAAGGTCTACGTCATCGAGAACGGCGTCGTCACGCACAGCGTTTTCGGCCGCTACGTCGATCCTCGCCGGCTGCGACGCATCTACCTCGACCACACCAAGCCCCCGCTCTTCAGCGAGCTCTCATCAGGCAACCGCACCTTGTGGGCGGAGATCACGCCCGAAGGCCGCCGGATGATCGAGGAGGCTGCCCAGCGCCGCGACGAATAGAGCTACTCAATGCCGTAGAACCGCTTCGTGTTCGCGGTCAGCACCTCGGCCAGCGCGTCGGGAGCCATGCCGCGCACTTGGGCGAGCTGCAGCGCGGTCTGCACCATGAGGGCGGGTTCGTTCGTCTTGCCGCGGTGGGGCGTGGGCGCCAGATAGGGGCAGTCGGTCTCGAGCATCAGCCGCTCCAGCGGCACCTTTTGCGCCACCTCCCGCAGCTCTTGGGCGCCCTTGAAGGTCAGCATGCCGCTGAAAGAAATCATGAAGCCTATGTCCAGGCACTGACTGGCCATGGACCAAGAGGTCGAGAAGCAGTGGATCACCCCGCCGACCTCGTGGGCGGCTTCTGAGCGCAAGACCTCGAGACAGGCGCCATCACTCTCTCGATTGTGCACGATGATGGGCAGGCGCACGCGCTTGGCGAGGTCGATGAAACGCGCGAAGACCTCTATCTGCGTGGCCTTCGGGCTCTTCATGTAGTGGAAGTCCAGCCCCGTCTCCCCCACCGCGCGCACTTTCGCGTGGGCACAGTGCGCTTCGATGACCTGGAAGGCCTGCTCGTCGCAGCGCTCGGCGTGGTGGGGGTGGATGCCGACCGTGGCCCAAAGGTTCGTGTAGGCGCCGGCCAGGTCGACGGCCTCCTGGCAGGCCTCCAGGGAGCCCAACGAGCCGATGGTCGTGATGGTCTCGACCCCGGCAGCGGCCGCGCGTTCGATGACCGCCCCGACGGCGTCGCCGTAGGTCGCCTTGGTCAGGTGGGCGTGTGAGTCGAAGAGCTTCACTGAACATTCTCCCGTGGCTCGCGGGCGGTCCCGCCGTTCTGGTTCTTGTCAGGCCGATGCGACCGAGGGGCGGGCCTGGCCCGACGGGGGTTCCGACCGGTTTAGTTGCCGCGGCGAATATCGCGAGGGTCGCCAAAGAGCAACGAGACCAGCCCTGACCACCGCTCGAGGCGCGCTGGGTCGCTCGGGTAGGCTTTGTAGAGCGCCAAGACCGCCGCCATCTTGGCCGACATGGCGCCGAGGGTCAGCGCCAGGGGCATGGCGCGAACGGCGTTGCGGGCCTTCTTCAGCATCTCCTTGGGCGACAGCGACGGGAGCGATTGCTGCAGCCCGAAGCTCACCGACGCGGGATCCATGATTTCGCTCTCGATGAGGGTTTCGAGCTGCTCGAGGGAGAAGTCCTCCGAGACCCTCCTAAAGACGTCGTAGGCGGCGAAGCGTCCGCCGTGGGCGCGCTGCCATCGGACGCCGTAGCCCTCGGGTCCCTTTCCCTCGGCGAGCGCGTCGGCCAACATTCGGGCGGCGATGAGGCCTGCGCCGATGCCCGAACCGTGTGCAGGAAAGACCTGACAAGCCGCGTCGCCGATGCTGGCGACATCGCCGCGAGCGAGGAGATCGTAGGGGCGCCGGATGGGGATGGCGCGGGCGCCACCTTTGAGGCGCGGGCCGATCCATGGGTGCTCGGCCACGAAGTCGTCGAGAATCTGTTTGCCGGAGCGATAACCACGGGCAGGGATCGACCCGGTCAGCAAGTGCAATCCACCGGCGGTGATGCCCGCCCGCAAGATCGAGTAGCCGCCCTCGAACCCGGTGAAGCAGAGGGTTTCGCCGAGCTCGCCTCCGTGTTCGACGAAGAAGCTCTCGGCCGCTCCAAGGTTGGCGAGCTCGTAGACTCCCTGGGCCGCGACGCAGAGGTGGTTGCGAGGCACGCGCGGGAGGTCGAGGAGGCGCACGCCGTTGAGCCCGGAGGCGTCGACGACAAAACGCGCTCGAATCGTCCCTTCACTGGTGTCGAGCCGGTCGGCCTCGAGCCCGCGCACCTCCACATTGGACATGAAGCGCGCACCGGCAGCGCGGCCGAGCGACTGCAGCCGGTCCACTAGGGCTGTCATGTCGACCTCGCAGAGCTCCAGGCCGTGAGCCACGACCCGATGCGGCCCAAAGCCGGCGACCACCGTCATGGCGTGCAGCTGGTGTAGGCACTCCCCGTCACCGGGTCGCGCGATGCCAGCCTCGTCAAAGGCACGCGGATCGACGTCGTTGACCCAGTGCGCGCCGGCCGAATCCAGCGCGTTGCGCTCCAAGCAGAGGACCTCCATGCCGCGCTCTGCGCACAGCAGGGCCACGGCGGCGCCAGCAGTGCCGGCGCCGATGACGACGACCTCGGCCATTTTTGAATCTGGGCTCACAAGCGCTCCTAGGGAAAGGGACGCGCCATGGTCGCCGAGGTCATGCCGCTTGCCAAGGGAAACCAGGTTGGCGCCTTTCCGACGCCGTGACGAGTGTGCGGCGGCGCAGTAATCTAGCGCGCGAGGGACCGACAGATGGACGACAAGGGGTTGAAAACGGGGAGTGTGCTCGAGGGCCGCTACGAGATCCTAGACCGGATCGGCGAAGGCGGCTTCGGCGTGGTGTATCGCGCGCGACAAATCTCTACGGGCCAGGCGGTCGCCATCAAGCTCATGCTGCCAGGCAAGCTCCTCTCGTCGGGCGACCCCTCGAAGGAGATCGCGCGGTTTCGACGAGAGATGGAGCTCATCGCGCAGCTCAAGCACCCCAACGTCGTCCGGCTCATCGACTCTGGCGAGCACGAAAAGCAACTGTTCACCGTGCTGGAGTACATCGAGGGCGATGAGCTGGCCGAGCTTCTGCTGCACGGCGGGGCGCTGAGCTTGTCGGAGACAGTCCGACTGATGACCCAAGTGCTGGAGGCGCTGGCCGCCTCGCATGGGTTGGGCATCGTGCACCGGGACCTCAAGCCCCAGAACATCATGGTCGACCGCACGAAGCGGCGAAACGCGATGGTCCTCGATTTCGGCATCGCGACTTTGGTCGAGGACGCGCGCGGCCAGGACTTCGTGACTTTGACGCAGACCGGTCAGATTCACGGAACGCCGGCGTACATGGCCCCCGAGCAGCTCGAAGGGATGGTGACGCCGCAGAGCGACGTGTACGCCTGGGGCCTGATCTTCATCGAGTGCCTGACCGGGCGGCCAGTGGTGTCCGCGACCTCGGTCGCCAGCGCCATCTTCCAGCAGCTCTCGCCAGAGCCGGTGGAGCTCCCAGAGGCCCTCACAGGCACTCCGCTGCAGCACGTGCTGAGTCGGGCGACGGCCAAGACAGCCGCGCTGCGATACCAGTCCGCCGACGAAGCGCTCAGTGACCTCGAAGGGATCGACGCGGCGCACATGACGCTCCGCAAAATCCAGATGCCGACTCGACAGGAGACCATTCAAGGAGAAGCCAACCCCTTCTCGTCCACCGAGACCATCGAGCTGGCCGACACCATCGACCCAGACGCCGCCGTGCAGCTCAAGACTTTGGCGACACTGCGGGCCGACCAGCGCGCCACGCCGGCGGAGGCCGTGACGCACGAGGCAGCTCCGCGCCGCGGCAGAGGGCTGGCGATTCTCGCGCTGCCGCTGTTGGGGGCCATCGCGGTCGGAGTGTTCTTTTTGCTGCCGCGAAGCGAGGAACCTGTCGCGGAGGTCATCCAGGAGAGCGCGTGCATCGAAGGGAAGAGCGTCACGGTCGACACCCAGGGCCACTGTTGTTGGGACGGGCAAGCTTGGAATGGCGAGCGCTGCGTCGGTGAGCCCAAGAGCTGCCCAGAGGGGTACCTCGTGAACTCGGCCAAACAGCTCTGCTCGCTGCCGCCCTGTGGTGCTGGCAAGGTACGGCCCGACGAGCTTCACTGCTGCTGGCCCGAGCAGGCCTGGTCCGAGTCTCGAAACCAGTGCATCGGAGTGCCCTCCTGTCCCGACCAGACCATTCCCACGGCCACGCACTGCCTCGTCGCCGAGCAGCCTGCCTGGCTGAAGTTCACCTCCTGTGATGCCGGGAACTCGGGCGACTGCGTGGAGCTCGCTCTGCTCCTGCAGGACGGCTACGGCGTCGAGCGCGACGAGGTCTTGGCCTTCTCGATGCTCGAACAAGCCTGCGCCAAAGAGAACTTGACTGGCTGCTACCATCAAGCGCTCGCCTACCGTGTGGGCATCGGCACGCCAGTCCATCTCGAGAAGGCGCTAGGGATCCTCGAGCGGAGCTGTTCCAGCGGTCAAAAGGACGCCTGCTTCGACTTGGCCAACATGGTGTTGGAGTCGGAACCCTACCGCGCCGTGCAGCTCTTGGAACAATCCTGCGCTGTGGCTCATGCGCAGGCCTGCGACACGTTGGGTTCGATCCTGCGCTTCGGGGTCGGTGTAGGGCGCGACGAGACCAAGGCCGCGGAGATGTACGAGAAGGGGTGCAACAACCGTTTCATGTATGCCTGCACGCACTTGGCCTGGATGATGCGCGACGCCGAGCCGCCCCAGTTCGAGAGGGCACACCAGCTCCTGGAGCGGGCGTGCGGCAGCGGCGAGACTTTGGCTTGCGGAGACTTAGCCGACTTATTGGTGGCGGGGATCGGCGGGCCGAAGGACGAGGCGAAGGCCAAAGAGCTGCGGAAACGGGCCTGTGCGGATGGCTGGTTCGACCGTTGCGATTGAACACTCACAGTCATCATGAATCGCCGCGAGAGTGACTCTCAATCACCACTCCAAAGCTCCAGACTCATACTCACCAGAAACGCCCGCACCGGCCAGAACACTGAACCTTCGCGGCTTTATGAGTTAAACTCTCCTGGTGAGTCACAGCCCACTCTCCTGAAGGGTAACAGCCCACTCTCCTGAAGAGTTCCACGACTCTCCGAGAGTCCAACTGGGTGTTTTGGCGGCGGCCTTGCGTTTCTTTTCTCGTCCCTTACTTCTTTCGTTTGTGTCCGCTGCCGAGGTGCTCTTCATCGGCCGCTCGACGACCTCTCGAAACGGCGATACTTAACACGGACAGCTCTCTCGTTTTGCGTCGCGTCTCGAGCGACTTTGGCCAGCGGTAGTTTGCAACGAGCTGGCGGCTCACCCATGAACATCGAACACCCTCACATTCACCCTCGTGTTCTCGAACTGCGAACCAGCGCCGGCTTCGAATGGCTGCTGTCTTGCTGGCAAAATCCAGGCGGCGCGCGCCGACTGCACGAGCAGCTCAAGCCCGTCTTCGAAGCGACTCTGCTCTCCTCTCTGAGCTCGCCGCCCATGATGCGCGAGGAGGTCAACCGACATCGGGCGGGCGTTCGACTCTTCGTGTTCGACGAGATTCAGGGGATCGCCGGTGGATTGGCGCAGCTGGGCTTCACACCTTACGGCAGCGGCGAGGAGACTCACCTGGCGCCGGCCATGAAGGTGCTCGCCGAAGACGCAGCCACCTTCGGGCTCGCGATCCCGCCCAACCCAGTGTCGAGCTGGCGAGTCGAGCTGCACCGGCCTGACACCGCGCTGGAAAACATCAACCAGGAGATGTCCGAGAAGATGGGCGCCGACGTGTGGGGAGCCACGCCGGGCGGGCCTTCGCGGCTCTTTGCTGTCTATGCGGACGCCCTCTTTCGGGTGAATCTCCAACCTGACCTCGAGAGCCTTGACCGCTTCGTCGAGCTCGTCAGCCAAGACCAGGCCGCAGGTGTGCGCTGGATCCCGCCACTGCTCTTCCAGGCGCTCTGTGACTTTGTCGGCGTCGTCGCCACCGAAGTCTCCAACGACGTCGAGGTGCAGTGGGCGCTGTGTCGCACGTTGGAGGGTCGCAACCACACGCCGCCCTCTCTTCGCCTCATCGGCGCTGGAGAACAGTGGGAGGTGCCTGTAGGGCTGCACCTCATGCGCAGTTTGGTGATGCCGCAGTCCACCCAGGAGCCGCTTTCTGTCTGGCTGACGAAGCAGCTCCGGGGCACACCGACCGTCCATTGAGTCGGGCGGCCGCCGGCCGCCCCTACGACGCCACGTGGCCAGTCGGGCGGCCGCCGGCCGCCCCTACGAATCAGATGGCGGGCTCGGTGTTGATCTCTAGGGTGTAAGAACTTCCGCCCTCCTCGACGAAGACCTCCACGTAGTAGAGGCCGCCGTCGGCCCGGAACGCGGTCTGCAGCTTGGGCTCGCCGCTGCAGTCGACGCGGGCGAGCTGCATACCCATGGCGTCGCGGATAATCACCGTCCCAGCGGCCTCGACGGTGTCGAAGGCGATGACGAGCTCGACGAAGGAGCGCGTCGGAAGGTCGAAGTATTTCCAGTCGGTCATGTCGCCTGCGCTGAGGTCAACGTGGTCGATGACCGTGCGGTTGGTCGGGACCTGGATCGCCCCAAGGCGCTGACCGTCGGGGCCACTGGCGCCGTTGGGGTCCCGTTCGATGTCGAGACTGGGTCCGCAACCAAGCAGGGACATGGAGAGGAGAAGAAGAGCGAGCAGCGTGCGAGGTCGGAGCATGGCGGTCTCCACAGTGGAGGGGTCGAGGCTCAACGCCTCGACGTCGAGGCTCAACGCCTCGAGGTCGAGGGTGAGACGGCAGAGGAACGTGGCCTCGCGGTCTCTCTTACACGACGGGCGATGTGCGCGATCGTGGTCCCTCGCGCGTCGACAGCGGTGGCCGACAATGGCATGGTACGCCTTCGCTTTGCGGGTCTCTCGAAGAGTCGGGAGAGAGCCGAGGGGAGTGCCGGCGGCATTCTGACCAGCAATACCGCGTCGCGGCCAACGAAGCCGAAGTCCCACGTCCGAGCGATGGTCGGCCCCTAAGAACGAGCGATGAGTGACAGGCAGTGACCCGCAGACATCCGTGAGATTCCGCCCCTTGGCTCGCGCCGTGTTGGTCACAGGCAAGGGCGGCGTCGGGAAGACCTCGGTCGCCGCCGGGCTTGCGGTCTCTGCGACACGCAGCGGCCAGAAGGCTGTGTTCATCGAGTTTGGCGATGGCCAATGCGGCGAGCGAGCGTTGGGGGCCTATCGCCACCTCGTCGAACATGTGGTCATCGATCCCGACCACGCGGTGTCGCGTGCGGCGGGCCCGCTCTTTCACTCGGCGATGCTGTCGCGCTTGGTCTTGGGGAACTTCGCGATGCGGCGCCTGCTGCGGGCTGCGCCTGGGATTCGTGAGCTGGCCATGCTCGAGACCGTGCGCCAGATCGTCGAACAATACCCTGACTGTCGCGTGGTCGTAGACATGCCCGCTACAGGCCACGGCTTGGCTTGGTTGCGCGTGCCCTCACAGGTGGCTGCGATCACGACCCCGGGACCGTTCCGCCGCCTGGTGGACAAGGTCGCTGAGGATCTCATCGCGCCGGGCAAGTGTTCCATCGTCGTCGTGACGCTGCCTGAGCGCTTGGTGTTGAAGGAGACCGTGGAGCTCTGCCACTCGATGCTCGAAGAGGTCGGGCTGGAGACCGATCGATTGGTGATCAACCGCATGCCCGAGGTCATCTCGGACGACGCGTTGAGGGACGCCAAGCGACTCGCCGAAACAGGGCCAGAGAGCCTCAGGGCGCCGGCACACGCACTCGCGCAGACGCTGGAGGTGCGCTCGGCGGCACGTGAGCAGGGACAGCACGCCATCGCTGAGGTGTTGGGGGACGACCGGCTGCGTCCCGTCATCTTGCCCCGTTCTCCCGTCGATCCGAGTGCGTCCGAGGTCGCAGATTGGTTCGAGGAAGAGGGGGCCGCGTGAGCGCCAAGATGCCTATCGTGTTGGTCTGCGCTGGGGGCGGCGGCGTCGGGAAGACGACCTCCGCGGCCGCGTTGGCGCTGGCGTTGGCCCGCACAGGCTGGAGAACGTTGGTCGTGACCATCGACCCAGCGCGACGGCTCGCCGATGCCATGGGCGTCGAGCTGGGAAACGGAGTTCAAATCGTCCGCATCGACCCTCGTACTGACGATCGCCTCCTGGCCTTGATGCCCGAGCCCGCCGGGGCGACCCGAATTTTCATGGAGTATCTCTTCGAGGAGGAGCCCGAGGCCCTCGCGCGCCTGCTCTCGAACCAGCTCTTCTTGACGCTCGAGGACAAGCTGGTCGGCATGAGCGAGCTCGTGGCCATGAGCCTGGTGCTGCGCGCCATCGAGACCTCCAATCTCGACGTCGTGGTGGTCGACACAGCGCCATCGCGCTACGCCCTCGACTTCCTCACCTACCCCACTCGGCTCTCCTCCTTGCTCGAGGGACGAGCGGTCAAATGGCTCGGCAACTTGGCCAGCCGCGCCGAGGGTGAGGACACACGCGCGAGTCGCTTCTCGAGTTGGGGACGGCGCCGGGTCGAGGCGGCCATTGGGGCTGTCCTGGGAGTTTCCCTTGTGCGCGACACGACCCACCTCTTTGCCGAGATCTCGTTGGTCCGAAAGCGTTTCGCTGACATCGCTGCGCAGTTGGGCAAGCTGCTGCTGGGCAAGGGGGCCCGCTATCTCCTGGTCGCCGCGCCGACCGGGGCGGCGCAGGCCGATGTGGAGTTCCTGCTCGAGCGCATCGAGTCACTGCACAAACCACCGCTGGCCGTGCTGTTGAATCGCTCCGATCTCAAGAGCCAGGAGTGGTCTCGCGTCTTGCGCAACGCCCCTGAATCGACGCCCGCGATTCTGGACGCCTTGATGCACCTAGAAGCCGAACGAGAGTCCCGGCTCGCCGCGGCGAGTGCGTTTGCCACTCACCTCGCGGTCGACCACGTCGGCCTGCTGCGGATTCCCTTGCCGTTGGTGGAGGCGGTCGAGCCCGTCGACATCGTCAGCGCCTTGGCGGACGAGCTCGAACCCTTTCTGACGCAGCTCACCGGCCTGAAGCCGAACCATTGATTCCTGGCCGCCAGGGCATTTTCGGCCGTCGCGGACACCAACGAGCCGTCGCGGACATCAACGAGCCGTCGCGGACATCCGACGAGCCAGAATCAAAGCCTGGACCGACCCGTCGGACTCAGCAAACAGCCGTATCAAAGTCCGGAGTCCGGAGTCCGGAGTCCGGAGCTGGCAGCAGCAGCCCATGCAGCAACCGGCAGAAGCTCCAAACTCCTGACTCCAGACTGTTGAACGCCTGGAACCGGCTCGCCATCCGGGCTGCCGCAATCAGAGGTCCAGCGCCGTGTCCAAGATCTTCTGCAGCGCGACCCTTGTGCTCGGCTTCGAGCCCAGGTCGAGCCTGACGGCGACCTTGCGCAGGGCGAGTCGCTCGGAGGCGTCGATGTTGATGGTGTGGCCCGAGAGACCGCCGGAGGCGCGGGCAACCGCGTCGCAGAGCTCGGTCACGTCGCCTGCGGCGGCCTTGGCTTCGTCTGCGGGCAAAGAGGCGACCAGGTAGGAGAGGACCTTGAGGCCCTCTTTGAAGAACGCCTCGCCTGGACGGGCGTCGAGCCAACCTTGCAAAAGTTCCAGGCTCGTCTCCGATTTCAGGCCTCGGGTCTCGGCGAACTCGAGAATGACGCTCAGCTCCTCGGCTTGAATCTCGCCATCCGACCAGGCGACATAAACCAGGGGCAGGAGGGGAAGGAGCTCGAGGGTCTCGGCCTCGAGGCCAAGAGGGGAGGCGAGCTCCAAGAGACGCGAGTTGGCTGCCATGAAGGTTCTCCGTTCTACGGCGGATTGTGGAGGTGAGAGGACTCTCTATAGAGAGCAAAATCGCCCGAAGCAACCGCAGCGAAGACCTTAGTCTTCGTGGGCCAAAGGGAGCGACTCAGCGATGATCTCCAGGCTCATTTCGAGGTCTCGCGCGTGGGTTCCGCGCCCAAGCGAGAGCCTGAGCGTGCCATGCAGCTCGTCTGCGTCGAGGCCGATACGCACCAGCGCCGAGGTGCTCGCCGAGCCGGTATGGCAGGCGCTCCCAGCGCTCGCCGCCACACCGCGGCGGTCCATCTCGGCGAGGAGCAAGGCGGCGTCGATGCCGGGCAGAGAGACATGGAGAGTGTTGGGCAGACAGGCCGTCTCGGGGCTGTTTCGCTTGACCTGGGGGTAAAGCTCACGGATCCCCGTGAAGAGCCGCTCGCGCAGGGCGGTCAGCCGCGCGGACTCGCTGCTCAGCTCGCGCCCCGCGAGCTCGGCCGCGACGCCGAAGCCGACGATGCCAGGGACATTCTCGGTGCCCGCGCGCAGCCCTTGCTCCTGGCCGCCGCCGCGAATCAAGGGATAAAGCTCGACGCCGGGACGGCGGACAAGGCAGCCGATGCCCTTGGGTCCGTAGAGCTTGTGGGCGCTGACGGCGAGGGTGTCCCAGCCGTCGGACAGCGCGAGGGGAGTCTTGCCTGCGGCCTGTACGCCGTCGCAGTGGAAGTGGGCCCCGGAGGCCTTGCAGAGTCGGGCGATCTCCGTGACCGGGTAGAGCGTGCCGAGCTCGTTGTGGGCCGCCATGATGGCGACCAAGATGGTGTCCGAGCGCAACACGGCGGCAAGCTCGGCGAGGTCGAGCTGACCCTGATTATCGACGCCGAGAAGCGACAGCTCAATGACCTCGAGAGCCGCAAGAAACCTCAAGGTCTCGAGTACGGCCGGGTGTTCCAGGGGCGTACTGACGACGTGTCGACCTTGGGCGCGGCGAGCGTGCACGACGCCGTGAATGGCCAAGTTGTCGGCCTCGCTGCCGCCTGCGGTGAAGAGCACGTTGGCGGGCGAGGTCCCGAAGAGCGCGGCGACTTGGCGGCGTCCTTGCTCCATTCCGGCGCGGGCCGTGCGTCCGGCCCAGTGGCTGTTCGACGGGTTGCCGAAGGCCTGCAGGTGGAAGCGCTCCATGGCCTGGTAGGCTTCGGGGTGGAGCGGGGTGGTCGCGTTGTGGTCGAGGTAGATGGGGTGACTTTCGAGCATGGGGGGTCCTAGTGCCTCGCTCCGGCGCACCTGGCGCGCGAGGGCATTTGGGGGGAGGGGGCCGAATCACTCGTCGCCGAGCAACCCGAGTAGGTTTTGGGTTTCGTCTCGCCGAAGGCAATAGGGATTCTCGGTGATCAGACCGCTGGCGGCGAAGGCCATGGCGGTGCAGCCGGCGCGGCACAGCTCCCCCTTGGGGCAGCTTCCGCAGAAGCCCGTCAGGGCATTCCCCTTGGTGCGAACGTTGGCGAAGGTGTTGGGGTCTCGCCACAGCTCGGTGAGTGGGCGTCGTTTCAGGTTGCCGGCGACGAAGTCATCCCCGAGGGAGAGGCAGCCGAGCACGTCGCCGTTGGCGCGGACTCCGAGAACCTGCTGTCCGGCGCCGCAGCCGCGCCACCACTCGTGCAGCGGGGAGTGACAGGGATCGAGGGGGAAGTAGCCGAAGTCGTCCATGGTGGCGACCCAAGGCTCGTCTTGGCTGGCGAGGAGGAGGTCGCCGAGTCGGCGGCAGAGGTCGGCATGCTCGGCGGGCGAGAGCATGAGACTGGCGTCGAAACGGTCGTTGACGGCGTGGACGAACTGCACTTGCCAGGTCAGCCCCGAGGCCTTGACGCGCTCGGCCATGGCGTCGAACTCGCCGACGTTGACGCGGCTGAAGGAGGTGATGATGACGACCGGGGCGTGCTGGGTGGCGGCGAAGGAGAGCGCAAAGTCCCAGGCCTTCTCGACGCCGTCGACGCCGCGTACGGCTTTGTAGACCTCGGCGCTGGCGCCGTCGATGCTGACTCCGAGCAGGCTGAGGTCGAGCGTGAGGAGGCGCTCGAGGATGCGCGGGCTCTTGAGCAGGCCGTTGGTGATGATGCTGACGCCGACTCCCATTTCCAGGGTGGTGCGGGCGATGTGTTCCCAGTCGGGGTGCAGAAAGACCTCGCCGCCAATCAGGGTGAGGTCTTTGCAGCCGAGGCAGGCCATCTGTCCGATTGCGGAGAGCCACTCTGCGGTGCTCATCTCGTCGTCGCGGGCTTTGCCGGAGCTCGAGGCGCAGTGGGCGCAGCGGAGATTGCAGCGATTGGTGAGCTCGATTACGGCGGCCTCGAGGCTCTCTTCGTAGACGCCGGGTGTTTCTGTGCGCTGCGTCATTGTGGCCGATTAGAACTCATCGGGTTGTCTGACGCCATATTTCATCTTGGGGCGGTCGGGTGGCATGACGCGGTATTTGGGCTTCATGACCCCGTACTTCTTGCGTGGAGGCTCGGGCTCGGGGAGCACCTCGGCCTGCGCATCGGCGTCGACCGCATCGGCGTCGGCCACATCGGTGTTGGCTTCGGTGTTGGCCACGTCGGCTTGGGGGGGATCGGCGACGTCGGCGGCACCGGCGTTGAGTGGAGCTTCGAGGGTGTTTTCAGCGACGTCGGCCGCAGCAGTGTTCGGGGCTTGTGAGACGTCCTTTTCGGTGCCAGGTGTTTCGGCCCCGGAGGCGGAGGTCTTGGTCGGAGACTCGTTCGGCGTCTGGGTCTGGCAGGCGACGATCGGGAGGGAGACCATGGAGAGGACCGCGGCGGCGCGCGCGAAGCGGGCGGCGAAGCGCACATGCACGGCCCAGAGGCATGTCAGGCGGCTGCTGCGGGCGATTTCTTGGGCGTGTTGAGCGGCCGCCTGGTGGTTCTTCAGGAAGTCGGCCTCTTTACCGCCGAGAAGGTAGGCGATGCCCAGCTCCAAGAGGGTTTCCAGGTCGCGCGGGTGATGGTCGAGGTGCGCCTCGAAGTGGCTGATCGCGGTCTGGAAATCCTGACGTTTGAGCGCGGCTTTGGCCTGCTCGAGGTCTTGCTGTGCCATCTCCCCCCCTTTTTTGCGCAGCTTTCGCGGGCCTTTGAACGTCTGCACCCCGCCAATTGGAGGGTTGGGGGAGTCGGTGTGGGGCTCGCGCGGCTGTGAGGAGCTATTGTGTATCGAGAGAGTAGGCTTCGGCAAGGGATGATTTGGATTCTATTGCTCCGGCGGCCTACGACCGATCTCCGCGTTCGCACCGGACCTGGGTGTCTCCTTGGCAGTTCGGCGCGATTTCTTTTGCTGCCCGCCGGGTGTTGGTGGATCGTCCCCTTGTCAGCGCCCGAAGAGTCGGTGTACTCGGAGCGCGTTCACATGAGACCCTTCAAAAGGAGTGGAGATGGCAACGACCAGTGATCTGAAGAAAGGTATGAAGCTCGAGCTCGAGGGCGAACCCTACACCGTCGTCGACGTCACCTCGCAGTCCCCATCAGCCAGAGGCGGTGCGACCTTGGTGAAGACCAAGCTGCGCAACATGAAGACCAAGCAGCTCATCGCCAAGACGTTCAAGGCGGGCGAGCGAATCAAGGAGCCGGACTGCGAGATCCGCAAGTGCCAGTACCTCTACAGCGAAAACGGTGAGCTGTACTATTTCATGGATCAAGAGAGCTACGAGCAGTTCTCGCTCAACAAGGAGGACATCGAGTACGAGTTGGGCTTCATCCGGGAGAACGACGAGGTGAAGATGCTCTTCCATGATGGCTCTTGTTTTGGGCTCGAGGTCCCGAACACAGTGATCTTGGAGGTCGTCAACACGGAGCCTGCGGTGAAGGGCGATACGGTGAACAACGTCACCAAGGCCGCGACTCTGGAGACTGGGCTGGAGGTGCAGGTCCCGCTCTTCGTCGAGCAGGGGCAGAAGTTGGTGATCGACACCCGCGATTGTCGATATTTGCGACGGGGCTGACGGGCGGCGACCCGAGTCGGAATTTTACCGGGGGCTTTCGGCATTGTCTGAACGCCCATTACCGGCCAGGAGAGCAACATGAGTGACGAAGAGACCGACAACGCCAGCGGCGCCAGAGGCCTGGTGCTCGACGCTCCGAAAGAGACAAGGGCTCGTTGGAGTCGCTTCATCAAGCGGATGCTCAAGGTCTTGCTTCGCCCAGGCGCCTTCTGGGAAGGCCTGCGTGAAGAAGAAATTCGGCTGAGTGAAATCATGTGGCCCCACATCTTGGTGGTGCTCGGGTTGCGCTCGATCGCCGAGGCGGCCGGCCGCCTGTTGGATGGCCAGAGCTTTGTCACTGGCATTACCGTCTTGGCCTCGAGCTTTGTGAGCTGGATGGCGTTGGTTTGGGTCTTTGCGATTGTGGTGGGCTCTGTGGCGACGGCGCGAGGAGCCCGTATCAACGCCCAGGACCCGCTGCGCTATGCGGCTTATGCGTTGACCCCGCTCTTTCTCGTCGGTGTTCTGGCGACGGTTCCATTCCCCTACGTGACTCGCATCGCAGAGCTGATCGCCATGCCCTACACATTTCATGTGATGGGGCTGGGGGTCGTGCCGCTCTTGGGTGTTTCAGAGAAGCGCGCGCCAGCGATGGTGGGCTTGCTGTGCGGGCTCTTGTTGATTCTCTGGGCGATCATGCCAACCTTGGTGCCGCTCGTCGTTGAGACGCTGACGAAGTAGTTGACGACGGCGGTGGCGGCTCATGAAGCTCGCGAGCTCCTGCGCTGCTGAGCGAATTTGTTCGTTCGGACGGCGAGCGTCGTTCGGAGGGTTCGCTTGCAAGCGTGTGAGGTTTGCACGAACATGGCGCGCTGCGCGATCAGTTGTTGTGAAGACTAGGAGGCTCTCGTGTCGAAGAGAATCATACGGAAAAAGAAGAAGGGCGGGCTGGGCATCCTCTTGCTCATCACAGCCGTCGTCGGGGCGGGGTACTTCTTCAAGGATTGCTTGCCCAACTTCGGCATTGGCGGGGGGGGCTCTGGAACGTCCAAAGAGAGCGGGGAGAAGGACGAAGTCACGCAGACTCCCAAGCCGGATGACAACGCCAAGAACACCGTTGCCGTGACCATCAAGGGCGAGGAGTGCATCCTAGGCGCAGCCGCTCCACAAGCCTGCCCCAAGACCTGCGCGGACATCAAAGAGAAGTACCCAGCAGAGACCCGCATCGAAGTGAACGCGACGGTTGGCACCCAAGCGACCGTCGAGGCGTTCAAGCAGTGTGTGAGCGATGCGGGGTTCAAGGTCAGCCTCCAATCGGAGTAACCGGCGAGCCGTCTCGTGTTGACGGTTCGGCTGCCGCTGGCATCGCTCTGGCGCCTTCCTCCTGGGTTCAGGGGGTCGGCCGACACCTGTTGCCTCGTTTGCCCACGACCGATTTTCGCGTCAGTTCCATAAGTTGCGGTGCGAAACTCGGTCGTCCGCTCGGCCATGTGGCAGCGTCTCGCTGCATTAGGGACGGGGTTGCTCCATGTTCATCAGCGCGCTCTTTGATCCAATGAGCATCTTGGTGCTCGTGTTTGTCCTGCTCATGACGCTGGTCTCGTTCGTTTGGTACCGAACCGGTCAAGCGCACCTCGACAAAGTCACCGGTGGGCTCATGACCTTGCGGTACATAAGCAGCCACCTCAACATTGGTCACCCCATTCGCAAGCGGCTGGAATCCGCTCCGGTCTCTGACCTGGCGTTCGAGGAGATCGCCAAGCTGATGACTGGGGACGCGACCGAACCCCACGCCCTTGGACTTGTCCATCTGCGCGACAAGCTCTCGTGGATCGAGCGTTTCAGCCAATATTCAGTTCACCTGGGTATCCTTGGGACGGTTTTCGCCCTGGTCAGCTCCGACCCAACGGACCTCGAGAGCTTTCGAGCCAAACTGCCTCTCGCGCTCGGGACCACCTTCTGGGGGTTGATCGGTGCGCTCATGCTGAGCACCATCGCGGGTATGGCCGAATCACTCCTCGAGCGAGCCAGCGGGCACGTTCGGCATGTGCTCTTGAGCACCTTCGACGATCCGAACGATGCCCCAAAAACCAAAAAAACCAAGACCGCCAAGAACGCCGAAAGCGCCAAGGGCAGCGAAAGCGCCAAAACCCCCAACCCCACGGTCCTCGATTCTCCCGACGGCGATGACACCCTGCTCGAATCCGCCGAGAAAGGGGCCTGAACGTGGCTCGCGAGAGGCGCAAGCTCGATATGCTCCCGCTGCTGGACATCTTCATGGTGGTCCTCTTCGTTTTCGCGACGATCCAAGAGGGCAAGCTCGACAACACCACGCAAGAATTCACGGAGCAGGCGGCTAAGCTGAAAGAGACGTCGGCCGCGCTCGAGTCTGTCGAAAAGACCCTCGAAGACGCTCGAATCGACGAGAAGCGCAACCAACTCGAAAAAACCACCAAAGCGCTCGACGTCGAACGAGAGCGCAACATGGAGGTCAGCGAGGCCTTGGAGAAGACCCAGAGCGAAGTCAAAGAGCTCGAGGCCTCCAGTCAGGAGTCCGAGGCGAAACTGAAAGAGCTGGAACAGAACGCCAAAGAGCAGCTCAAGAAGTCCTTCGAGAGCGACGATCAGTACCGTGAGCAGGACATCATGGACAAACTGCTCGATCAGAACTCGGTCTTCGAGGTCGAGCTCAGCGGCGAGCTAAACGCCGAGATGGGCGTCATCAATCACTGCTGCTTCCGTGCCGATCCCCGCAAAGGCAGCTGGTCACCCTGCGCGGAGGTTCCAGCCATCGCGGCCGAGCGTGAGCAGTGGTTCAAGAGCGGAGGCGCCGGCTTGCTCAGCGCCCTTCGTCAGACCAAAGGCGGAAACGCCATGACCATCATTCGCCAGGACAGCGTCGCCACGCACCAAATCGGCGCCAAGGTCGAGGCGCTCATCCGTGACAACGTCCCGGAGCAGAAGGTCTACAACGAGGGAATTTCCCTCGTCGCGATGACCCATTGCGGCGCTCTGACCGCCCCTGAATCACCCTAGAATTCGGACTTTCACTTCTCAGAAGTTGCCAACTCGTAGGCCGCGTCCTTGCGTTGGACGAGCTTGCGCTCTTGGACTAGGGGTTCGAGGTAGCGAAGCACGACGTTGGACGCCCGACGGTCCACAAGCTCGGCGATCGCCTCTGCGGTGAGCGGTTGTCTGCGGCAGAGGTCGAGGACAATGTCCTTCATTCGCCCCTGAGCAAGGCGCGGGTGGCGTTTCGCGGGTTCAGCGATCGCAAACAGCTCGTCCGACGAGCTCGTATCGGGCGCGGCCTCTGGCTCTGGGTTCTCCTCGCCTAGGATGGGCTGGGCGCGCCGATAGGGATGACACCATTCCCCCCAAAGCGCGTCGGTCGCAACGGCGTTGCACTTGATTGGCATGCCCGACTCACCGAGCACAAACGTCCCCTTGCGAGGATGTCTGGCGTAGGAGTCCAAGCCGACGTAGACCGGCCTTCGGTCGGTCGGTGAGTGCTTGATGTTCACACGAACAATCGACTTCTTGAGGATCTTCTGGGTTGAGATGTCTCCCCCCGAGAACAGGACACGGCTGATGTTCTTGCGATCGCTCGCCCCTTTCCCCAGCGCCTCGACGATGAGCTCCGGCTTGTGCAAGCCTTTGACGATGAACAGGCCGTTGTGGCGCTGGTGCACTCCGATCACCAAGGTTCCGCCTCCCGAGTTGGCGAGCGCCGCACAGAACTCCCAGAAGTTGGGCGGAAGGCGGTCTCTGGCCACCATGGCGACGAGGCGTCCTTCGGCTCTCAACAACTCGCTCAACGTTGCGCCGAGAAGCTCGAAGCGACCCCTCGTGACTTCTGGAATTGCATTCCCTGCTGGGCTGGCTATGACCGCCTGCGAGTGGTCTGCTTCACCTTGCGCAACATCGTCGTCAACGGCTCTCTCGCCTTCGAGGTCGTGCGCGTCGAGCTCGTCTTCGCCGTGCTCG
>PFUG01000350.1:5794-5912 GCA_002789955.1 Deltaproteobacteria bacterium CG_4_9_14_3_um_filter_63_12 | reverse complement strand
TAACGACCCCCTTGACAGTATTACTTGTCGTTGCCGTGGTTGTGGTGGCCGGAGCTGATGTCGTCAGAATATCAGCCACACCTGTGTTTTCAAAGATCTTGGCACCGCGTTTCTTGGC
>PFUG01000350.1:0-5530 GCA_002789955.1 Deltaproteobacteria bacterium CG_4_9_14_3_um_filter_63_12 | reverse complement strand
CGTGTGTTCGAGACAGCGGGGCCCGTAAAGCTCGCGAAAGCGATCCCGTGCCAAGGCCAGCTCGGCTGGACGGGGCTCGGGGCCATCGTGGCCCAAGAGGCGCTGCATGAGGGAGCCCACGCCATCGCCAACGAAGGTGACCACGAGCTCGACGGGCAACGCAGCCCGACCGAGCTCCTGGCGCAAGAGGTTGGCCGAGTTGGCGATGTCGAGGCTCGAGTCGACCAAGGTCCCATCCAGGTCGAAGATGAAGGCGTCGACGTCTTGCACCGCCCTTGGCGGGCGGTTCAAGGTTCGACTCCGACGATCGCGTCCAGAGCAGGGAGAGCGTAGGCGCTCAGTGCGGCTCCGCCCTCGCGCCGCAGGATGGTCATCAAGCTCTCTAGTCGGTCTAGGTCCGTAATTAGAATCGCGGCTGTGCGATTGGAGGTCAGCTTGAATTTGTCCTTCTTCGTGAAGCCGGCAAACCGCTCGAAAAAATCCACTCCGCCAATCGTCCCCGCCTGTATCAGGGGCCCACAGAGCTCGCGAAGCGCGTAGTCGCTTTGTCGGACGTAGACGCAGACCCGATTGCTGGTGTGGCTCATGTGGCTCGACTCCTGGAAGCGCTTCGTGGGGCGCAGCGAGCTACGCCCCTCCGCAACTGCTCAGTATGCCTTGATTCCAGTGAGGAACTCGCCCAGCACGAGCGAGTGGATCTCGTTCGTGCCTTCGTACGTGTAGGTGCTCTCGAGGTTTACGGCGTGTCGAATGACGTGGTGATCGGTGGTGATGCCGTTTGCACCCAAGATGGAGCGGGCGGTGCGAGCAGCGTCCAACGCGATCTTGCAGTTGTTTCGCTTGAGCAGGCTGACGTGGTGCGGCTTGAGCTTGCCTTGGTCTTTGAGGCGTCCGTAGTGCACGCTGAGCACCGAAGCTTTCGCGATGTCGCTGAGCATCTCGGCGAGTTGCGCTTGGATGAGCTGTTTGCTGGCTAGAGGGACGCCGAACTGCTTGCGCTCCAGGCTGTAGGCGACGGCGCGCTCGAGGCAGTCGCGGGCGGCGCCTACGACGCCGAAGGCGACGCCGAAGCGGGCGTTATTGAGGCACATCAGCGGGGCCTTGAGGCCGACACCCTCGGGCATGCGGCTCGACTCGGGCAGGCGGACGTCGTTGAGGAAGAGACCGCCCGTGAACGAGGCCTTCATGGAGAGTTTGTGCGGAATCCCGACGGCTTCGAAGCCTTCGGTCCCCTTCTCGACCAGGAAACCGAGGATGCGACCGGCGCCGCCGCGCTCGCGCGCCCAGACCACGGAGATGTCGGCGCTCTGGGCGTTGGTGATCCACATCTTGGAGCCGTTGAGGAGCCAGTGGTCTCCATCCTTGACGCAGTAGGTGGCCATGGAGCCGGGGTCGCTGCCATGGTCGGGCTCCGTCAAACCGAAGCAGCCGATCACCTTTCCAGCCGCCATCTGCGGCAGCCAACGCTGCTTCTGGGCTTCACTGCCAAAGGTGAGGATGGCGTACATGGCGAGGCTGGTTTGCACCGAGACGAACGAGCGCAGCCCCGAGTCGCAAGCCTCGAGCTCGTGGCAGGCCAGACCATAGGCGACCGAGGAGACACCGGCGCAGCCGTAGCCGTGCAGATTGGCACCCAGTAAACCCAGGTCGGCGATGCCCGCGACCACCTCTTCGGGGAAACGACCCGCCTCGAACGCGTCCGTAATGCGGGGCATACACTGGCTGTCGACGAAGCGGCGAACCGACCGACGGACCTCTTTCTCGTCGTCCGTGAGCAGTGAATCCCAACCAATCAACTCGTCGATCGACACTTGCCCGCTCATGTTTCCCCTCGCTGTATTGGGTGGCTCCGCGCCGGCGAAACGACTTCGCTGAGGCGGCCATTTCTCGATAATTTGCAGCGGTTTAGACCACATCAGTTAAGGTCCCGTCGAGACACCGTCCGACGCGCCCCTCGTGGAGGTCTCCCGCCCGGCGCATCCTTGTCTACGGCAACGAATCCGTCAACCAAGAACCACTCCAAACTTGCCGCACGGCGTGCCTCACAATACGCCGTGCTCGCCATGGAATGGATTGACTCATCACTTTGCACAATCCGCTGCTTGGAGTTGGGCGTAAGACAAGCAGAAACCAGCGCATTCGCGCGGCAACGCAGAACCCATCATTTCCTCGCCAAGGAGCCTACCGTGAGCAATGTCACCATCGTCTACTACTCTTCGACCGGCACCAACTACGCCCTGGCACAAGCCGTCGCCGCTGGCGCCTCGGCCGCTGGCGCCGAGGTCCGCGTACGGCTCGTGAACGAGACGGCCCCCGACGCCGCCATCGACTCGAACCCCGCCTGGCGGGCCTTTGTGGACGCCCGCAAAGGCGACCCCCGCGCCACTCCGGGCGACCTCGATTGGGCCGATGCCATCGTCTTCGGGACTCCTACCCGCTTCGGCAACATGGCCGCCCAGCTCAAGGCCTTCGTCGACACCCTCGGCGGCCTGTGGTTCCAAGGAAAACTCTCCAATAAGGTCTACGCCGCCTTCACCGCCGCCATGAATGCCCACGGCGGCCAAGAGTCGACGCTGCTTTCCATGTTCAACATGATCTACCACTTCGGCGGCTACATCGTGACGCCTGGCTACACCGATCCGTCGACCTTCGCCTCCGGAGGCAACCCCTACGGCGTCTCCGTGACCACCGGCCAAGCCAACAACGGCCCCACCGACGCTGACCTCGCCCACGCCCAATATCTGGGACGGCGCGTCGCTGAGGTGGCCGCCAAGATTCGTTCCTAGAGAAGTTGACAAAACGCGACCCGACCCATCGTAGGGGCGCAGCATGCTGCGCCTACGACCAGTTCTGCGCGGCCCACCAGGAGTCCAAGGCCGACGTCTGGTTGCTCGTCGACGCCGAGGAAAGCGTGGCCTCCGGTCCGCCCTTCACTCCGTGGGCTCACGTGAAGGCTCGCCCCGGCGATGGATGGGACCGACTCGAGCCGCCGACCCGCTCACCACTCGAGCCGACCCGCTCACCACTCGAGCCGACTCAATCAAGACTCGAAATGACCCGCTCACCACTCGAAATGACTTTTCGAAGCTCGGGCCGACTCGCTCACCGCTCGAACCGGCTCAATCAAGACTCGAAAAGACTCGCTCGGCAGACGGCGCTCGCAGCGTCACCTCGGTGATCTCGGCAGTGCTCAGGATGCGCATGGGCGGCCCCCAAAATCCCGTCCCGGAGCTGACGTAGATCCAGGTGTCGCCGTGCAGATGCAGCCCTCGCACGTAGGGGTTCTGCAAGCCCGAGAGGTGCATCACCGGCCAGATCTGGCCGCCGTGCGTGTGTCCCGTGAGCAGGAGATCGACGCCGTGCTCGGCCGCCTCGAAGATGCTGCGCGGCTGGTGCGCCAACATTACCAAGGCCCGCGTCTCGTCGCGCCCCGAGACCGAAGCCGCAACGTCGTGGCCGTGCCCTTCGGCGAGCCCCTTGGAGCGAAAGTCGTCGACGCCAGCCAGCTCGAAGCCCTCGCCGGTGGGGAGGACGATTGGAACGTGCGCGTTGCGCAGCACGCGCACGCCGATGCGCTCGAGCTCGGCGACCCACTCGATGGCGCCGCTGTAATACTCGTGGTTGCCAGTCACGAAGAACGAGCCAAAGCCGCTCTCCAGCTTTCCGAGATGGGCGACGTCGTCGCGCAGCTGTTCGACCGAGCCGTCCACGAGGTCACCGGTGATGGCGACCAGATCGGGCCGCAGCTCGTTCACTCGCCCGACCACCTCCGCCATCCACTCGCCGCCTCTCGTCGGTCCGAGGTGCAGGTCCGTGATCTGCACGATGCAAAACCCGTCCATGGCCCTGGGCAGTTTGGGCAACTCGACCTCGAGGCGCTCCACGACGAGCTCTCCGAGGGCGTGATTGACGCCGTACGCGGTGGCGCTGAGGACGGTTCCCGTGGTCACGCCAGCGACGACTCGCGCGAGGAACCGGCGCCGGTCGGGATCCGGTTCGGCTTTCATACGGGACAGCTTGCGACCCACCTTGACGAGCAGCCGACCGGCGTCGCTCAGCAACAGCAGCACGACGAGCAAGAACATGGGCCCGAGCCATATATAGAAGGGAAAGACCAAGATGCGTGCGGCCTCTACGGAGACCACCCTCGACCCCATCATCGACAGTACGAGCCCGCCGCCGAGCAACACGAACAGGAGCTTGCCGCGCCGCCGCCAGGGCTGTGGCAGCTCGGTGTGCACGATGAGCCGGCGATAGAGATAGATGTGAATGCCGAGGGTGAGAGCCGTCGCCACAACCAGGAACAGAGCCATCGTCACTGAGCGGTTCATGGGCCTCCCTTACGGCACAAGCACACCACGACGGCGATACGCCACCGGCAGTCAATCGGATTCGCGCGCGCCGCTCCGGCCAGAGTTGGCTCAAAGCGAGCCGGCTCACGCCGCTCTACGCGATGGGGGCAGCGAAAAACGCTCGCCGAGCTCAACCATGAACGTGGTCTCCGATCTTCCGGACGCGGGCCATCTCCTCGTCGGAGAGCGGGCCTCGCCAGAGGGCCTGCAACCCCTCGTCCATCTGCGCCTCGCTGCCAGGACCGGCCAGGCACATATCCACCGCGGGATGGGACAAGACAAAGCGATAGCACTCCGCCGCGCTCAGGGGCGCCTCTCCAGCCGGCATTTTGCTGGGGTTGAGGAGCTTGCCCCAGCGGGTCGCCGTGTAGGTAATCAAGCCAGGGCGGCTCTCCGGCAAGCCCGCAAAGACTTCGCTCTCCGCACCGCGGTGCGCAGCGTTGTAGCGCACCATGTGCACGTCAAAAGGTGACTCCGGGTCGCGAGCCATCTTCCCGTGGAACGCGCGATTGTGCCCAGTCACCCCCAGGAAGCGAACCTTGCCCTCCTCCTTGAGGCGTCGGGCGACGTCCAGGACTTTCGAGCGTGGCATGGAGTTGAACCAACCGAGAAACAATAGGTCTGCTTGCTCGATGGAGAGGGCGGCGAGCGCCTTCTCGGTCGAGCGGCGCAACCAGACCCCCAAATGATCGTAGGTCTGCACCGCGACGACCATCTGCTCGCGATGCTGCGGCAGCAAAGACCGCAGCGCCTCGCGCATCCCCGGTTTGCGGGTCTCCCAGTAGAAGGTGTTGACGCCGTACTCGTGGAACGCCCGCTCGACGGCGCGGGTCGGCGCTTTGTAGCCGCTGGCGAGCCCGATGCGGCTGACTTGCAGGCCAGTGCGGCCCAAGGGACGGCGAGACTCGAAGGGGTCGGTCATGGCTTCACCTGAAATGAACGGCCGGTGGAAACGCGCCCACAGAAGACCATAGTGCAGACCAGGTGGCGAGGGGCCACGAGTGTTGCGACGCAGAGCTTCTACCACTACTGCTGCCATGAAAATCGCCGGTTTCGAGCGGTATGTTGTCGATATTGCTTCGATCTTAACGCAGAGGCGCAGAGGCGCAGAGGGTTTGAGGTAAGGAGCTGTCTCGTCGTGAGTTCATCGTGGCAACGGTGAGTCGGGTTCTTGGTTT
>PFUG01000219.1 GCA_002789955.1 Deltaproteobacteria bacterium CG_4_9_14_3_um_filter_63_12 | reverse complement strand
GGCGACAGCGAGCCAGCCGTGGCCCTCGGCGCCGCTGGGACCCAGCCCCCAAGGCGGAGGATTCGCCGCCCTCCAAGTGAGGTTCTGATGCGGGAGCTTCGCGAAAAGAGGGGTTACTTTACGGGCGCTGTCGCCTTCTTTGCGTTATCCTCGACGCTGTGCGGCTGCTTCTCAGACTTGCTCGACAAGCACTGCACTCACGATGGCCACTGCTTCACCAACGAGCGGTGCATCGAGCGGGTCTGTACCAAGGTCGACGATGTGGCCGAAACCGCGGCAACTTTCTCTGTCTGCGTGCAGGCCGTGGACGCCGACAGCGGTGCCCCCATCGTCGGCTTCATAGCTTGCACCGACTCCGGGCAAACGCGGCTGGGATCTACCGCCAGCGAGTATTGTTTCGACGTGACAGAGGAGGCGATGAGAAGTGGCTTCAAGGTCGGGGCTTCGATAGCGGGATACGAGCTCGAAGAGACCTCCCTCAATGAGCTCCCGACTGGCCCTGTCATCCTTGAGTTGGAGCCCTGTCAATCCACCTGCAGCATGTGCGGCCAATAGCGAGTCGACATGTCCTTTCCCATAGGTTTCCCTCGTGAGACTCTGCCCCCATTGCGAATCCCGCTACGACGACACCATCGTCAGCTGCCCCGACGACGGTGAGGGGACAATTCCGGTTGCCGCCTCGTTGTCCGAGCGCTTGATGGGGGAAACCCTCGATGGGCGTTGGAAGATCGAGAGCCTGCTGGGCGAGGGTGGCATGGGCGCGGTCTTTCGAGGCACCCAGCTCAAGCTCGATCGCCCGGTTGCCATCAAGGTGTTGCAGCCCACCGTCGCCGACGACGAGCGGGTCATTGCCCGCTTCTTGCGCGAAGCCAAGGTCCTCTCGACCCTGCAGCATCCCCACGTCGTGACCATCCTCGACTTCGGTCGCGACGAGCAGTCAGGACTGCTCTTCCTCGTCATGGAGCTCTTGGTCGGAGAACCTTTGGACCGTTGGCAGCAATTCGCTGGCAACGTGACTGTTCCCCGCACCCTGTCCATCGCCGAGCAGGTCGTCACGGCGCTGGCCGAGACGCACGCTTTGGGCATCATCCACCGCGATCTGAAGCCCCACAACATCTTCATCCAGACCGTCGCCAACGGGCTCCACGTCAAGGTTCTGGACTTCGGCATCGCCAAGGTTCAGGGCCGCGCGGTACAGACCCTCACCCAGGCAGGGTCTATCGAGGGCACGCCGCACTACATGGCCCCTGAGCAAGTCGAGGGCGGCGAGATCGGTCCTCAGACCGATTTCTACGCCCTCGGCGGCATTCTCTACGAGATGTTGGCCGGCGAACCGCCCTTCGACGGCGACACGCTCATGTCGATCCTTATGAAGCAGTGCCACCAGGCGCCCCCGCCGTTGGAGGCCCGCTGGAGACTCGCCTCGGTCAGGCCGTACCCAGGTCTGGTGCAGTTGACGATGCGCTTGCTCGCAAAGAAAGCTAAGGACAGGGCACCGAGCGCCAAAAGTCTGCTCGCCGAGCTGCAGTCGCTGAAGGAGAGCTACGTCGAAGAGGTGACTGGAGCGGACGTCGTCTTCGGCCAGACTCTGGCCCCAGGACAGCGCTTCGAGGAGGCCTCTACGACGCCTACCAATTTGCAGTCGCCCTCCCCTATCACCGCGTCTGGCGAGATGGGTGCGCTGGTGGACGACGGCACGGACGACCATCGGGTAGCCCAGGTGGGCCTCGATGAGGTCGAGGATACGAGCGACCGCTCAGAAACCTCGCGGCCGACCGAAGTGCGTCGGGCGACCGTCTCCGAAGACCTCCATTCCGACACGTTCCCCGCGGGCCGAGTGGGCCCGTCGTCGAGGTCGCTGCTCTACTTCTCGTTGGGGGTCCTCGTCGTGGGGGCGGTGCTCGCCTTCGCGCTGCGGAGTCCCGTCGAGCCCCCGACGGTGTCTGAGACGCCGGCGTTGTCGAAGCCTGAACAACTCGAGAGGCGAGAAATCAAGGTCGAGCAAAAGGCTGCCAAATTCGAGCGGCGCAACGCACCAATCCCTGCGCCCGACGAGGGACAGCTTTCGGCGGACGGCGATGACACCGCTCTCCTCGAGGTCCCAACGCTGCCAGCAGACCCGCCGGTCGCGACGACCGTTGAGGTCAAACCCGTCGCCAAGGAAACGCCGAAGAAGAAGGACCGTCGCCTCCCAAAGGTGAAGACGGAGACGTCCGACCCTCCGTCCGACGATGGCTTGGATGCGGAGCTCAAACGGATGGGCCGCTAGAGCATCCTTGCGCTCGAATCTTGGTCATATTTTACCCAACCAAGCAATACTCGCAATTCTTTTGCTGGCCGTTGACCGCTAGACATCGAAATCGACGTGGTTGGCCGCTGAGAGAAGCCAGTTACCTTTGAGAGTTGAGAAAATCGAGGATCCACGACCATGAGGATGCTTTGCTCAGAGCTGCTGTTGGTTCTCTTCGCGGCAATTGCGGGTTGTGACGAATCGGCCATCGAGAAGCCCATGCTCTGCGGCAACGGCCGCATCGACGAGGGGGAGTCCTGTGATGACCAGGAGCTTGCTGGTCTCTCGTGTCGGCGATTGGGGTTCTTGGGAGGGGAGCTCGCGTGCGGGTCGGACTGTGTCCTGTCCACCGATGGCTGCTTCAACGCTTGCGGAAACGGGGTCGCCGACCTCGAGGAGGCCTGCGATGGGAGCGAGCTGCGTGGAGTCTCGTGTGCGCAGTTTGGGCTGAGTGCAGGAGCGCTCACCTGTGTCAACGATTGCAGCGGTTTCGACACCAGCGAATGTGGGCGCTGTGGCGACGGGACGAGAGACGAGGGGGAGGTGTGCGATGGTGCAGACGTGGGTTCGGCGACCTGCGCAGACGTCGGACTGCATGGCGGCAAGGTGCTGTGCACGGCTCAATGTACGGCGCTCTCTTTCGAGGGCTGCGAGATGAGCTGCGCAGGTTGCGTCCCGGGGTGTCTAGACTGCGCCGAGAGCGATCGCTGTGAGCTGAGCACGGGGACCTGTCGAGCCGACTGCGCCTTGGACCTGAGCCAAGACCGCACGTTGGAGCTCGTCCTGACCTGGGTCGACGTCGAGCTTGGGGTGACCTTCGCCGGCTCGACCGAGTTGCCGCCGCAGCTCCACCTTCCCGAGAGCCTGATGGTCTACTCGAATGTTGGCTTCGGGTGGATCAAGGCACAACGCTCGCCGGAGGGTGGATACTCCCTGTCTGTCCCACCTGGAGCCTACGATGTGGAGCTATCTGTGGAGACTGAGCTCTCGGGACGTCCGATCCGTTTCCCCACAGTCAAGGTGGTCATCGCCGCCCAGGGCTCGATCGTGCTGGAATACCCTGGCTTTGCCACGGTTCGGGGCCGAATTTCCAGGCCCGATGGGCTAGCGCCACCCAGCGAAACGGAGATGATCGACATTGTCTCGACTATGGGGGCGTGGGGGAGGGACACCTTTGGTGGCTGGCTCGTGCCCCTCGACGGGGAGCTCTTCGAGCTGCTGCTCCCGGCCGGGAGCTGGAGCCTCAAGTACCATCATGGCGATGGATACAGTACCGGGAGCCCTGACCTCCCGTTCGTGGATGCTCTGACGGTCTTGCCCGGACAAGAACTCGAGCTCGACGTGTCGCTAGTCGAGGTCGATTTCGAGTTGCCTCTCCCTGCAGGGCCGCTCCCTTGGGGGGATGGCCCCTACGACCGGATGTTCGTCGACTACGTGGCGCTGGATTCTCCCGCCCAGGGCTTCTGCCGAGAGCTCGAGATGCCCTCGACCGGGGACGAGGTGTTGAGATGGAGTGAGACGCTGACTCCAGGGCACTATTCGGTGTCGTTGTCGCGTCGTTGGACTGGCGGCGGTTGGCTCCTCACCGACGCGCTCTTTGTTGGAACCGAGCCGCAGAGCCGTCACTTGGAGCTCGGCTGGCAGCACCTCTTCGGAGAGGTCACCGTCGATGGGCAGCGACTGCTGGATGATGGCTGCACGGGCTATTGCAACCAGCTGCACTTGCAAGACATGAAGTTCGCCGAGGTCTGGGGCCGGCACACTGAGATTCAGGTCGTCGATGGGTTTTACGACGCCTGGGTACCCGCCGGCCGCTACACTGTGTGGCTCACTTCTTATGACATTCCGGGGGTTTGGAAGGCGGGCTTGATTGACCTGAACCATGAACTGCAGCTCCCGATCGACGCTCGCACGGTCGAGGTGTTCGGTGAGGTGACGGTGAATGGTCAGCCCATGCGGGACAATCAATATGAGGGCCACATCGGGGCCGAACGTGGACGCCTGTTTTTGCTGTCTGCCGAGAAGATTGACGGATATCCCAGATCCTTCGAGCTGCCGATCGGTCCGGTGGGGCCTGCGCTCTGGGAGACGCGCCTGTTTGCTGGGCGCTATGTCACGAGTCTCGAGGGGAACTTCACCCGCGGGGACTTTTTCTATCCAGTTCAAGATGTCCTCCCCGCAACTGTAGAGCCCGATGCAGTTCTGACTCTAGAGAGCGACGGCGAGGTTCCACTCGACCTGTCCCTGACCGACTTGACCCTGACGTTCGTGGTGGGCGGTGTCGTCGCGGAGCACTACTCGGTGTATGTCAGCGGAGAAGCCGGCGGCGAACAAATCTTATCCGGCGTCGACCCGACCATGCCCGTCGCCCCAGGGCTCTACGAGCTGTTTGTCGAGCTTCGAATGCCCTGGGGAGACGATGCCATCCTCATCCCCGACTTCGAGGTCCCCACGCAGCCCACCTTTCAGGCCACGTTCGAGTGGGACACCGTGCGTCTCAGCGGTCATGTCAGCACCTCCAACGCGCCTCTTCTCGAGCCCCTTCAGCTGATGTTCGACGGCGGGTCTCGCTATACTCCAGCAGGGGCGACCTGCGATGTCGCCGCAGATGGAACGTTCGATGTGACTGCGTTGGTGTGGCCAGGGCGGGAGCTCTTGCACCTTGCACACAAGCAACAATGGGGGGACGAATTGTGGGTCCCGATTCCATGTGAAGCAGACTGAGTGGGACTCCTGCGGTTTCTTGCGCGGTGGTGCTCGACGGCGCGGGAAGCCAAGATTGCGGCGTCAGGAGGCCGCGTGCCGCCCAACCCCCTCTCCAATTCACTCTTGGCAATATGACAGCGAAGTTAGGCCGCTGCTTCGCCGCCAGCGGCGGCCGCGCTTCGGTCAGCGCCAACACCACCGGCGGCGCCTTGACCCTCGAACTGCGCGACATCAGCGAGCGCGCCCCCTCCTCGCAAATCGGGGAGGCCCCAGAAGGTGTTGGCCCCAATTGCCTTGCCGAAAACCCAAAGCAAAGCAAAGCAAAGCAAAGCCCCCTGGCGCATCGCCAACAAGAACCCCAAGCCGAACGCTCATTGGCTGGAGCCCCGCATCGAGCCCGGCGCAGCAGGATGGATCAGACAGGGCTTGCGTCGAACAAGAAATACGCCTAACCGACCGGGACCCACGTCGCCTGTCAATCAAGGAATCGCCACCCGCGGCACCCCCACCAACGCCGTGCTCCAGAACTCCACCGCCGCCGCCTGCAACGCCGGATTCAGGTGCAACGTCGGGTGCCCCGTCGTAGCGCTCAAGTAGGACGCCGTCGTGAGGTCGGACCCGTCGAAGGCTTGGCGATTGCCCTGCAGCGGCGGCGTCTCCGCCTCGCGGTCCCAGACCCCGATGGGATCCGGATCCCAACCCATGGGGGCGAGCGGCGCCGCGTCGCCCGAGATGGTCATGGCGTCGATCGAGGGCGGGAAGGTGGTCACGTCGAGCATGCCGTTGGTCAAGAAGACCGAGGCGCCAGCGGGGCGCTCGGCGTCGCCGGCCCAGTAGGGTGAGTAGTTGTGCGGATCCACGCTGTCGGCCGTCAGCTGCATCAGTTGCACCAGCGGGTGCTCGACCGTGATGCGGTCCTTGCTCAGCCCCATGATGGCGCTCAACAGCGCGGCGATGTCTGCCGGATCGGTCCGATGCGCCACGGTGACGGAGAGATAAGAGCCGGTGCCGTTGAGCACGTAGGCGACGAGGTCGGGGTCGACGCCGGCGGTCATGGCGCCCACGATCCCGCCCTGCGAGTGCCCGCCGTAGACCAGACGCGTGCTGTCGAGCTCGCCCACACCGGCCTGCAAAGGCAGCTGGTCGCGCAGCACCCGGATGTAGACCATGGTGTCGATGACCTGCTGCCGGAAGACCGTGCGACCCGACTCGAGGTTCATGAAGTTGAAACTATGGATGGTCGCGTCGGCGCCGGCTGGGGCTCGGATGTCGTGCATCTGCGGCACGAACGAGGCGACCGCGAACCCCGCGTCGATGGCCTGACTGACGACCGCCCGACTCATGTGGCTCGTGCGCGAGGCGCCAGTCCCATCGCTCCAAATCAAGACGGGGTGCGGACCCGCACTGCGCTGCCCCTCGTGCTCGCCACGGCGATCGCGACGTTCGTTTCGCGACGACTCCGCCGCGATTCTATCTACACCGCGGACCTTCGGGAGCGGGGGATCGGCTGGGAGGTTACGATGGAAGGACGACGCATGATGAAGTAACCAGAGAACTTGGCTGGGCTCCCGCAGAAACAACTAACTGCCGAGGCGGTGAGCGTCGGCGCGTTGTGGTCCCTGACGGCGGGGACGCCGGTGTTGATCGCGCTGTAGCTGACTGAGCTGGGGTCGGGCCTACGCAACGAAGGCCGCGTAGGCCGCATCATACTACTACTGTGGATTCGACGGCGGCGATGGGAAGTCCATAGGAACGTCGCTCAAACGGCTAAAAACACCCTTTCGATGACAACCCTCAGTGTAATCTCGAAAGAAGAACGAGGAGCTGAGGTTGTTCGTGATGTCCGCTCTCTTCAAGGGAAAGAGCGACAAATCGACGAGAGCGGCTTCGCCTCCGATTGAGGCAATGGCTGTATGTTCGATCATCTGTTCAAACGCAAGCGCACTACAGCCTTCATGATTCGCCTCCACATCATAAACACACAGTGTTGTATAACAGGCGATACTCAATGTTGCGATTTCCATATTGCTCACTTTGGCGCTCTCGTTCACCTTCGTGGTGAAATGCTCTTCGATCGCGGTTGCCCAGGCATCATCTCGAACTTCAGCTTCCGCAAGTTCCGTGAGAAAGGTCTGAGTTCTGTCAGCAAGCTCCTCTGCCTCTTCAATCGACTGGGCAAACGTGAGGGAAGGGAGCGTGACTACGACTCCCAAGACTATCGATGCGAATGAGACCAAATTCATGGCATGTCTCCGTTGAGAGTGTGTATTCTTCAAGAACAAGAAAACACGAATGCGCCCTAATACTAAGTAGCCGTAGTCTCGTTCAAAATTGTCCGATGTCATCTAAAATCGGCTGTACGACCTTGATACCGTAGACCCTCGTCAGGTCCCCAGGAGGAAGTGTGCAGCTTATTGCCCAGAAAGTATTGGCTCCATAATCAGGGAGTGTAGGCGCCGTCAGCGCTAGTTCGCTGTTCCCAAATTGAGCATGATACGTCGCTCCGCTTCCGCCGACGCTGAAGTGATCTCGGGCGTATGCCGTACAGTAGAGGTCACCAGTGTTATATGGACTCTTGTAGAGAGAGACCCATAGCAAATGCCAACGTGAACTCTGTAGTCCTATCTTTGGGATCGCACAGCTGATGATCATCAGCCCAGAGCTTGACTGGCGGTACCAGGCGCCACCTCCTGTGAGGCCATCGAGGATGTCGATGGTTGTTGTTGGCTGGCAGATCGAAGCGGGAAACCGATACTCTTCGTTCCGTGCCTGCGCCACCGCCTGCCCCACAAAACCAAGCAACACCAAAACTCCCGTCGCTGCCAGCGTAATCAGTCGTCGCCGTGCGCTCATCGCCTTCCCCTCCTTTGGTGAGATGAAATCCGCAGCCGCCTGTCACCAGGCCGGTCGCAACCAGTTAGACCAACTGGGCGGGGGATTTCAACAACAATTTTCCGCGCCAAGGACAATTTCTCGCGACGTTCGCCACGGTCCCCTCGACTCGTTCTCAGCACGAAGAAGGGAGCCAGAAGAACGGCACAAACCGACGAAGCTTCACGCGCCGTCCGCACCTCGCCAACCTGCTCACCAAGACCCTCTCTCAAGGAATCGCCACCCGCGGCACCCCCACCAACGCCGTGCTCCAGAACTCCACCGCCGCCGCCTGCAACGCCGGGATGAGGTGCAGCGTCGGGTGACCAGTCGTGGCGCTGAGGAACGACGCCGTCGTCAGGTCGGACCCATCGAAAGCCTGGCGATTGCCCTGCAGCGGCGACGCCTCCGCCTCGCGGTCCCAAACCCCGAAGGGATCGGGGTCCCAACCCATGGGGGCGAGCGGCGCCGCGTCGCCCGAGATCGTCATGGCGTCGATCGAGGGCGGGAAGGTGGTCACGTCGAGCATACCGTTGGTCAAGAAGACCGAGGCGCCAGCGGGGCGCTCGGCGTCGCCGGCCCAGTAGGGTGAGGTGTTCTGCGGGTCCACGGCGTCAGCCGCCAGCTGCATCAGCTGCACCAGCGGGTGCTCGACCGTGATGCGGTCCTTGCTCAGCCCCATGATGGCGCTCAACAGCGCGGCGATGTCTGCCG
>PFUG01000596.1:208-5957 GCA_002789955.1 Deltaproteobacteria bacterium CG_4_9_14_3_um_filter_63_12 | reverse complement strand
CAGAATTAGCCCAGTGCGGAGCGCTGGGCCGCGCGTCCGACCGCCCGAGCGCACGACGTCGAACCGCGAGGGAGCGCCCGAGCCCACGACGTCGAACCGCGAGGGAGCGCCCGAGCCCACGACGTCGAAGCAAGTTCCACCGCCAAAACGAGCCGAGCCTAAAACCGCCGGAAAATCCCCTCGTAGATCACCGGACCGCCGGTCCGCATCTGGCCGTCGGGCGGTCGGTTGTATTCGGTCAAAGGCTCGTCGACCTCCCGCTCGAAGCCTCGGCGCTGGAGCTCCTCGAACACCTCGTCCTCGGTCAAGAAGCACTGTGGCTCGCCGTTGAATTCGGTGTAGACGAAGCGCTGCCCCTCGACGGGCTTGAGGTGCTTCGCCAGCGTGTTCCGAGAGAACGTGAAGAGGAACAGCGTGGCGCCAGGGGCTGAGACGCGCGCGGCCTCGGCGATGCCAGCCCGCAGCTCTTGGTCGCTTATGGAGAGGTTCCAGATGCCGTGGGCGACGATCAGGTCGAACTCATCGTCCCCGAAAGGCAGCGGCGCGATCCCGGCGGTGACGAAGCGCAGTCGCTCGGCCGCCAGCGAGCTTGCGGCCAGCCGTCTCGCGGCCGCCAGCATGGGCTCCGAGAGGTCGGTGCCGACCACGTCGGCGCCGAGCTCGGCCATGGGAATCGCGTTGCGGCCAGCGCCGCAGCCGATGTCGAGCACGCGCAGCCCGCCCTCTTCGCCGAGCAGCTCCTCGACCAGCGTCATGAGCACCTTGTTGGGCTTGGCGCTCACGAACGCGTCGACCGTCTCCGGCGCCTCCCAACGGGGGCTGACTGGCCTCGCCTCGGGCATTCGAAGTTTCTTCTTGCGCTTTCCCACGACCACCGTCCTTTTCGCGTTTGCAAATGTCGACTGCTCCGCTCTCGAGCCGCTTCGCGGCGGTCCGGGGCGCGACGAGGACCCTACGGACGAGAGCTCGTTTCGGACCGCCAAGAGCAGGGGTTACCCCTCACTCGCCGAGCGCAGCCAATGCTCGGCTTCCTCTCGCGTGTCAAATCTGCGAAGGAACGCAATGCTGACTGAGAAAGGCTTCGGAGAAGAACGAAACGGCTCGTTACGAGGAGAGAGAAATGGCTGAAGCAGTGAAAGTGAGCAGAGAAGGGAGCGTGTCCGTGGTCCGCCTGCAGGAGGCGACCATGGGTCCAGTGTTCTTCGACGAGCTCGGGGAGGCTTTCCGGGCGCTGTCGCTCGATGACGAGGTGCGCGCGGTCGTGATCGCCAGCGAGGCGAAGGCGTTCTCCTACGGTCTGGACCTGCCGAAAGTCATGCAGAGCCACGGGCAAGTGTTCGCCGGAGGAGGGCTGGCGTCGCAGCGCTCGCAGCTGCGCGCGCTGATCCTGCGCTGGCAAGCCTGTTTCACGGCCGTGGCGCGCTGCCCCGTGCCCGTCATCGCCGCCATTCACGGCTGGTGCATCGGGGGCGGACTCGATCTGGCCACGGCGTGCGACCTCCGCTTGTGCACCGAGGACGCCAAGATTTCACTGCGCGAGACGCGCATCGCCATCGTCGCCGACCTCGGAAGCCTGCAGCGCTTGCCGACCATCGTCGGCGCCGGACACGCCCGCGAGATGGCCTTTGTCGGCGGGGACCTCGACGCACAACGGGCCCTGCGCATCGGCCTCGTCAACGAAACTTTTTCGAACCGTGAAGCCCTGCTCAACGGCGCCCTCGCCCTGGCCAACCGAATCGCGGCGAACCCGCCGCTGACGGTGCGCGGCGTCAAAGAAGTGATGACCTACGGCGAGCGCCAGAAGGTGGACGCCGGGTTGGACTACGTGGCCGCCTGGAACAGCGCGTTCCTGGCCAGCGAGGACCTCAGCGAAGCGATGGCGGCGTTCATGACGAAAAGGGAACCACAGTTCAAAGGGCGCTGATTTCCTGAATCCAGACCCAGAGCCGAATCCAGAGCCAGAATCCTGCAGCCTGAGGCCTGAGACCTGAATCCAGACCCGGAGCCGAATCCTGAGCCAGAATCCTGCAGCCTGAGGCCTGAGGCCTGAGGCCTGAATCCAGACCTGGAGCCGAATCCAGAGCCAAAATCCTGCAGCCTGAGGCCTGAGGCCTGAATCCAGACCCAGAGCCGAATCCAGATTCAGAATCCTGAAACAACTTACGGCTCGTTCGGCAATTCGATCACCGGCAGCAGCACATGCGACGGGTACTTCGCGTCGTGCCAGATGGTCTGTGTCGCCGACATGAACTCGGTCTCGGTCTCGTTGTGCCCGCCGGTGTTGAGGTTGCGCGAGAACGACGGGAACGAGGCCGAGGCGACCTCGACGCGGAGCGTGTTTCCGACGGGGATGGTGATGCCCGTCTGCCACAGATCGAGGTGGTACTCGTAAACTGTCCCGGGCTCGAGCATCGTCTGCGTCTTCAGGGACTCGCGGAAGCGAGCCCGGATCTTTCCTTCGACCAACGGGAAAATGGCGCCCTTTGCGTCGACCTCGGACAGGCGCATGAACCAGTCTGTGTCTTTGGCCGAGCTCGAGGCGTAGAGGACCGCCTCGACGGGGCCAGCGAAGGTCAGCGCCGTCTCCAAGGCGGGCGTGTCGTAGACCAAAATGTCCTCGCGGGCCGCGTCAACGCTGGCGTAGTAGGCGCGGTGCCGCTCCTTCTCTTCTTCCACCGCGAACTCCCGCACCGTGTCGGTCTCTTCGAGGTCTTCGGCGCCGATGTAGAGCTCCGGCGAGGGCGTCGGGTCGCCCGGATCGTAGACGTAGACGTCGCTGGGCGCGCCGTTGGCCGGAGCGTCGAAGACCAAGGCGCCGTCGCCGTTCGAGGTGTTCGCATGGCCGCCGCTGGAGAGGTAGAGCTTGGTCGGCTGGGTCTGCGGCAGGGGATAGGTGTCGCCGTGCAGCCAGAGGTTCGAGCCCATGACGAAGATCGAGACCAGGGGCTCGCGGTCGATGCCGTTGTCGACGCCCTTGAGGAAGTGATCGAACCAGCGCAGGTAGTCGCGCTGCAGATCGATGATGGCGTCTGGGCCGAAATCTCGCTCGCCGATCATCCGTCCGGCGCGGTCGGTGTGTCCCCACGCGCCCAAGACCAGCTTCTGCAGCTTGTGTCCGGCCATGGCGCGGGTGTTGAGCTTGCTGCCGATGCCGTCGCCGTCGAACCAGCCCGACTGGTTGAAGACGGGGATGTCGAGCGCGCCGAGGCGCTCGAGGAAGTTGGCCGGCTCCCAATACTCGTCGTTGTTGGGGTGGGCGATCCAGTCGCGCCAGTACTTGTTCTGCTTGCCGAGGAGGAGCTCGTCGAGGTCGATGACCGGCAAGTGCTGGAGCAGGAGCGCATATTTCTTGTCGCCGATCTTGCGCATCGCTTCGCCACTGACATCGACGGTCGCCTCGGCCTCGAGGATGTCGGCCCACCAGATGGCGCCGAGCAGGAAGAAGGTGCCGTATTCGTAGGGGATATTGTAGAAGGGGTCGGGAGGGGCCACGTTGGGGATGATGGTCGCCAAATGCGGCGGTCGGTCGCGAGCCGCCCACCACTGCACCCAGCCCACGTAGGAGGCGCCGATCATGCCGACCTTGCCGGTCGACCAGGGCTGCACGCCGAGCCACTCGATCGTGTCGTAGCCGTCCGCGGGCTCGTTCATGAAGGGCTCCCAGACGCCCTCGGAGGCGAAGCGTCCGCGGCAGTCCTGAACGGCGACGAGGTAGCCACGGCGCGCGTAGTAGCGGCCTTCGAGCTCGGACATCTGCTTGCCGTAAGGGGTGCGGATGAGGATGACCGGGAAGGCGCCGTCGCCGACCGGCTTGTAGAGATCGGTCGCCAGCGCCACGCCGTCGCGCATGGCGACCATGACGTTGGTCTCGACCGAGACTTCGAAGGTCGGCGCCGAGAGCAGCGGGGCGACGGCCGAGGGCCGCAGCATCGCCTCGTAGCCCTCGCGGACGTAGGCGCCGTGCTGGGCGGGCACGTCGGCGAAGACGACCTTGCCGCTCCCATCGACGAAGACCGAGACGTCCACCCCAGGCAGGCCGAGGGTCCATTGGGCGAGGAGCTCGTCCGTCTTGCCGATCCCGTGCTCGGCTTCGCCCATGGGCTCGATGGTGAGCTCCAACACGGCCGACGGCACGACGAACAGGGGCAAGGTCTGCTTGCCGCCGACGGTCTTGTCGTAGGCGTCGACGGCCAGGCGCATCAGCGCGGGGCTGAAGCTCTCGAAGAGCACGAAGCCGGCGGGCAGCTCGATGGAGGCGACCTTCTCGTCGGTCTTGATGGTCGCCGCGCTGCCTTCCGCGTCACCGAGACCGGCCCTGCCTTGGTCTCCATGGTCATCGACTGCCAGCCGCCGTCGGCGCTGGGCGCGATGGCGAGCGAGGTGCGCACGGTCTGGCCGGCGATGGTGAGCACATACTCTTCGGAGTAGGTGCCGTCGTCCTTCCAGGTGAACTCGGTGGTGACCAGAGGCTCTTCGTTCAAGTAGAAGCGGTAGACGCCCTGATCGGCGCGGCCGCTCATCGGCCCGCGCGGTGTGGCCTCTGGGGTCGGCGTGACCACGGCCTCGTCGGGTTTGACCTCTGGCGTCGGCGGCGGCCCACAGGCCACGAACGCCAAGGCGACGACGAGCACAAAGAGTCGAGTCGAATGGGTGAGTCTCTGGAACACAGTGAGCTCCTGGCAGTGAGGGAGTGCGGGCGGAGACTTGCCGGTTTTGGCGTTGCTGTCCAGTGGGCTCGTAGGGGCGGCCGGCGGCCGCCCTGGATTGTTGCCGAACGCCCGATTCCACGGCCCTGGATTGTTGCCGAACGCCCTCTGTGAGGCGTTGAGGGTGGGGCTTCGGATTTCAACGCAAAGTCGCAAAGTCGCAGAGTCGCAAAGGGTTTCTTGACGGGAGATAAGTGAGGAAACCCTCAGAGCTCCGTCTCTTGCTCGTCAGTTTCGAGCTCACCACGAAGGACACGAAGAGCACGAAGTGGGTTTCTCCTTCTTCTTCGTGTTCTTCGCGTCCTTCGTGGTGAAATCTTCAGGGGGCCGATTTCGCGGACGAACGCCCGATTCCACCCCCGAAATCATCTTGCCATTGGTGCCACCGCCGCCAACAGAGTAGAGATGTCCCGCGATTTGAATGGCTTCACCCAATGGAACTGAAGAATGCGAAATCAAGTTGTCCTGCTCCTCGTCGCTGTACTCTTGTTGGGGTCTTGTTCGGACGGTGCGGGCCGCGCGGAGAAGGCCGACGGCGAAGCGGACGCCTCGGCAGACGCGGCCGAGGTGGCACAGCCCGACGGGACCGAGGTCTCTGACGATGTCCAGACCGACCTGGCCGACCAGAACGACCTCACGGCGGACACCGACGGCATCGAAGTCGACGGCCAAGACACCAGCGATGTGACTGAGCTCGTGGACTTCCAAACCAGCGTCGACGTGAGCACGTCCACTGGCGAGCTGCTCGGTGTGGAATCTGGGGGCCTGCGCGTGTTCAAGGGGATCCCTTACGCTGAGCCGCCCGTGGGCGATGGGCGTTTCCGAGCGCCGCGAGGCAAAGCCGCTTGGGACGGCGTCTTGGACGCCAGCGATTTTGGCGCGTCCTGCTTGCAGGGCTACGCCACGTTCAACGAGACCAGCGAGGACTGCCTGACGCTCAACGTCTGGGCGCACACCGACACCACGCCGCGCCCCATAATGGTGTGGCTCTACGGTGGGGGCTTCGTGCTCGGGGAGTCGGCGACGCCGCTCTACGACGGCGC
>PFUG01000596.1:0-196 GCA_002789955.1 Deltaproteobacteria bacterium CG_4_9_14_3_um_filter_63_12 | reverse complement strand
GGGCGCCGATGTGGTCGTCGTCTCCCTCAACTATCGGCTGGGGCTCTTTGGCAGCTTGGCGTTGCCGGAGCTGCAGGCCGAGGACGCCCGCGGAGCCGCGGGAAACATGGGCCTGCTCGACCAAATCGAGGCGCTGCGCTGGCTCAAGGCCAACGCGCCGGCGTTTGGAGGAGACCCCAACCAGCTCACCGTCTTC
>PFUG01000601.1:4817-28159 GCA_002789955.1 Deltaproteobacteria bacterium CG_4_9_14_3_um_filter_63_12 | reverse complement strand
TGATTCCACAAGAAATGGCGCGTAGCCAACCTGACGAGCCCGGCGATTTTCATGGCAGAGGCGCAGAGGGCGGCCGAGGCGCAGAGGGTTTGAGGTAAGGGGCTGTCTCGTCGTGAGTTCATCGTGGCAACGGTGAGTCGGGGTCTTGGTTTTCTCATCTCTTGGATGACGCGCAGCGTCTGAGGCGACTGCGTTGAGAGCTCGAAACGCTGCGTTGAGGTCGTGAGCCTCGTTGCGGCGAGGGTCGTTTCGCAGAGAGTTTGCGCCGTCTTGCCTCTATTCGTTGATCATGGCGTTCCTTTCCGATAGGAAGCACTCGGAACGACAGCGACTCGTCGTGACGGGCATGAAAGCCCGATGAGCGACCCGGTCGTTTCTTTTCGGGGTCGGTGCCCCCGCCCCAGGCGCAACGCCACTTTAGGAGTTCCGTACGGCGCTTGCCGTGACCAAGACGCCCAAGAGTGGGACGGCGGCTGACCCATTCAGCAACATCTCAGCGCCCGCAAGGGCCCGATGCTCTCAGCAGTCTTTTGACACTTGTTCTCAATGTCCCCTTTGATGGAGAAGCTCATGTTCAAAGCTCGCGTACTACTCACCCTGCTGCTCGCCTCCTCCTTCGCCTTGGCCGCCTGCGGTGGCCGTGACGACGATTCCAAGCCCACTCCCGACGCCACCGCCGACGTCACCACGACGCCGGACGCCACCATCGATGGGACCACGAACACCGACGTCACCACACCGAACGACCTGACGTCGACGGACACCACTCCCGACCAGACGGGCGCCACCGAAGACACCACCGCGCTGTGCTCCGACAACATTGACAACGACAGCAACGGCTTCACGGACTGTGACGACTTCGGTTGTCGCGGCCTGTCCGTCTGTCCTGTGGAGGAGTCGAACCAGTTCTGCTCCGACGGCCTCGACAACGACGCTGACGGCTTCGTCGATTGCGACGATTCGCAATGCCAAACTCTCCGCGTCTGCACGCGTGAGAGCACCAACGCGGCCTGCTCGGACAACACCGACAACGACGGCGACCAGCTCGTCGACTGTGACGACGACCAATGCGACATCGAAGGCATCGTGGTCTGTGACAATGGTGTGGCCGCCAACCCCATGCCGACCGACATCATCGCCGCGGCGATCGCCGAGTGCACGGACGGTGTGGACAACGACACCAACAACTTCACGGATTGCCGCGACTTCGCGTGCTCGCTCAACACCGAGATCACGGTTTGCCTCGACCTCCCTCGTGAAGGCGGCAACGTCCTGTGCGCCGACGGCATCGACAACGACTTGGACGGCACCATCGACTGTGCCGACAACGGCTGCGGTGCCGAGGGTACGGTCATCTGTGCCGCCGGTCAGCCCGTGACCCTCACCCCCACCGAGAGAGCCGCTGCGGCCAACGCGGTTTGCGGTGATGGCGTCGACAACGACACCAACACCTACATTGACTGCAACGACTTCGGTTGCTCCCAGAACCCAGACGTCAACGTCTGCGTCGGCGAGAACAACGACACCCTCTGCAGCGACGGCCTCGACAACGACACGAACGGCCACATCGACTGCGAGGACTTCGGCTGCTCGAAGAACCCCTACGTGACCGTCTGCGACCTCGAGAACACCGCCGCTGAGTGCGGGGATGGCATCGACAACGACGGCAATGGCTATGCTGACTGTGGCGACTTCTCCTGCGACAAGACGGCGGCCTGCGAGTAGTCTGTGGCTGATGCGGCCGCGACGTGTGACCGCAGGCCTTCGAAAACACCGCGCTGCCCTGGCAGCGCGGTGTTTTCTTTCGCGTGTCATGATTCAAGGCGAGCGGGGGAGGAACGGGATTTGAAGCGAGAAGACGCCTCGAAACACTTGGCGGCCTATCTGCAGGCCATGGGTCTCAGGCTCCCTGAGGGCGAGTTGGCGACCTGCGCGGAGCGGACCGCGGAGCTCTTCGCTTCGAGAATCCGCAGCCTGCACGAGCCCCTGCCCACCGTCTCCACGTTCCCCGCGCCCGCCTCTGGCGGCGCGGTGAAGGTGGAGGACGTCGGCTTCTACAGCCTCTGTGCCCATCATCTCGTGCCCTTCTTCGGCACCGTCGAGCTGCTCTATGTGCCCTCCGAGCGTGTCATTGGCTTTGGCGGCATCGCCCGGGCCGTCGACTACTTCAGCCGCCGGCCGCAGCTGCAAGAGGGGTTCACCGAGGAGCTGGCGGGCTTCTTCGACTCTCTGGTGTCGCCGTTGGGCCTCGAGGTTCGGGTCTGCGCTCGCCAACTCTGTGTGGAGCTGCACGGCCATGGCACGCAAACGCGCTACACCACGACCGCACGTCGCGGGGAGCTCTGAGAGGGCCTGTCCCGTTGAGGTCGTTTGCCGAGAGACGGGCTTGCGGTTCATCCCACGAGGCCTTACGAGATCGGCCTCTTCGGCCTCCTTACGTCGCCAGCGAAGCTGCCTGACACTCATCGAGAGGGATTCGTGAAAACACTGCTGACCACGCTATTGAAAGACCACACGCTCGCTCTCGAGGAGCGTCAGGATGACGGTCCTTGGACCTTCTTCCACGTCCGCACGAAGAAGTCCGTCAGTGTGGAGGCGAGCACGCTGGAGGCCGAAGTGGCCGCGGCGGAGGACCCTCGGGCGTGGCTGTCGTCGTTTCTCGAGGGTCTGACGGCGGTCCTCTGCCGACGCACGTTTCGCCTGCCGGAGATGAGCTTCGCCGACGCCGCAGGGGGCTTGCTCCCGCGTCTGATGGGGCCAGGCTTCGTCGCGGGCGTGCAGCGAGCGGGGGTGGCGCGTCCATACGCTCGGCAGTGGGAAGCTGGGTTGGTCCTGACCTACTGGGTCGAGCTCGACGACGGGCTCGAGTTGCTGACTCGAGAGAACGTCGAAGCGTGGGCTGTGACGGACGATCGAATCGCCTGTGCGGGGCGGAGCATGCTCTTCCACAAGACCGGGTTCGACTGCGAAGAGACTCGCGCGAGCGGCGGCGTTCGGACCTTCAGCCGTGGGGATGGCTACGACACCGCGCGGATCCTCGCGTTGGCGGATCTCGAATGGCATCGGGCGCAGACGGGATTGCTCGCGGCGGTCCCCCGAGAGGGTTTGATGTTGTACAGCGAGCGCCCCACAGCCGACACAGACGCCGCCTGGCAGAGCTTCAAGGCGACCGTGTTGGAGGAGTTCTCTTCCTCGTCCAGACCCCTCTCACCACACCTGTTTGAGCTCGTGAAAGGCCAGGTCCGGGTCCTGTGACGAGCAGGGCGTTGACCAGTAGCGCCCTCGTCGAGGCGACGAGCATTCTCGCAGTGCAACGGTATGCGCAGCGTCGGTCATTAGACCGGAGACCGGAGAGACCGAAGAGAGCGGAGAGAGCGGAGCGAAAATCGGTTCACGAGGAAACGAGTTACGCCTATCCCAATTGGGCATGGAATCGGCGTCAGCTCACAGAGAGAAGAAGAGGGACTCCCGTTCGAAGTGGTGTGGCCGAGGAACGGAAATTCTATTGCAGAGAGCTTTGCCTTCTGCTAGGGCATTCAGGTTTGGCAAAACATGAGCCGAGCAGAAATCGCGCTCTGCGGCCAACCGCGTCAACTTGAGACGCCAGCGATCGGCGGCCAGAAATAGAACTTGGCGATAGCTTATACAGGTAGGTGTTCTCGCTCAGTGACCAACTACACGGACTTCAGTTCGAGTGGTGGCCGATCAACACAAGATTCGGGCGTGGCGCATACCAGCCAAATGGAGCGTGTCGATGTCAGATTTGGGTGAAGAGGTTGACCCTTTGGATGAAGAACTAGACGAATTCCTCCCCGAGGGCGCGGACGAGGAGAATCTCGAAGACGAGGAACCTGAGGTCGTCGTTGAGAAGGAAGTAGAACCGGAAGAAGACGAGGAGGAAGACGAGGACGAGTCCGAAGAGTCGGAAGACGACGACGACGACGACGACGAGCTCCTCCGGGCAGCCGAAGAAGACGTCGAGGACGATGCCCCCTTCTGGCAAGAACAGGCCGGCTATCACGAGGACTTCGACTGGACGACCCTCACCGAAGAAGAGCGGCTGAGCCACGAACAGGTGCTCAGCATGACCAAGGCTGAGCTCGAGGCCCTCAACTACAAGCGCCTCAACGTTCTCGATCGCTGGGCTGCCGCCCAGGCCTTCGCCATCCAAGGACTGCGAGACGCGTTCCAGGAAGCCTGCCGCTCCATCTTGAAGTCTCGTCGCAAGCACGACGGCTTGATGTACGAGGACATCTACCTCGAGCTCATCAGCGATCTGGCCGACGCCGGCGACTTCGAAGAGGCCTTCAGCCTCCTGAAGAAGTTCCGCAAACAGTTCCCAGAGGAGGAGGAGATCTACCAGCGAGTCAATGGCTTGCTCATGATTGAGTCCGGCGAAATCCATGAAGGCAAGTCCATCCTGGATGCGCTGATGGCCAAAGCCAGCGACCACGGCGAGCTGCACCTCGAGCTGGCCGACGACCTGCTGGCCATGGGACATCCAGAGCTGTCCCTCAACATCTTGGACCGTGGCAAGGACTTCGCGCGCCGCAATCGAGACACCGAGCTGATGACCGCGCTCGACGAGACCATGCGGCTGGCCTTGGCGCACATCGAGGGCGACGACTGAACCTCCCTATCGGCGATAGGTTACCGAGACAAGTGTTCTCGCTCAGCGGCTAGCCACGCGGACCTGAGATGCCTAGCGGTCGGCGGCCAGATGAAGAAACCCACTCACGAAAAGAGCCCCGGGCAAGTCTACTGCTGACTCGCCGGGGCTTTTTTTGTGGATCGCTCGGGCTCCTGTATCGTTGTCTCCTGCGTGACTCGGTCCGGGAATTTCCGGCACCGTGGAATCCTCGAAGCTCGAGGCGGTGTTTGCTCTCTGCTTGGCGGCACGACCACGCTGCCTCATGGAAGCTCGACGCTGCATCACCTGTCCGACATCCCTATGCCCCAACCCCTCCAAAAGACCCGACGGCTCGACCTGCTGATACTCGCGGTTGCCTGTGTTGGATTGGTGCTGGTTGGAGCCCTGGGTGGCGGCGATTCGGTGATCGCGGACAACCTCCTCGAGCCCAGTCCTAAAGCGGGAGCCACGGTCGAGCCCAGCCCAAAGCTCGACGCCGAGCCGCCAGACGGCTACCTGCTCTACGTGCTGCCAGCCGTGGTCTTGGCCGACGTCGCCTCGTCGTTGAGCGCGCCGCCCGCCGCTGTGGCGGTCGACTGCAGCCGCCAAAGCCTGCGCAGAGCTCGCGCCGAATACCTCAGCGGCGCCTTGGAGGCCGTTCAGACCCGCCTCACAGCGAGCCTTCAGTGTGAGAACACAGAGGATGCCGACCAACGGCGATTCTTGCTCGCCCGGGTACGACACGAGCTCGGCGATTACACAGGCGCCATCGAGGCCCTAGAGACGTTCGAGGCCGATCACTTTATGGCCGACTTCGTCGACGCACAGCGCGCCGAGAGCTTGCGAGCCGCCGGACGAAACGCCGATGCCCTCGCGCCCCTGCAACGCATCATCGACGACCGTTACAGCAAGCTCTACCACCAAGCCGTGGTCGACCGGGCGGTGACGCTCTTTGAAAACAAGGACTTCGAAAAGAGCATCGACGCCATCAGCGAAGTCCTGGACACCTACCCCGAATACCCACTGCGCGAGCGGCTCTTCCTGTCTCGCGGCGAAGCCTATCTGCAGTTGGGGAAGAAGGAGGCCGCGGGACGAGATTTCGACCACATCGTCTTTGTCTATCCTTGGAAACACGCCGCCATCGCCTCCGAGAAACACCTCGCCGACCTGGCCGCCGAGGGCGTCGCCCTGCCCGTTCACACCTTCGACGAACGCTACGAGCGTGCCCGCGATCTGCGCACCAACAAGCACTGGGACATCGCCGACGCCGCGTTGCGGGAGCTCTTGGCGGGCGCCAAGACCGACAAGGGCTACACGGTCCGAGAGAATCAGCTCCGTATGCAGCTCGCGCTGAACTTCTACGGCGCCAGCCGCTACGATGAAGCCCTGGAGCTCCTTGAAGGCCTCGCCCGCTTGAACGACGAAGGCCACGGCAGTGGGACCGAGCGCTCTTACGTCTACACGCTCATCAAGCGCTGTTACTCCTACAGCGGCCGGTTCGAGCAGGCCCTCGCCAGCGTCAACGAGCGCGACAAGAACCTCTCGGAGGGGGCACGAAACCGAAACCTGGCCGACTACTACGAGTCCGTCGGCGACTACGATAAGGCAGTTCGGTACTGGGAAAAGGTGCTGAAAGGCAGCGAGACTAAGACCTGGGATTACACCTTCCTGCTCTACAAGGCCGGTCGAACCACGACCGCCATTCGTAACTTCGACGAGCTCTCCCGCAGGGCCGCCGGACGCACCCGCGCGAAATACGACTACTGGAAGGCTCGAGCCCTCACCAAGGCCGGCAAGCTCGACGACGCCAAGGACATCTTCGCAGCCATCGCCGACAAGTTCCCCATGGAGTACTACGGCTACCAATCCACCAACCGACTCGCCGAGATCACCCACGCCCAAGAGACGCACGTCGAACGGGTGGCCGAGAGCTCGAAGCCAGAGCAGGCCGCCGGCGTCTTCTTCGCCACCGACGAGGTGAGGCGCTCGAGCTCAGAGGGAAGCACAGGGCTGGGAGCGGACGCTTCGGCGACGCAGCGGCTCGTGGTGCCCATCCTCGACGATTTCGCCCACTATGGCCCGAGTGGCCATTCGAAGTTCGTCACCCCCATGGAGGTCGAGGTCGCGGCGAGACGAAGCACACCCCTGACGATCACCGCGATCGAGGACAACGACACCCAAAAGACCTTCGATGTCCCGACCGGGCGAGCCCAAATCTATTGGTCCGAGCTGCCGTTCAAGGAGAACCGCTTCGTGAACTCCGGGGAACGCACAGAGGTGTCGGCGGACACTGAGATCAAGCCAGCCTATTCCGCCGGTGAGTCCGTCGAGGGCGCGCTGGCGAAGTGCGCGGCGCTCTATGGCGAGCTCTTTCCGCGGCTAGAGCGCGTCTCTTTCCTTTATGACATCGGCTTCGAGACCGAAGCGCGCCACGAGATGCGCGATGTGGCCTTGGAGTTCCGAGGGCTGCGCAAGCTCGGGGCCGGTGGCCGCAAGCCGCCTCTCGGCAAGCCTTGGAAGCTCGGGTTCAAGATCGACCGCCACTACATCGACAATCGCCGCGAAGGGGAGAAGGCCGGGTATTGGGGCTTGAACTCGACGCGCCTGCAGTTCCCCATCCCCGAGACAAAGACCGGTCGTGACGCCCTCGCGGCGCGCCAGCGCGCCATCGTCGAAGTCCGGGAAGACCTCGAGCGATCGCTCACCGGCGCCATGAAAGAGGCTGGCGACTACCACCTCGTGCGTCGGCTGCGCCAAGAGACCCGCTTCCAGCTCTACGACCCCATGGATCCGGAACACCGCGCCGAATGGATGGAGGCCTTCCCACGAGCTTTCCCGCGACTCGTGCAGAACGACGCCGCTGAGCGGGGCCTGAATCCGTACCTGATGTGGGCGCTGATGACCGTCGAGAGCTCCTACAACCCAGATTCTGTCTCGGTCGCCGACGCCCGCGGCCTGCTGCAAGTCATCCCGAAGACCGGAATCAAGGTCGCGACCAGCCTCGGCGTCGACAACTATGGGCCGCACGATCTCCTCGATGAGCGCGTCTCCATTCGTTTCGGCACCTGGTACTTCTCCGAGCTGGTGAAGAAGTTCCAAGGGCAGGAGCTCTTCGCCATCGCCGGCTACAACGGCGGGCCCCACAACGTCGCGCGCTGGTTGGCCATGCGAGGACACGCCCTCGAGATGGACGAGTTCGTCGAGACGATTCCGTTCGACCAGGCCCGCAACTACACCAAGAAGGTGCTGGGGTTCGCCGGGTTGTTCCAAAGAATCTACGAAAACAACCCGACCCTCTACGTCGGGAACACCATCGATGCGAGCTTCCGAGAGCAGCCAAACTACTAGGCTTTCCTCGTCCCCAAGCCTCGTTGCGGCCTAACCTTCGGTGTTCCCGGCCCTCTGGTAGTGAGGCCCTGTTTCTTGCTCGCCTCTGAGCGTCTCGTCGCCTCGAGACCGTCGTCTCCGCAGCCATTATCATGAAATCATTAACGATTTCATTTTTCCCGAAGAAAGCTGCACCGTTTGCCGGCGCGCTGCCGATAACTGGGGCGAACCCAGGCTTTCGAGCCCATCGCGCAGCCCCTGTGGGTCTGCGATTCCACACCGACCACTAGGCCGTTCCTCACTCGCAGGAGCGGGCGACGTGGCCTTCGTGGGTCGTTGTTTGCGACCCTACGCCCAAAGGAGACCTTCATGAGCAACGGAACCATCAACAAAGTCATTCTCGTGGGTCGTCTCGGTTCTGATCCCGAGGTGAGGACCGCACAAAACGGCCAGATCGTCGTGAAGTTCCCGCTCGCGACGAACACTGGCTACGGCGAGCGCAAGAAGACCGACTGGCATCGCGTCACGGTGTTCGGCCGCACGGCGGAGGCTTGCGCGAAGTACCTGAGCAAAGGCAGCAACTGCTACTTGGAGGGACGGATCTCCTACAATCGCTACGAGAAAGACAACGCCGTGCGCTACTTCACCGACGTCTTGGCGAACAGCGTCTCCTTCCTGAGCCCGAAGCCCGTTGACGCCGATGTGGCCGAAGGGCAGCTCGCCGAGGAACAAGTCACCTCGAGCATGGAGCACCTCCCCTTCTGAGTCGGTCTCGACCACATCGCCGTGGCGAGTGCACGCTGCGAGCGAAATATTTCCGACCCCCAGGGTGCGCTTGGGAGTGGCTCTCACCGGCCCCAGGCGCACCCTCGCGGAACTCGCAAAGGGAGCAGAGACGCAGTCTCGAGTTGACTGCCACGAAGCCCATTGATAGCGTTCAGGAACTCCGAGTGGTCTCGTGAGTAGGGTCCACGCAAAACAGCTTTCGAGAATCGACTGACTCGGCTCACCAACCCAGTGACCGTGACCGCCGAGTCGAAGGCGCTGTCTATGCCGAGCCCGAGAGAGTTCTCAATAAGGCGCCTGGTTCTTTTTGTACGTCCTCGTGGTCATCCGGCGCAACGAGTCCGTACTGGCACGTCATTCCTCGAGCTCCGCCAGTCGATGCCCTGTGTATCGGTGAACAAGCGGGAAGAGTGTGCCGCCCAGGCCGACGCTACAGGGGTCGAAATGAAGGTTTTTGTGCGCGCGCTCGGGTTCCTCGCCATCTTGGCGGCGCTCTCTGTCATCAGCGCCTGTGATGACGACGACAAGAGCAACCCCACCGGCGACGTCTTGGTCGACGGCGACCTCCAGCTCGACGACACCTCTGAGCTCTCCGACCTCGGCGATACGGATGCCACGACACAAGGCGACGGCATAAACGACGGCACCACGATTGTGGAACCAGAGCGCGTGACCTGTCCCAAGACACTGGTGGCGCCGGCCACAGGACTCTGCAGCTACACGGCTGGAGACTCCATGCTCCTCATCGAGGGACAAGTGCTCGCCGGGACCACGATCTACGAAAACGGTGCGGTCCTCATCGACCGGACCAGTCAGAACGCCAAGATCACCTGCGTCGGTTGCGACTGCGACAGCGCAACGGGCGCCTCGACGGCGTCGGTCCTGAGCTGCGCCAAGGGCGTCATCTCCCCCGGACTCATCAACCCGCACGACCACATCACCTACGCAGTCGGCCGTCCGCAGGGGCATGGCGACGAGCGCTTCGATCACCGTAACGATTGGCGACGAGGTCTGCGTCAGCACACCGAGGTCGGCAACTATCCAGGCGTCGACAAGACCCGAGAAGGCGTGCTCTACGGCGAGCTGCGGATGCTCTTCGGTGGAGCCACCAGTGTGACGGGGGCGATCGGCACGGCCAACACCAGCGGTCTGCTGCGCAACCTCGACAACGGCGCCTACACCGAGGGACTGGCGGGCATCGACGTCAAATACCAGACGTTCCCGCTCGGAGACGTCGACGGCACCATGCTCGCGCAAGGCTGCGCCTACCCCTCGATCGACTCAGAGAGCGAGCTGGGCGCCAACATCTACATGCCGCACATCTCCGAAGGCATCGACAACGAGACCCACAACGAGTTCGGTTGCACTTCGGGTGGGGAAACAGGTTCGCGGGACCTCATCGCCGAGAACACGACCATCGTTCACGGCATAGGCTTGTCGGCCGCCGACATCCAGCTCGTCGCCAATCGCGGCGCCAAGCTGATCTGGTCCCCTCGCTCCAACGTCGACCTCTATGGCAACACAGCTTCGGTCACGACCTACAAGCACCTCGGCGTGAACATCGCGCTGGGCACTGACTGGTCCACTTCCGGCTCGATGAACGTGCCGCGCGAGCTGCGGTGCGCCGACGAGCTCAACCGCAATTACTTTGGCAACGTCTTCACCGACCAAGATCTTTGGCTGATGTCCACCTACAACTCGGCCGTGGCCATGGGCGCCGAGACCCAGATCGGCCTGCTCGCCGTCGGTTACATCGCCGACATCGCCATCTTCGATGGGACGGATCGGGCCGAATACCGAGCCATCATCGAGGCGTCGCCAGAAACAGTCGCGTTGGTCATGCGAGGCGGCACCCCACTGCTCGGTGACACCGCGATCATGAGTGGATTGATGGGCGCTCAGGCTTCGACTTGCGAGACGGAAACCGTCTGTGGCCGCGAGAAGCTCGTCTGCGCTCAGGCCGACGCGGGCATCACCATGGCAGCCATTCGCGGCGCCGTGAACACCAACTCCTACGAGCTCTACTTCTGCGACGACCCGCTCAATGAGCCGTCTTGCGTCCCCTTTCGTCCCGGCGATTACGTCGGCATGACCTCCGCCACCGACCAGGACGGCGACGGCATCGACGACGTGGATGACAACTGCCCGACGATCTTCAATCCAGTCCGCGTGATGGATGGAACTGCGCAACCCGACACCGACAATGACGGTTTCGGAGACGTGTGCGACGTGTGCCCCCTCAACGAAGGCGGCTGCGAGCTCCCGGACCCGACCGACCGAGACAAAGACACCATCGAAAACTTCCAGGACAATTGCCCGAATGTGGCCAACACGGACCAGGCCGACGCCGATGACGACGGAACTGGCGACCTATGTGACTCCTGTCCGAACTATGCAAACCCCGGCAACGGTGCGTGCCTGACCACCATCTATGACATCAAGCAGGGAGTGACCGCTGTCGGTACGAGTGTCCTCTTGCAAGACGTGGTCGTGACGGGCTCTGCCGCAGGAGAAGGCTTCTTCGTGCAGGTGCACCCCGATGACGCAGGCTACGTCAGCGCGGAGTACAGTGGGCTCTACGTCTTTGCTCGAGGCCTGACTCCCTTCCCCGCTCAGGGCGACCGACTCACCCTCCAGGGAGCCGTGGCCGAGTGGTACGGTCAGCTCCAACTGTCCAGTTCTTCCGTCACCATCAACTCGTCCAACAACGCTCTGCCCGCTCCGACCGCCGCTGTGCCGGCGAACATCGTCGCTGGGGGCAATATGCAAGCCGCCTACGAGGGCGTCCTCATCACGGTCAGCAACGTCACCGTCTCGGCCGTCCAACCCGCTCCAGGCCCAGGTGAGACCGCTCCGACGGACGCCTTCGTCGTGAACAATGGGCTGCGCGTCGACAACTTTTTCTACACCGTCACGCCAATGCCGCAGCTCAACGACACCTACGAGGCGATCACCGGCGTCCTGCGGTGGTCCAACGACTTCAGCAAACTCGAGCCCCGCGGCCCCAGCGACATGGGCCCCCCAGTGCTGCTCGCCTTCGACTCGCAAGGCACCTTCCTCGAAGCAGGAACCACTGGCGTTCCCACTCCTGAGCTGCAGGTGCGCATGAGCGCCGCGGTCGTCAGCGACACCGTGATTGCCCTGACCTATCCCACGCCTGCTGTGCTCACCGGCCCAGCCACCGTGACCGTGCTCGCTGGCCAAGCCTCGGCCAATCTGACCCTCACCGGCGTCGCCGCCAACACGACACCCGCCGTCGTCACCGCGACCTTGGACGGGCGCTCTGAGGACGCCCTCGTGCGGGTCTACGGCGCCGCCGAGGTTCGCCAGGTCGTCGCCGTCACGCCAGACCCAGCGACGGTTCGCATCTCCGGCACGGTCGATCTCACCGTCGAGCTGAACCTACCTGCAGGCGCCAACGAGCAAGTCACCTTGGTCGCCAGCTCGGCCGCCATCTCCGTCGTCAGCCCCATGACCGTGCCCCAGGGTCAAGTCACGGGGACCTTTACCGTCACGGCCGGCGCCGCGGCTGTCGCCGGTGAGACCGTCACCGCCTCCATCGGCGCCTCCAGCGCCTTCGCCACGGTCGATGTGGTCGAGACCCCGCAGACCGGGCTCATCATCACCGAGGTCTTCTACAACGGCACAGGGGCCGACGATGGCTTCGAGTGGGTGAAGCTCTACAACGGCACCAGCGCCGCCATCGATCTCAGCGGCTATTCCATCGGCTACGCTGGCGCCGGTTACTCCGTCGGCAAGTACGCGCTCAGCGGCACCGTCGCCCCTGGTGGCTGCTTCGTCGCAGGCGGCGTCGCCTCCGACGCGTCCAATGGCAGCCCAGTCTACAACTTGGCTCAGGACTTCGACCCCGACATCCAGAACTCCGGCGCCGTCGCCGATGCGGTCGGCCTCTTCCACAACGCGGCGAGCGCCATTACGGACGCCTCTGTGCCCATCGACGCCGTCATCTACGGGACCACCAACAGCGGCGGTCTGGTCGACGAGACGGGAACCGCGGGCAACGTCGACGTCGGGAACGCTCCCGCCACGAACTCGATTCGTCGGTTGGGCGATGGGACCTGGGAGTTCAACCCGGCCCCGACCCCGAACCTCTGCCCGCCCTTCTAGGACTTAGGAGCTTCCCTACAAATCATTTGGGTGCTCTTTTGCGGAGGCAGGGCTGAAGCCCTGACCCGCCGGGGGACTTTGTCCCCCGGACCCCCTTTTGCATTTTTCTTTGGGTGCAGTCTGGCCAGCGATCGGAGGCTTGCCGCCTCATTGGGAGTTCCATTATTGCACTTCAGGGGCACCGAAGTTTGTCCAGCGGTGGAAACCTATCGAAAATCTTCCGCATTGCGCCCATTTCGGCCGCCGCGGATGCGAATCACCGACCAGTTCAAACTCTGCTGCAACGCAAATGCTCGATTGAGCTCCGGGAAATCGACGCAAAAACTGGATGTCGATATTTTGTAGGGAAGCTCTTAGGCAGCTCGCGGAAACGCGAAAGGGGCTCCCCAAGGTAACCCCTTTCGCGTTTCTGGTGCCGGCCGCTTTGGCCGCGGACTTCAAGCGCGAGTGACCTCGCCGCTCGACGACGCCACCGAATGTCGAGCTTACCCCTTGAGCGCGTTGCGACCTTGGTAGATGGCCGTGTGACCGAGCTCTTCCTCGATGCGCAGGAGCTGGTTGTACTTCGCGATGCGCTCAGAACGCGACAGGCTGCCCGACTTGATCATCTTGCTGCTGGCCGCGACGGCGAGGTCGGCGATGAAGGTGTCCTCGGTCTCACCAGAGCGGTGACTCATGCACGTCGCGAACGATGAGCGGTGCGCCATGTTGATGGCGTCGAAGGTCTCGGTCAGCGAGCCGATCTGGTTGAGCTTGATGAGGATGGCGTTGGCGGCGTGCTCGGCGATGCCCTTCTTGAGCCGCTCGACATTGGTGACGAAGAGATCGTCGCCGATGACGTGGATCTTGGTGCCAAAGGTCTCATTAAACAACTTCCAGCCGGTCCAGTCGTCCTCGTGCATGGGATCTTCGACGGCGATCATGGGGTACTTGGAAAAAAGCTTGACGTAGTAGTCGACGAGCTCTGCGGAGCTCAGCTCGAGGCCTTCGCCAGCGAGCTTGTACTTGCCGCTCTTGCTGTCAAAGAACTCGCTGGCCGCGCAGTCCACGCCGAAGAAGATGTCCTCGCCGGGCTTATATCCCGCACGCTCGATGGCGGTCATGATCAGGTCGAAGGCCTCGGCCGAGCTGCCGACGTTGGGAGCGAATCCGCCCTCGTCGCCCACCGAGGTGGTGAGCTTCTTGTCGTGCAGCGCGTCCTTGAGGTGGTGGAAGATCTCGGCGGCGGCGCGCAGACCTTCAGCGAAGGTCGCCGCGCCCACTGGGGCGATCATGAACTCTTGGATGTCCAAGGCGTTGTCGGCGTGGCAACCGCCGTTGATGACGTTGAACATCGGCACGGGCAAAATGCGCGCGCTCACGCCGCCGAGGTAGCGATACAGCGGCAGCTGCAGGGTCTCGGCGACAGCCTTGGCGCAGGCCATTGAGACGCCGAGGATGGCGTTGGCGCCGAGCATCTCTTTGTTCTGGGTGCCATCGAGCTTAATCATGGCGTCATCGATCGAGGCTTGGTCAAGGGCGTCGAGTCCGACGACCTCTGGTCCAATGACCTCGCGAACGTTCTTGATGGCCTTCTGCACGCCCTTGCCCCGGAAGCGTTTGGGGTCCTTGTCGCGCATCTCGAGGGCCTCGTGCTCGCCGGTGGACGCGCCGCTGGGGACGGCGGCGCGGCCGACGATGCCGCCGGACAGGACCACCTCGACTTCGACAGTGGGGTTGCCACGGGAATCCAAGATTTCACGACCTGTGACTTCGACGATCTCGGTCATCTCTACCTCCTGTGCGTCGCGCGGTTCCTCGCGCGCGAGTTTTGGTTCTCTCTATTTCGAGGGCGGCTGCGCGTCACCCGGCTTGGGGGCCGACGACGGGCATGAATCATTTGTTTGGTCGACATCGTCTACCGCAACCGCAATGGCTTCGGGCTCGATGCCTGCCTCTTGAGCTGCGTTCGCAGCGACGTGCGGCTCGGTCTCGACGTGGGTCTCGTCTTCCTTGATGTCGTTCAACAGCGTGAACGCGACGTTGTGAAAGAGCCCCGCCGCATCGCGCTGGTAGAAGGCCACGCTCTCATCTTTCGGATCGATGAGGAGCAGGACTTGGTGGGTGCCGTTGAAGAAAGTGTTCTGGAGAATGAGGTGGCTGGCGGACATGCGCCCGCCGCATCCCGGCTGAATCTGCGCGCAGCCCACGATCGCCGCGTCCTCTTCCTCGAGCAGGCTGGGCTGGCTGCGCAGCACATTGAGCAGCCTCATGGGGTCGCTTGCGTTCAGAAAGTCCCGAAATCCGTCGACCTCCACATACGGTCCTTTGGGCCCGACGAACCAACCCCCAACGAGAATGCAGGCGGCCGCGATCTCAGGCTCGTAAACCGCGCGATAGCAGATCTCCTCGAGCACGTCGGCGAACACGAAGAGTGCAGGTAGAGTGCTGTTCTCGGTGCCGAGGGTGCGCGCATCGAAACGCGGGTCCTCCACGTGCGGCAGCTTGGGGATCGGCGCACGCGGCCAGGGGCCATTTCCAGAGCCAATCTGTGGGGCGCCACTCATGGTCGCAGGGACCTCGTTACAGGTGTTTGGCGGAAGTGTGTTCCGTATCGCGAACGCGGCGGGTTCGCAAGCCCGAGGCGAGCGAACGCGAGCCGACTCGGGTCACCGACCGCGAGGCGAGGCTCAGCGGGCTCAAAGACTTGTCAGGTTCTGGGAGTTACCGACCAGAATGCCCAGCGGCTGATGTCGTTGACCGGGATGATCTTCTCGTTCGCCGGGTCGACCTCGAACTTGATGGTCTCTATCTGTCCACCAATGACGTAGATGTACTGGATCTTGATGATGTCCGCCGTTTCACTTTCGGCCTCGGGAAACCACCGACACTCTCCACGATCACGACAGCCGATAAACTTCTCGGCGGTCTGCTCGTTCTCTGTGAGGAGCCACTGCACGGCTTCGATGAAGTCTTGCTGCTCGAGTACCATCGCAAACGCGTTGCAGATGGGCTGGATTTCTTTGGTCTTGCAGCCCTTTGCGGTGTCGCCAAGCCAGCGTGCCTCACGTGGGATGTTGGGGTTGTTGTCGTAGGTCTGAGGCCAAATCGAGACGGGATTGGCTTTCTCCAACGCTTCGCCTTCGGCCATCAGGTCGATGGCGACAAGGCCACGAGGCTCCAGTCGTTGTGACTTCCAGTCGAAGCGGAAGCGCGCGACGTGGTTCTTCCCGCCCTCGATCCACTGAAAATAGGCGTTGTAGGCGTCGCGAAACTCGTGGCTGACCGTCCAGCCGATGATGCGATCACGGTCCAAATCGCGGCCTTCTTTCGGGCGGTTGACGAAGTGACGCAGCAGCACGCCACCCAACTCGATGCCCGAGGGGAACTGGTGGTTGGTGATGGCCTTCACAACGCGCGCAGGTCGGCTCAAGAAATCCTCGGCGTTGGCCGCGTTGTCCGGGTCGAGCTCGAAGATCTCCGCGAACTCGTTACGGGGCACGACGTCGCCTGTCTGCACGTTGGCCACCCAGACGGGTCCAACGATGACGTCCTCGTCGTGGTACTCGAGGTAGACCTCGTAGTAAGGGTCGTCGTTGACGACGTCGCCCATATCGGTCTCGAGCTGCATCGAACGCCAGCTTCCACGCTCGAGGAAGGACATCTTGAAACGGTCTTCGAGGTAGTTCTTCTCGACGAGAGACAAGATGGTGACCTTGGTCTTCACCACCATGTCCTCGGTCAACTCGAGTACGGGGTCGGCGGGCGCGCCACCGTCAGCTGGTTTCTTCTCTTTCCCTCTCTCTTTCCCTTTCTTGTCTTTCTTGTCCTTCGCCGGCTCTGCCGCTTCCGCGGCCTTCTCGGCCTCGCGCTTGCGGATGTCGACGATCTGTTTGATGTAGTTGGGGTCTAACACTTCGTGCCGTTGAACCATCGCGATGGCGTCGTTCTCCCGACCCACAAACGGATCGACGCGAACGGACTTCACGACCTTCGCTTCTTCCGCGGTGACCAAGTTCGTGTCGACATCGAGGCCACGGGCACGCACGATGATGATGACGAGCATGATCAGCGCCGCGATCATCAACATCAGAGCGCCGAGCAGGATAGTCAGGAGGGTTCGCTTTCTCATCTCTCGCCGCGGACTCCTAAACTGCAGAAGCTGTGTGGGTTGGCGACGCGCTGCCCCAAAACCACGAGCACCAGGTCACAGGCAACAGGAACGACCCCTCGCCAAGTCGATGGTCCCGCGATCCCCAACCGCACCAGGCTCCAAGCTACCGATGTCACCACGATTGTCAACGCGCCGCGCCGCCCTTGCTTCGCCGACGCTACGGCTCTTCGAGGTGGCAAACCTCCAGACTGCGGGGATTATTCAACGCCGTTTAGCCAAGGTGCCGCTGCGCAGTGTCCAAGTCAGTGCCACTCGGTGCAGAGTCGCGTTTCCCTGTTCAGCTCCTGGCCACACGACTTGCGAGACCTGGTAGGACGCCCCCACGCTTCCTTCGCCGAGCCCCTCCAACGCCATCCCCCAAGTCAACTGCGCATTCGCCCCTTTGCTCGCCAGGTGCTCCCAAGCCAACTCCATGGTCTGGGGAGGCCCGAAGAAGAGTCCACCAGAGAGCTCGACGCCCTCGCCGAGTCGACCTTTCAGGGAGGTCGCGCTCTGCCAAGCCCCGCGTCCGCTCCCCCGTCCCAGAGGCTCGATGCGCCCCACGCTCAGCTGCGCCGCGACCCAGCGCGAGCGCAGCACGGTCTCCACCGTCAGCGTCATGGCCTCTTCGTCGAGCCACCACAGGTCGAACGATGGCTTCTCCAGCTCACGCCACTTCAAGTCCGCGACGATCCAGGCCACAGAAGGGCCATCGCTCGAGAGCTCAGCGGAGCGCTGACCTTCGAAGACCGCAAAGAGCGCACTGCAAAGCTCCACGAATCCCGGCCACTCCAGCCCTCGGATGGGCGCTACGACGCTCGCGTGACCGGGATGGACGAGAGGGTGCGTGAGGTCCATCGCCGCTCTGCGAGACGCAGAGAGCTCCCATTGTGCCCATTCCCACCAGGCTCGACCGCGAACCATCAGCGCCCGCATAGGGGCGTCCGGGTCGAACCAAGATTCGGCCTGGGCCTCGACAGTCAGGCCGGCGTGCTCTGACCCGAAGCTTTGACTTGCGGCGAGCCGCCCGGCGGGGTCGAGCAGCTCTACGAAATCGACCGTCGCCACCCCGCCGCTCCAGGTCTGCGTCAGGGACGCACCTGCAGTCCAGCATTGGGTGCAGCTGGCTCTTTCGTAGAGATCCGCCCATTGGCCAGCCTCCGCCCAGAGCTCAGTGCCCGAGACAAGAGTGCCGGTCCGCAGTGAAACCCCATCCGAAATCGCCCCCCGGAAGGTCTGTTGCCGACCGGCGCGGACGCGGAAACTGTCCGACGGACCGAAGCGCAGCGAGAGGGCCTCGAGGTCATAACGGTACTTCCCTTCGGCGCCGAGCTGTCCGGGGTATGCCTCCTCGAGCAGCGGGCTGCTGCCTTCCTCGGCGATATCGTGGCGTAAGGCCAACGCGCTGCGCAGTCTGACCCATTCGCCGAGCAACGCTGGCGCATCCAACGCGAGGAGGAAGTCAAGATCGGTGTCTTGACACGGTCGCGGCTCAACGCATCGAGGTCGCGGCTCAACGCCTCGAGGTCGCGGCTCAACGCCTCGAGGTCGCGGCTCACTGACCCAGTCAGATCCCAGCTCAATCGCAGCCTCCCAGGTCTCGCCAGAGCTCGTCGGCGCCTGTGCATACAGCCCCGTCGGGGTCAACAATAGCGCTACAAACAGCAGCGCGGCGCCTCGTCGACTCAAGGAGCGCCGGCGCCTGTCGTCTCGCGCTTCTGCAGCTTCGGCAGTGCGATGACCTCGACACATTGAGCGTCTCGGGAGACCTCTTGCAGCGAGAAGCCGGGGAGATCCTGGCGCAAGAGGTGATCGATGGCGTTGAGGATCAACGTGGGGTCATCGAGCGCTCCTGGATTGATCTCCACGGCGACGACGCCCTCTGCGGCCCACACCTCCATCACATCGGTGACGCCCTCGAAGGTCTTGAGCTGTCGCTTCAGCTCGACGAGCGGGGCCGCGTCTTCAAGGCCCGTGACCACCAAGACCGGCTCTGCGCTCGGCACGCCGACTTCGGCTTCCTGCAAAGCAGGGAGGTGCGCGAGCATCAGGCGAGCGCGCGCGAAGGCTCGCTCGGTGGCTCGGCGTCGGGCTTCGTTGGCGTCCTCAGCGAACGCGACCTCTTCGATGGCGACGGGCAACAACTCGACAGTAGTGTTCGTCGTGAAGACGTGCAAATCGAGGCTGACCTTGAACCCGGGATAGCCGAAGATCGGAGACGGACCGACGGGCTCCACGACCGTCACGCCCGTGATGAGACGCTTGGCGCCAAAGAGAACGGCCAGGTTGATGGCGTTGGTCGTCGACAGGCGCCCATGTCCATAGACCAGACGACTGATTTGGGGCGGATCGGGCATGGTCGATGGGTCGACAACGGGCACACCAATGTCACTGAGGATGGTTTTGAGGGCCTCGTCGCTTTCGGTCCAGCGCGGCGTGTTCGGCTCGGCCCACCAGAAGTGCTCTTGGTCGCCATCGAGGTGGGTGACGCTGAGCAAGACCCCCTGCGCGGCCGCCGAAAGAGGCGAGACGAGAAGCCCGATGAGGGCGAGCATTTGGAGGACTCGTGGTGTGGTCATGGCGGGGTTCGAGCTCGAGCGAGTGAATCTCTGTGGGTCAAACGGGGGTCGGTGAAATGTTTCGGTGCGGCAAGCAAATCAAGCCCAGATCGCATCCCCACGGTCGACGGCTCTCAGAGAGGGTCGCCGAACATGTTGAGATCGTCAAATTCGCCCTGCTTCTTGCCCCAATCCGTGAGGCCCTTGATCTGCTCGGTGGTGATTGCTTGGCCATCGGACGAGTCCGCGGGCTTTGGGTGCGATGGGCCATCACTCTTGAGGGAGCTGTAGCCTTGGTTGCCTTCGGCGACGACAGTGACCGGATCGATTAGGGTATCGACGTCGGCACCGTCGTTGCGCACGATCAGCTCTCGCAGGAAGTAATCCCCTGCGGGGACGTGGATGGCGCCATCGCTGCAGACAGGCAAGCCGCTCTGCTGTGGCTCATCCCCTTTATTTCTGAGCAGGTAGGCGTCCTTGTTGAAGGTCGGCCCCACGTAGCCAGTGGGGATCCGGTAGTCCTTCCCTGCCTCGACGGTCACCGTGGTGGTGAGCCGGTTGAACTCGATCAGATACTGGCCTGGGTGCAGCTGCAAGGTCCCGTATTCGTTCGTCTTGCGGTTGGAGTTGTCGATGATGGCTTCCTTCTTCCCGTCGACCAACAAGTAGGCGCGCAGGGTTGCGGTCCACTGGGCACAGTCGGTCTTGGGCTGCTCAGCCAGCGGCAGAGTCGCCAGCGACACCCAGCCCGTCTCGACGACCGTCATGGCGCCTTCTGACACGGTGTAGTGGTGGAGGTTGCTCACGCTCTCGGACTGCCCGATACCGACCCAGTATTCTCCTGGCTCCAGTGCGATCTCTTCACCGGGAAGCCAGCCGCCAGCGCCCTTGCCGCTGGCGATCTTCATCCCCTTCGCGGTGTAGACGAAGGCCATCGCATGTTGTGCGCCAGCCATATTGGCTGTGGTCTCCGGGGTGATGTGAGTCACCACGTAGATGCCGCTCTTCTCGGCGAACGCCAGCGAGGGAATGAGCAAAGCACCGATGAGCAGCACGGCAAAGAGAGCCTTTCTGTCGGTGGATATAGGGTCCAGAGGGTCATGTCGTCTCATGGTTCGCGGTCTCCTCAGCTCGTCGGCCTTTCGGCCGCACATCAGCGATTTGGATTCTCTTGCCTCGCTTCCCCGCGACGGTTTTCGCCTCATTTCGATGAGTTGCAGTGCGAAAATCGATCGTCTGCTCGGCGATCCTCGAGCTCGGCTTCGTTCTGACTGTGGCCAGTCTGGCCGCAGTCCACGTTCACCGCAAGGTTGGTTGCGAAGGCCCTTGTTCTCCGCGCCACGCTTCGACAGCAGGTGCCCCCGCACGATTCTTCATTCCCACTCGATGGTGCCTGGCGGCTTGTTGGTGATGTCATATACAACGCGGTTGATGCCCTTGACCTCGTTGATGATCCGGTCGGCGACGCGGCCGAGAAACTCCAGCGGCAGGGCCGACCGAGAGGCCGTCATCCCGTCCACGCTGCTCACGGCGCGCAACGCTGCCACGTTTTCGTAGGTTCGCGCGTCGCCCATGACGCCAACCGTCTTGATGGGCAGCAGCGCGACGAACGCTTGCCAGACCTGGTCGTAGTGGCCCTCGTCGCGCAGGGCGCCGATAAAGATGGCGTCTGCCTTTCGGGCGACCTCGACGCGCTCTTTCGTGACCTCACCGAGCACCCGAATCGCCAGCCCCGGGCCGGGGAATGGATGACGGCCCAGGATCGTGGCCGGCAGCCCTAGCGCTCGGCCGAGCTCCCGAACCTCATCCTTGAAGAGCGTGCGCAGGGGCTCGAGCAGCTCGAAGGGGAGCAGGTCGGGCAAACCCCCGACGTTGTGGTGGCTCTTGATCACCGCCGACGGTCCACCGGCCGAGACCGACTCGATGACGTCGGGGTAGAGCGTGCCTTGCGCCAAAGAAGCGCACCCCTTCGACGCCTTCGACCGCTGTGACGAACGCGTCGATAAAGGCGGCGCCGATGTGTTTGCGCTTCTGTTCGGGCTCGGTCACGCCCGCCAGTCGTGCGAGAAACTCCTGACTTGCGTCGATCACCTTGAGCTCTGCGCTGAAGTGAGCGCCGAAGAACTCGACCACCTCTGCCTCTTCGCCCGCGCGCAGCAATCCGTTGTCGACCATCACGCAGAGCAAGCGCGGGCCGATGGCTTCGGCGATCAGGGCCGCAGTGACCGAGGAGTCCACCCCACCCGAGAGCCCGCAGACGACTCGCTCCTCGGGCCCCACCCTACTGGCGATCGTGTGGACGAGCTCGTCCTTGAGCGCCCCCATGCTCCAATCGCCTGGGGCGCCGCAGAGGTCTTTGGCGAAGCGGTTCAGAAACGCGCTCCCGTTCTCGGTGTGCGAGACTTCAGGGTGAAACTGCACGCCATAGAGCCGGCGAGCAGGGTGCTCAATGACCGCTGCCACACCCGAGGTCGTGCGCCCTGTGAGCACAAACTCCTCGGGCATTTGGGTCAGCGTGTCGCCGTGGCTCATCCAGACGACCCCCGGAGCGTCGCTCGAGAGTTCGGTGAGGAGCACGCTCTCAGCGCACTTGCGGAGCTCGGTGCGGCCGTACTCGGCGACCTTACCGGGCTCGACGCGGCCGCCGAAGCGTTCGGTCAGCAACTGCATGCCGTAGCAGATCCCCAAGATGGGGATGTCGGCGGCCAGGAGGGCTTCGGGCAGCGTCGGTGCGTGCCCTGCGGAGACGCTGGCCGGTCCACCGCTGAGCACGACCCCCAAACACAGAGGCGGTTGCTGGAGGCGCGCGTCGGCACAACTCCAGACCTCGCTGTAGACGCCCAACTCGCGCAGCCGTCGCGCGATCAGCAGAGTCGTCTGCGAGCCGAAGTCGACCACGAGAATCCCGCTCTTCAGGTCGTTCATCGGCTTTTCCTCAACGAATAATGTCGTGTACATGGCTCTCGGTGAGGCCAGCCGGCGAAATGCGCACGAACTGCGCGCGCTGCCGGAGGTCCTCGATGGTGGCGGAGCCGGTGTAGCCCATGGCGGCGCGCAAGCCGCCCAGCAGTTGATACAGCACCCCCGAAAGGTGCCCTGCCCAGGGAACCCTGCCCTCGACGCCCTCCGGCACCAGCTTGTCTCGACTCTCCCCGGCTTGGAAGTAGCGGTCGCTGCTGCCCTCCATCATCGCTCCCAGAGAACCCATCCCGCGATAGACCTTGAAGGGCCGGCCATCGATCTCGATGCGCTGCCCAGGCGCCTCTTCGCAGCCCGAAAGGAGCCGTCCGAGCATCACGGTCGAAGCGCCCGCGCCGATGGCTTTGGCGATGTCTCCAGTGCTGCGCACGCCGCCATCGGCGATGACCGGAATGCCAAACGCCTCGGCGGCCTTGACGCATTCGGCGATGGCGGTCAGCTGCGGTACGCCGACACCAGCGACCACACGTGTGGTACAGATGCTGCCAGGGCCCACGCCGACCTTGAGCGCATCGGCGCCGGCGTCGATCAACGCCTTCGCTGCCTCACCCGTCGCGATGTTGCCGGCGATGACCTGGACACCTGGGTGTGTGGCCTTGAGCTTGTCGACCCGCCGCAGAACTTTGCTCGAATGCCCGTGCGCCGTGTCCAGCACGAAGAAGTCACATCCCGCGGCGAGCAAGGCAGGGACGCGCAACTCGAGGTCAGGTCGGTCGTTCCAACGGCGGCGGCGACGCGCAGGCGCCCCTCGGCGTCGAGGAAGGCGCCGTCCTGCCTGACGAGGCACGACTTCACTCCAGTC
>PFUG01000601.1:0-4778 GCA_002789955.1 Deltaproteobacteria bacterium CG_4_9_14_3_um_filter_63_12 | reverse complement strand
GTTGCGATGAATCACGCCCAGCCCCCCTGCCTCGGCCATGGCCACCGCCATCATCCCTTCGGTCACGGTGTCCATGGCCGACGAGAGCAACGGCACGGGCATGGAGACGTCGCGAGTCAGCCGGGTCGAGAGAACCACCTCATGAGGCAGGACGTCGCTCGCCAGGGGCAGGAGCAGCACGTCGTCGAAGGTCAGCGCCAGGAAGATTGCGTTGCTCAACATGCGTGCCTCGGGGGCAAGTGTGGGCATTTCATGGCACGGCAACGCCTCGATGTAAAGGACCGCTGCCCGCCTTTAGCCCGTCTGGAGCGCGCTCCTCGCGAGCTATGGGGCGGCGGCGGCTGGGCGTCTTGGGGGTGGTTTCTTGCTCGCCCAGAGTCGCGAGCGGTGCTCCGAGAATGCGCAGATTCGCTCGCTTCCCGGTAAGGCGCTCGTTCGAAGCGAGCCCGATGCGGCGTCCCTACGCGCGATATCGCCGGAACGACGCGCGAGTCCAACTCAAGGGAGCCCACCGATGGTGGAGGGCTGTTCGAAGCCCTCACCCCAGCACAGGACTTTCTCGTCAGCGCCAACGCCGCAGGTGTGCCGAGAGCCAGCGGAGATGAGTTTGCCGTCGGTGAGCCAGAGGACTTTGGCGGGGCTGGTGGTGTCGATGTCGGTGCCGTCGCCAAGCTGTTTGTTGGCGTTCCAGCCCCAGCACCTGGCGGCGCCGTCTTGCAGTAGGGCACAGGTGTGCAAGTCGCCGCCGCTGATGGCGCTGGTGGCGCCGAGGTCGACGATTTGGACGGGGACGAGGGAGGAGCTTTGGCCGCCGTTTCCGAGCTGTCCGTGCAGGTTGTAGCCCCAGCAGTAGACCTCTCCGGTCGACGTCGTGGCGCACGAGTGGAAGTCGCCCACGGAGATGGACGCGGCCGGCGGGAGTCCTTGAACTTCGACGGGCGAGGAGGCGGAGTCTCGGGTGTTGTTGCCGAGCTGGCCGTCGCCGTTGGCGCCCCAACAAAAGACGGCGCCGTCGCCGCGTCGAGCGCAGGTGTGCAGGTCGCCCGTGGCGACCTCGGCGACGCCTGAGAGCATGGAGACCGGTATGGCCGTTGGTGTGTCTTGCAGGGTGCCGTTGCCGAGCTGACCGGAGCCGTTGAAGCCCCAACACCACACGGCCCCCGAGCTCAGCGCCGCGCAGCTCTGGGCGCCGCCGCAGGCAACGTGCGTGGCGTCGCGGAGCCCTTCGACTTTCACCGGTGTGTGGGCTGCGGCGTTGGGGCCAAGAGTACCGTCTCCGAGTTGGCCGCTCTCGTTCTTGCCCCAGCAGCTGACCTCGCCGGAGACGTGCAAGGCGCAGCTGAAGGCCTCGCCGACCGCGATCTGTGCGGCGTCCTCGATGCCTTCGACGACGACGGGCAGACTCGAGGCGGTCGAGGAGCCGTTGCCGAGCTGCCCCTTGTCGTTGTTGCCCCAGCAGAGGACGCGGCCGTTTCGGCGCAGCGCGCAGGTGTGATCGGAACCCGCGGCAACCTGGACGACCGGGGAGCAGACTCCCGTTTCGCAGGTCGCGCCGATGCCGCAAGCGTGGGCACAGGCGCCGCAGTGCTCGACGGAGGTGTTGAGATCGACGTCTCCGCAGCTCTCGTGGTCGCTCGATTGGTCGGTCACGACGCCGTGCGGCTCCTCGTTGCCACCACCGTCGTCGCAGGCGACGAGCAAGAAAACGGACAGAACGAGAAGGGTGAAGCTACCGATGTTCATCTCGTGTCCTTGCATCACGAGTCGGCTTGGTTGGCCGAGCCGGCTTTTGTCTGGCGGTCCGCAGCGAAGGGTAGCCGAACGCGGCGCTCGGTGCACCTCTCATCAGAACTTACTCGCGTCCCTCCGCGCGCGCCAAACCACAGCGATGAGGAAGCGAGGCGATCGAATCCAATTGACCCATGCGGCGGCGCGAACTAAGTTGCCGGAGGCGCTCAGAGCTTCGCCCGGCCGCGTGTCGGTTGAAGGAAACCGGGGTGGTTGGCTGATGCGAGCGCACACTCCCCCGTGACGACGGGCGCCGGCTTGGCGAGGCGATGAAGAGAACGAGCGCACTAGTAGCGGCCAATGAGGGGGTGAGCGGGACCACCGTGCGCAAGTGGATTGGTCCGTTCTTGGCGGCTGTGGCGATGGTCGTCTCCATTGGGATTCTGGTGGTGTCGATCGTGGAGTCTCACGAGCGCAAGCCGGACGCCGAGCGTCTGTGGGTTGCGGACCCCACGCCAGCGATCGCGCAGCTCGACGGGATCGCTGCGAGTATCTCTGAGCGCGGCGAGGGACTGATGGCGGCGAGGCAGGTAGCAACGAGCTCGAGCCGCGTGATCGATGGGTTGATGGAGCGCTCGCGGGGTGCGGAGACCGTGATGTACACAATCGTGAGCGGCGGATCTCTGCGCAATGTCGCCAACAATTTCGGAATTTTCCACCACGAGATCACGGATTGGAACCCCGGTGTCGGCCTCGATACCGACCTCCCAGCAGGCAGTAAGGTTGTGGTTTTTCAGCACAAGGCCGGCGCGCGCAGCGAGTCCATCGGCCGGGCGTCGGCAGGGACCTTGCGTGACGGCGTGCCGATGCTCGAAGGACCAGGGCGAGTCTTGCGTGCGAATCGCTTCAAGCTCTGGGGGACGGCCTCGACCGTCAACCGCATGGACTGGGTCCTGACCCAGTGGGCGAAGCGCTATCCCGAGCGACAGCTGATTCTGGTGGGCAATTTGTCGTTGCGGAGTGGGGGCAAGGTAACCCCTCACAAGTCGCATCAGTCGGGCCGAGACATCGACATCAGCTACCCGCAGGTCTGGGATGGCGTGGAAGAGATCCACTGGGAGAAGATGAACACCCACAACCTGGACCTAGAGCAGACCTGGGATCTCATCGATCTGCTGGTCGGCACGAACGCGATCTCGGTGATCTACGTCGACTATGAGCTGCAGCGACTGCTCTACGAGTACGCCAAAGAGACGAACCGCTACGATGACGTGAGGCTCAAGGGGTTACTGCAGTTCCCAGACGATGCCTCCGTCGAAGGCCGCATCATCTCGCATGCACCAGGTCACGTGGACCATCTCCACGTGCGCTTTCTGTGTGACTCGCGAGACACACAATGCGTCGACGGCTAAAGATTGTTCGCAAACCCTCGGGTGACGTGAGCCTCTGCGTTCCGTAGCTGGGGGTGCTTGCCGCCTTCGGGTTGACACGACTCGCCGCTATCCATGGCTGCGAGTTCTTTTGAATCAACGTTGTCGTGGGGCGTCTGGAGCAATATCGACTTTCACGTTGCAACTGGAGAGAGTGGCCAGCTCTTAGTGAACGTGTTTTTCGATTTGATTTGGCGCGCTACTCGGGCCCGGAGCTGGCTCGAAACGAGCCAGCTCCGGGGCCTTACGCGCGTTCGCCAGCTTCGCGCTCGAATTCGAGATCGGCAAAGTTGGTAGGCGTTGACATTTGTGAATCGCGATCGTTAGGATTCGCGCGTTTTGGGACCCAGTGATCGCTCTCGATTTTCGTTATCGGGAACTTATACGACCCCGGCAGCGCCGGCGACGCAACACCATTGCGTGGAGGAACCTTTCATGAGCACGTCTTTCAGAAGAATTATGGCGATCCTTGCTGCACTGACCATGTGCGGCTTTACCTTCGTCGGCACCGTGTCCGCTCAAGATGAACCGGCCGAGGTTGCCCCCGCAGATGCCCCTGCAGATGCCCCTGCAGACGCAGCGAAGCTCTCGGAAGAGCAGCTCGACTACGTCGCCATCTCTGGCACGGTGGCTTGCTACAACAAGCGCGTCGAGGACGGCAAAAAGGCCGCCGCAGCCGCCGAGGCGTTCCTCGAGTCCGAGGGCCTCACGCTCGACGAATACAAGTCGATGGAGAAGAAGTTCCGCGGCGACGCCGATGTCCAGGCGGCCATCAAGGACGAGATGACCATGTGCGACACGAAAGTGCTCGCCATGCCCGAAGAAGCAGAAGCCGTCGTCGCCGAGACGCTGACCGACGAAGAAAAGAAGGCGATGGAAGACGCCGAGAAGAAGAACGAGTGGACCTACTCGAGCAAGGTCTACAAGACCTCCCGTATCTCCTCCTCTGGTGTTTCCGGTGGCCGTTTGGTCTTCTCGTTCCAGAAGAACGGCAAAAACGCGACTGGCAACTTCGGTGGCAAGCATGACGGTCAGAGCTTCAGCGTTGGCTTCAAGGGCGTGCGCGCCTCCGGCAAGGACAAGCTCTCGATGTCCGGCACCAGCGGCAAGACCAACAGCGCCAGCGTCTCCGTCGACTTCAAGAAGAAGTCCGGCAAGTTCACGAAGGACGGTGTCGAGATCGAGTACGACTGGTACCTCGCCAAGGGCAAGTACTCCGGGAAGATCAACGGCAAGAGCGTGAGCTTCTCCTTCGAGGCCGAGCCCAACAAGAAGAAGCCCAGCAGCAAGTAGTTCTCTGGCACCAATGAAAAGGGGCGCGGCTCCAAGGGGCCGCGCCTCTTTGCTTTTGCTGTGAGTTCGGGTCAGACCACCAAGGAGTCTCCTGCCTTCATGACGGCGACCTTGGTCTCGGTCTGCTTCTCGACGCGCGCCGCCCAGCTCTCGGCGTCGGCGTCGATGATGGGCCAGGTGCCGAAGTGCGCCGGGACCACGGTCTTGGGCTTGAGGAACTTGACGGCGCGCAAAGCGTCGTCAGGCCCCATGGTGAAGTTGTCCCCGATGGGAATGACGGCGAGGTCGAGCCCCACCTCGCCGATCAGGGTCATGTCGTAGAAGAGC
>PFUG01000041.1 GCA_002789955.1 Deltaproteobacteria bacterium CG_4_9_14_3_um_filter_63_12 | reverse complement strand
TCGAGGCCAAAGTGGTCAAAGCGATCTTGGATGCTCTCGGGCTCGAGAGCGCTCCGCCCGCTGTGCGGCCATCACGTGGCCCTCCGGGTTGCGAGATGGTCGAGTACGCGTGGTAACGACCTGAGCTCTCCCACAAACTGACGGCCTCGATACCGCTGTGACCTGCGCAGAGTTGGGGTAGGGGCGCTGTGCCCAGGGAGAGCCAATTGGGGGCCGATTGCCTCAGGTCGACGCTCTCGGTACCTTTGGGCCTGCGCTTGAACTTCCTATCCGCTTGAACTTCCTATCCGCCAGTGGTGTCGTTGCGATGGTCGACCAGGTCCTCCTCTCCAGGGGCGAGCTTGTCGCAGCCCGCGAAGCCCGCAGCGAAGATGAAGAATAGCAGAGCGATGGCGACCGGAATCTTCATGGCACGATCCAGATCTCGGCGATTGCCCCAAAGAGGAAGCCTCCCGGGATGGGCAAGATTCGATGCCGTCACTTCGCGACTCGCAGGACGCTGCTATACTCGTCGAGCCAGTACACGAACTGCTCATCGACTGCGATCCCGCGCGGACTCGGGAAGCCGTGATACCAGTCGAGATGGGGACAAACGGACGATGAGCAGCTGCCCGAGAACGACCACGCCGTCGCCTCGGAGATGACCACGGACTCACCGCTCCCATCGCGGGCGATCCTGCTGATCACGCCGCTTGACCGGCCCGCGTCGACCCACTCGGGTGTAGACCAGTAGACATACTCATCGTCGATATCAAAGCCAGCGCCGTGTATATACGAGAAGACTTTCACGACCTCGATCGGTCCGCCGCCGAGTGGAACCGACACAATCGCGGCCACAAGCCCGGTGGGGCCTGTGCCCTGCGCGTGCCTCGGGTTCAACCAGAAAAGGGTGTCTTCGTCCACGATGATTTGGTCCAAGCCCAAATAAAATGAGGAAGGCAGACCCGTTGTCTCGGCGAGGAGCTGCGGCGCCGTCCCGCCCGCCTTCGCCGCGCGCCACAAGCGAACGGTCGAGTCTGCCTCGGACCAGTCCAGGTAGTAGAGGTAGTCGGCATCCTGTGCCAGGGTGCGCGGTCCATCGAGACCCTCGACGAATGCCTCGTGCACCCGTGTCGTCTTGTCGATGCGTACGATCGTCTTGCTGTCGGGATGGCTCCAGTAGACATGCTCGTCATCCACCACGAAGTCGAAAACGCCTGTGGCCTTCACGTCGAAGTCGATGGCGCTCCCTGTCCTGTCCGTGCTCATGTGCTTCAGTGCTCGAGCGTCTGCCAGGCCGGGCCACGGGGGCTCCACCTCGTCGACCGAATCGAGCCAGTAGGCATGCGTGTCGTCGAAACGCAGCCGCCAGGCCTTGCTCTGGCTGGACCAGAAGGAGTTCCCGGTCCCGGTGATATCGGTGGCCGTCTTCGGAAGCCTCGATAGGGTCCAGAGGGAGTAGAGCGGATCGAAGGCAGGCCAATCCTCATAGGATCCGGTGTAGTAGACATAGTTTCCGTTTATCGCCAGGGAGTTGCTGGCGGTCGACTCTCCCTCGGAGAAACCGAACCACATCAGGATGGGCTGGCAGTACCCGCTGATGCACTCTGCGCCGCCACAGCCATGGCCACACACGGAGCAGTGCTCGGGGGCGGAGGCGAGCTCGGCCTCGCAGCCGTCGCTCGGAGCCTGGTTGCAATCGGCGAAGCCGGCGGCGCAGAGCAGTGCGCACGCATCGTCGCAGGTGGCGTTCGGCGCCGCGTTGCCATCACAGGCCTCGGAGCCCTCGGCCACGAAGCCGTCGCCGCAGGTGGCCGCCCGACATGTGCCCTCCGGACCATCTGGACAGGCGTCGCTCAGGACGTGGTTTCCGTCGTCGCACTCCTCGGGCACGACCACGGCTCCGTCTCCGCAGGCGGCCTGGGCGGAGGTGTCGTCGGAGCTCTCCGGGGTATCGGCCGTAGCCGCGTCGCCCGTGTCTGTGCTCGGTTTCGTGGCCGTGTCCGGGTCCGGCTCCACGTCGATGGCGGGCGAGCCTGTGTCAGTGGTGTCGTTGCGAGGGTCGACCAGGTCCTCCTCTCGGGCGGCGAGCTTGTCGCAGCCCGCGAAGCCCGCAGCGAAGATCAAGAATAGCAGAGCGATGGCGACCGGAATCTTCATGGCACGATCCGGATCTCGGCGATGGCGCCGAAGAGGAAGCCTCCCGGCACGTCGACCCGAAGGTTGACGAACAAGGATTCCGAGTCAAGCCCGCTGCCCTGAATCGCGAAATGACACACCATGTCCGGCAGGCCGTCGTTGTCGACCTGCTCGAGCGCGCAGCGACGCGCCTTGACCTCGTCTCCGTTGCGACCGAAGCTCACCATTGATGCGTCAATATCTGCAGGGTCGAAGTAGTCGGTCGCCAGAAGGGCGACGGGCACTACTCCGCGGCTCTTTAGGTTCACCGGAGCCCCGCCGCTGCCCGGCTTGAGAACGACCGGGATCGGGACGATCGCGCGTTGCTGGCGTGCCTCCTCGAGCCCGTCATCCAAGATCATCGGCTCGAACGTCTCCGGGCCGTACCCGAAGGTCGTTCGATCGTAGAAGCCCAGGTTGCTCCAGTCATCTGCGTCACGCAGGACCTCGTGGAGTTCGTCTCGGTTCACGTCGCAGTCGATGCAGATGTCATCGGCCGCCCCCAGACCGTCCCAGTTCACCGGCATACCGGGAATCGCACACCACGGCGAGCCGGTGGAACTCGACGGAAAGAACCCCGTGGCGTGCGGAAGGCCGGCAATCCCATTGGCCTCCACCAGATAGTGCTCGTCGAGGTTCCCGACCTGTCCGTTCGAATACCCGAGGCGCGGCGAAGGGTTCGGGCAGTGAAAGAGCGCGGTCCAGTTGTAGTTCATGATGCTCGGGTAGTTCGGCTTGCGATTGTGCTCCACTCTACCGCATCCCACGTAGCCGTCGTGACACAGGCCCAGCGCATGCCCCAGCTCGTGCATGAACGTAGTATCCTCCCACTCGTGCCCCGCGGGCACACTGGACCCAAACCCAACTGACATGAAGAATCCCTGTCCCAACCCTTGCGATGCCCCATAGGGAATCTTCACCGGAGTGCCTGGCACGAAGGAGCTGTTGATGGCGTTGGGGTCGGCAGGGTCCGTGGGTATGCCCTCGAACCAGAAGTCCGATGCACTCCTGACAAACCGTGTGTAGGAAAACCGGTCGCCTCCAATGGCGGCCACACCGTTCTGCGGAGCAGCGAGTGCCTCGCTGACATCGACCACGGAATCCCCGGCATTGACCTGCCCAGTAGACAGAGCGCTGGCTGTACCGACCTCCCTTGCATACACAACCCAGTAGAACGCGTTGGTACGAGCCAGGTCCAGGTTGGCCGCCTTGACGTCGTCCAGTCTGGCATGTGTCAGCCCACCTGGTGGTGACCCGTTATTCAAGACATCAACCTCTGGAAACGCGTTCCCGCCGCCGAGACCGAGATCGGTTCCCGGTGCGGCCGTGCCAAGGTCCACATGCAGGTTGACTCCATGTTCCGCAAACACCTGGATCACCGGGCGGAGCTTAGCCGGGTTGGGCGTCGTCTCCGGGTTGTCCGTGTAGTCCACCTCCAGGAAGACGTCCGGCACGTCGGGGTCCGCGCCGTACCCGGGCAGGTCGACATGACCGACGAACACCCCCGTGCTCCGATGGAAGACATCGATCCCCCGGAACTCCTCGTGCTCCTGAAAGTGGTCTCCGTCTGGATCCTGACATCCTGTTGGCTCCAGCCTTCTGCCAGACTGCCGAACGTCGTCGAAGGCTGCGACGGGCACGCCGAAGGGATGCGCATCAACCACACCCGAGACGTTCGAGTCGCTCCCCCCGGCGTCGAAGAAGAGCGGTGGCATGGGCTGGCCGAAGAGCGGGCAGCTGTGCCCCCAGTAGTTTCCCCTACCGTATGTCGGCGAGGCCGAATCGCCATCCCAGAGATCGAGGTCGTACTCTGCCGCTACCTGCGGCGAACCATTGTCGTAGATGTCATTGAGGAAGACGCGCGTGCGCAAAGGCGTAAATGGCGGGTTTGCGGCGGGTGACTCGTCGAAGAGCGCAACGGTGTTTTCGAAGAGCATGTTGTGGGACACGACGTCTCCCGTAAAGGCCGCCATGCGCAAGCCAGTATCAAAGCCCTGGATTCTGTTTCCTGTGATGCGATTGCTGGCAAGCCCCGCAGCTTGGTAATACCCGACCGAGTAGACGTCTTCGGTCGGCTCGTCCAGTGCCCGAAGGGTGTTGCCTTCGACGTCTGAGTCACTGCCTTGCAGCCATATCGCCGTCGCCAGCACCAAATCGATGTAGATCGGACCGACTCTTTGCAGTGGAAGCGGGATGAAGGATGCAATTTCGAAGCTGTTATCCCGAATATCAGCTTGCGCAACACCAAGGGCAAACACTCCACGCTGAACATGAAGACGGTTGCCCAAGACCGCAGGAGCAATCGTATTGTCAAGCAGGATGCCCTCGGCGCCGTCGATCTCGCATTCCTCGACCGACGCTCCTGTCGAAGCTGCGAGCACATGGACAGTCGCTCGTGCTGGTTCGGTAGTAGTCAGGATAGAGGACAGTATCCGCGCGCCCGCCGAACGCGGACCAACAAGCACTGAGGTATCGTCTGTGACAATAACACAGTTTTGGATGAGTACGTCCGTCGTGTCAGCTCCGATGACCACCGCAGGGCCACCAAGTTGGGCGTTGGAGAGATCAATAGGAACACTCTGGCAATCAAGTGTCGTATAGCTGGAGACGATCTCGATGTTGTCGAGCACAGGCGTCGCGGCATCGAGCCGACAGGTCTTCTGTGCGGACTCCCATGTACCAATGAGGCCACAGTCCGCCCCTGTGACGTCACATCCGGGACAGTCTGCGTCAATGTAGACCGTCCCACCACCCCGTTGGAGCCAAACTCCGTGTGTACCGCCGTCGAGGACCTGCACATAGGACGCCGCGCCAATTGGGTCCACGTGGAGTGGCTGTTGACTTCGGTAGCTCCCATCATAGACGTTCAGCTCGGCGCCAGGGCGAAGCCCACTCAACTCCACTTGTACGTTTGGTTCGTCAAGCGCATCGAGCACATAGCTCACGGCGGCGGGCCCCACAACCAAACTCTTCAACGTCACTGGAGCGCTGGTCGTGAGTTGCACACCGCCGACGGCGAACACCATCCCTTCCTGCTCGGTAACAGCGAGGAGTTCGCTTGGCGGAGTGGCCACAATCGCGAAAGGACTAAAGTGGGTTGTAAAGCCACTCACTTCGCGACGTGACGTTGCGACGAAAAACTCATCGAGGAGTTGCCATTCGTCACCACGCTTTGTTGCAAGGCGAAGTGGTGGCATGACGAAACCAGGGATGCCAGTGAGATCTTCTGGGCTGTACCGAATGGTGATTCGTACCGGCTCCGAGAATGTCGTGCCCGAGGGCCCCAACTCCCAAACAGGTCCTACACCCTGACCTGCCACGGGCTCGGAAGCTTCCGCAATCGTAATCTCTGTTGGCTCGTCAAGCGCTCCCTCTGGCACAATGATGGTCACCCTCCGGTTGTCGACCCCCATCGTAGACCAGAGTACCTCCATCTGGACCGATCGTGGCGCGACCCCTGTGGAATTCGCTCTCACTATCCGAAACCTCATCACACCCCGTAAGTAAGGAGGATAGTACGATCAAGCCAAGCAGACAGTAGGATCGCCTCATCCTTGCCCCCCTTCGTCTTCAAATTGTTGTCGAGTCGATCATGACGATATCAGAACCTTTTCGCCTGCGTCAATGGCATCGAATCGGGGACCGACTTTCAGTACCCGCAGTGCCGAAGCACCAGCTCTTCCTCTGTCGCTCGAACCCACGAGGCAACGTCGCCTGGCACAACGACGACCACCAGGATCCTCGGCACTTGGAGTCGCTCAGAGTGTTGACGGCGGTGTATTCGGGACCACCTGATCGCGGTCTCGTCG
>PFUG01000170.1 GCA_002789955.1 Deltaproteobacteria bacterium CG_4_9_14_3_um_filter_63_12 | reverse complement strand
TCGAGGTCCGTCGCCGCACCCATTGAACTCCCAGTCTCGAGGTCGTCGCCGGCCGCCCCCGTCCCTCCGGATTTCGCAGCGCGCTCTTCGAGCCCCTCCCCGCCTTCTTTGGGGCTTGCTTGCCCAGCCCCGACGCGCTGCGCCAAGGGCTGCTGCTGAAGGATATGCCCCGCCTCGTGAGCCAGCAACGCGGCGTCTTCCTCGTGGCCGGGGGCGACGTGGATTTCCCTGCCGTCGATGGCCGCCCCGGCCTTTCCCTGTTGGGCGAGCTGCGGATCGGTCTCGACGAACACGTGGGACAAATCTATTCCGGTCGAGGCCTTCAGCTGCGCCACCAACTTGGCATTTAGGCGGCGGCGCGCCGCGACGTGTGCCGCCGTGGGCGCCGCTCCGGCGCTGCGATTCTGACCTTGCAGCGCCCGCTGCGGGTCCGCTGGGCCCCCTGGCGCCCGCATCTTCCCGAAAGACCAGGCCGAGCCGGTCAACGCACCGCGCTCGCCGGAGGCCTTGAGCCCGCGGCCAATGTCGTTCGTCTTTGGCTCAGCAGCCGCTTTCAACGGGGTTACAGCCGCCTTGGGTACGCTGTCATCTCCGCCCTTTTTGTCGGCCGAATACTCTTTCATCGTTGTCCTCTATGGGTTTCCCACTGTGTGTTTGGGTTGTGCTCGCGCACGGTCAGCAGCTTGCCGAGCTTGCGGTACTCCGCCTGGGCCGAGCGTTCGAGATGCCGCTGGGCCACGCGCTCGCCGGCCGCCATCGCCAGCGAGGCGGCCCGCAGCACCACTTCTTTGATGTGCCCACCGCTGAACTCGAACTGCGCGGCGAGTTTTTCGAGGTCGACGTCTGCAGCCAGAGGGACGTTGAGCGGCAGGAGCGCGCGCCACAAACGCGCTCGCGCGTCCGCGTTGGGCGCCTCGAACCCCACGCGAAAGCGGATTCGACGGGCAAACGCGTCGTCGATCCCCGCCTCGAAGTTGGTGGTCAACACCACCACGCCATCAAAACGTTCGATGCGTTGCAACAGGTAATTCACCTCGAGGTTTGCGTAGCGATCGACGCTGGTCTTGACGTCGGTGCGCTTGCCGAAAACCGAATCGGCCTCGTCGAAGAGCAGCACGACCCCGCCCTTCTCAGCCGCGTCAAACACGGCGCCCAGATGCTTTTCGGTCTCGCCGATGTATTTCGAGACGAGCTGCGAGAGGTCGATGCGGTAGAGTTCTTGCCCCAATTCCCTAGCGATGGCGGTCGCGGCCAGCGTCTTTCCGGTCCCCGGTGGCCCCGTGAAGAGGGCGGTCACCCCAAGTCCATAGGACATCACGCCGTCGAACCCCCACTGACTGGCCAGTGCGTTGCGGTGTCCGGCGTACGCCACCAGCTCGTCGAGGAGCGTGCGCGTTTCGGGCTCCAGCACCAGCCGGTCGAGCCCCACTCGGCAGGGCTCAGGGCGTGCCAGCGTGCCGAGGCCAGTCGATGCAAGGCTGCGGGCCATCTGCATGGCGTGCTCCTCGAGCCGGACACTGGAATCGGCCAGCATCCCCAGGCCATCTTTCCGTGGCGCGTCGCTTCGTTCAGTTGCGCGGGGCGTCCTCTGCTCTGCCGCTTCCCCAACGCTGAGCGCAACAGCCTCTCGAGCGGCGCGCAGAATCTGCCCCTCGGAGAGCAAGAAGCCGCCTGCAAGGCGCTCGATGGCGTCACGTTGCAGCCGGGAACCGAGGGCCTCTTGCCAGGCGGCGGCGCGCTCGGCCTTAGACGGAGCCCCCAGTCGCACCACGTGCTCGGGCGCGACCCCCATCGCCGCAACGTCCTCGCTGTCGGCCGAGGCGACGATCCAAACCAAAGCGACGGGCTGGTCAGCGAAGGCGTCGACCACCGCATCCTGCACCGCGCGCCGCTGTTCGCCGAGCGCATCGGCCCCTGTGACCACCACCAGCGCTCCGGTGAGCACGGCGAGGGTCCGTGCGTCGGCGATGCCGGCCTCGAGGGCGTCTTGGCGCGCGCAGCGCTCGAGGGGCAGGAGCAAAAGGCCCGCGTCCGGCGCGAGGGCGCGCGCCAGCTGTCCGGCCACGGCCATGCGGCCCGAACCGGGCGGACCCGTGACCAGCGCGCGCACTGGACTCCCCAGCGACGTCAGCGCACGTAGGGCTGTAGCCAGCTGCTGCCTTAGGCGGACAGGAGGCGTCTCGGCGAGCGTTCCGAGCGCCCATTTGTGGTCCAACGCAGCGCCGCAGAGCCAGTTGAGGGCGTGACTTGTGACAAACACGTCCTGTTCCGAGCGCAGGTGGCCGTCGGCGACTTGCTGCAGGACACCGCTGCTCAGCAAGGCTCCTCTGCCCAGCAAGAGAAGCACGGTCGCGCTGTTCGGCGTCTCAAAGGTCGCAGGGCCGATGGGCGCGTCGAGGAGGGCCAAAGCAATCAGGCCAATGGGCACCGCCTGCCGGCCGGTTTCTGCCCACGAGTCGCGCATCGCTTGGGCCAAAAGCGGCGAGAGCGACACCCCAACGAGCAGGGCGAGCGCCGCAACCTCAGGTTCGGTCAGGTGCAATCGACGCGTAAGGCCATGCCAGCGCTGGGCGAGCGGATCCCCGGCGGCCAGACACGCTTCGAGCCTCGAAGAAAGCACGGCACGTTGCTTGCGGGGGGGGCCACGGGTTGACTCTTGGGGAAGTAGGCAGGGCTCTGCCCTGACCCGCCGGGGGACCCTGTCCCCCGGACCCCCTTTTGACTTTCTTCTTTTTTGCAGTCAGCCAAGGCCGGGCCGTCGGCGAGCCAATGGGCGGTGATTGCCTCCGCAAAACTGAGGATGTGGGGGAGAAAGCTGGGTGGCATCGTAAACCTAAGGCGCTCGCCGGCTCATTGCGTGGGGATTAGACGGACAGGTTTCAGCGAAATGCACGATAGCTGGACCTTTGGGCTTGCGTCAACCCGCTCCGACGCCTATGCCGCGCTTCCGCTGGGCAGGACCCCCGACCTCGAGGTGGTGAGCCTCGCCGACTCGTTTGAGCTGTGAGGCCTAGAGTAGAGGAGCGCCGCAGCGACCCCATGTCGCGTCCCGACTTGCAAGCCCCAATCTCGCGAAATTTTGGTAAACGCCCTGAACGAATCGTTGGCGATCCTCACCCGACTTGTGTATAGGGGCGCTCGACCGTTCACCAAACCCTAGCCCAGAGAGATGACGATGAAAGGTAGATTCGCACTTTTGCTCATGCTCCTTGTCGCCGCGTTGACGTTCTCCGCGACCGCTTGCAACAAGGCCGAAGACAAGAAAGAAGACGAGAAGGCCGCTGGTGGCGCAGTCGAGGCCCCCAAGAAGGTCGCCGTCGCCGAGGTCGGTCAAGCCGCTGCTCCCGCCGCCGAGCTCACCTCCCCCGGTAAAGTCTCCATCGACCAAGCCATCGCCGTCATGGGCAGCGGCGCGCAGAACCGCATCGTCATGCGGCTCGCGCCCCTCGCCAAGTCAGGACTGGTCGAGATGGGCATGGGCGTGATGCCTCCTGAGGCCAAGGCCGAGTACGACAAGTTCGTCGCCGAGTCCGGCTTCGATCCCATGAAGCAGTTCAGCGGCATGCTCGTCTTCGCCGACGGGGACATCTCCTCCTTCAAGCAGGCCAAGCCGACGATGGTCTTCGGCATCAACGGCGCCGTCACCGAGCAGCTCATCGAGTACCTCGACAAGAAGGACAAAGACGACGACGCCGACGACGACGACAAGGGCGAGATGCGCATGGCGCTCTTGGCCGAGCTCAGCCCCGAAGTCATGGCCAAGTTCGTCGCGCTGCTTGAGAAGCAGGACGAAGGCGAAGAAGTGAAAGCCGAGAAAAAAGAGATGGACGGCGCCATCGCCATGGCCAAGGTCGAAAAGGGCATGGCCAAGTTTGTCTACCTCTGGGAAGGCGGCGTGATCTTTGGTGCCGCCGCGGACACCGGTGTGGCCCCTCTCGAGGCCGTCGACGCGCCCCTGAAGGCCCTCCTCGGTGAGCTCGGCGTCGCCGCCAAGGCCGACCCCAGCACCAGCGACATCGCCCTCGAGGCCCGTATCGTCGCCGATGGCAAGAACATCAAGACCACCCTCACCCTCGACGACAAGGTCACCCTCGACGTCTCCGCGACCCTCGGCGACGAAGAGTTGAAGCAGGCTCAAGGCTTCCTCAGCCAGTTCCCCGAGATGAAGAAGAACCCCGACGCGCTCCTCGCCAAGGCCCCGCCGTTCCTCCATGACCTCGGCAAGCTGATGCTCGCCGGCACCGACATCAACGTCGACGGCAGCGAAGTCCTCGGCCGCATCCAGGTCGACCTCAGCGCCCTCAAGGCCGCCCTCGGTCCGGCCCTCGAGAACCTCAAGTAATCGCTTCCCGGTAGGCAGAATCAAAGGGCCCGCCTCCCCACGGAGGCGGGCCCTTTGTCGTGGTGACCCTGTCTCAGAACGCCCCAACCAGCCCCAGATGGAGCGCGACCTCGTCGCTGAAGTCGCTAAAATCATAGAACTCGCCGCTGAACTTCAGGCGGAACGTGTCGGCTGCGAAGAGGTAGTTCAGGCCGAACGTGTAGCGCAACACCGCGCTCACACTGCGCAGCGGGCTCCCCAACAAGACGTTGCCGTGACGGCGCATGCCGTCTACGCGGGCGACGGCCTCGACGTCGCCGAAGAGCGGCGTATCGACCTCGACGTAGAAGCCCGCCTTGAGGCTGTAGGGGTCGTAGACCCCGTCCGCGCCTGGCCCATACTGTAAGGTGTCCTCTGGAGAGGCGCCCAGGGCCATCTTCGTGCGCCGCGCGATCACCTCGGCGCGCACCGTGACACTCCACAGGCGCAGGACGAAGTCGCCAGCGACAATGAGGATGTCGAGGGCGCGGTTGGGGTCGTAGTGGCCGTAGAGCGTCGAGCCGCCCAGCGTCACGGTGAGCTCGCGCATGATGACGAAGAGCGCCTCGAGGCGGCCGCCCACCGAGGGCTCGGAGTTGTTGTCGACGTAGTAGAGCGCCGGCGTGCGCGACTGGATGAAGTCGACGTCCATGGCCTCGTTGCCGCCGCGCAGGCCGCCCAGGACAAAGGCCGTGTAGTCCATCTCGACGTGCTCGCCGATGTTGTGGTGGACGTTGGCTTCGAAGCCGTTGTCGACGTAGGGAGCGGGCAACACACTCATGTTCCACTCGCGCAACCGCACCATGCGCCCCATGTCGTAGGGCAGGGGCTTGTCACTGGTCAGGTGGTTGGCTGGGTCGTGGCGTTGCGGAAAGTCGCCAAAGCGGGGCACGAACTTCCCGGCCCGCAGCCGCACCGCCTCGATCGGGCGCACGTCGACATAGGCGGAGCCCAGCTCGAAGCCGTGGCAGGCGAAGCAGGTCTTGACCTCGACCGAGACGGAGTCGGTGACGTCCGCGGCGAGCTTGAGCGAGAGCTCGGTGGTGAAGCCGTCGAGCGAGAGGTCGCGGGCGTGGTCGCTGGTGGGCAAGTAGAGCATGTCGAGCTGCGCCGAGCCGGCGAAGTTGACCGAGCCCACGAGCTTGCTGTCGAACGGGTCGCCAGCGGCCGGCTCGTGGACCTGCGTGTCGTGGGCGTCCTCCTCGAGGAGGTCTTCGAAGAGGGGATCGAAGGCTTCGTCTTTGCCGGATTCTTGTTGGCCGGCGTCCGAAGGCGTGCTCTTGCCGTCTGCGGGGTTCTGGGCCTCGTCCGCTGCGGGGGCGATGGCTCCACCGGCTTCAGCGGCTGGCTCCGACGCGCCGTCTTGGGCGGAAGCCAGCCCAGCGACGAAGACCAGCGGCGCCAACAGAAGCACGACGAGGCGCAGGAGAGTGCGGCCATTGTGTTGGATTTTGAGGGAGTTCCTCGGCATCTGAGCTTCCTTGTCGTGGTGCAGAGCGATGAGGGGTGGTCCAAGCGAAACTGCAAAGTTGTTGGCTCGTGAAAGGGCGGACCTAGTGTAACGCTTCACATGTGTCCGTGCTTATGAGCGTGGCCTTTCAGGGAAGCAGGGCTCTGCCCTGACCCGCCGGGGGACTTTGTCCCCCG
>PFUG01000126.1:5033-5933 GCA_002789955.1 Deltaproteobacteria bacterium CG_4_9_14_3_um_filter_63_12 | reverse complement strand
CTCTGTCCCGACGGGACGCTCGCCCAAGGCGAGGGCTGCGAGCCGGGGTGCGAGCCCGGGAAAACGCTGCAAACGGAGCATTGCTGTTGGGTAGGCCAGGCCTGGGACGACGCCGCGGGCACCTGCGCGGGCGAGCCGAGCCCCGGGGTTCTGGTGCTGACCTCGAATATTGGCGGCGCCTCGGTGAAGGTCGGCGGTGTCGAGAGGGCGACCACGTTGGCTGGCGCTTCCATTGAGGTCGAGCTGGGCCAGGGCTCGCAAAGCTTGGAGGTCGAGCGCCCCGGCTACGTCTCGCAGCAGTTGGAGGTGTCATTATTGCCGGGCGAACGCTTGGAGCGGTCGCTGACGCTCGAGGTCGCCATCCCTAAGGGCTACGTGCGGATAGAGCCGGGCACTTTCATAATGGGCTCGCCCTCTGGAGAACATGGTCGCTGGAAGGACGAACGGCAGCACGAGGTGACGTTGACACGGGGTTTCTTCATGAAGGCGACCGAGGTGACTCAAGGCGAGTACAAGGCGCTGATGGGGAACAACCCCTCGCGCTTCAAGAGCTGTGGTGAAAACTGTCCAGTCGAACAGGTGAACTGGCGTGAGGCGGTCGACTACTGCCAGGCGCTGTCGCGCTCGGAGGGACTCGAGGAGTGTTATGGGGACGGTCGACGCTTGAAGAGCCTCGACTGCGCGGGCTATCGGCTGCCCACAGAATCAGAGTGGGAGTATGCGGCGCGGGCGGGAACGACAGGAGCTCGGTATGGAGACCTCAGTGAGATTGGATGGTGTAACGGCTCGCGCACGCACGCGGTCGGGCAAAAGAAGGCAAACGCTTGGGGGTTGTACGACATGATTGGCAACGTCGATGAGTGGACTGGCGATTGGTATGGCAGCTATCCGTCGGGGCCA
>PFUG01000126.1:0-4926 GCA_002789955.1 Deltaproteobacteria bacterium CG_4_9_14_3_um_filter_63_12 | reverse complement strand
GCCTCCTCCGCTACGACGTTCTCGGCTTTCGCCCCGTCAGGTCGAGCCCCTGACCCACTGGACCCCTGGACCACTGGCTAAGTTGGGGCGACGGACCGCAGCGGAGCCGAGAGCCCCAGGGCAAAAGCCGTGCGCAGCCGGCGCCCAGGGGTCTCGGCGCAGCGCAGGTCCGGGTTTGGGGTTCGGTTGGCAGGAGAACAAGGGGGTCCAGGGGCGCAGCCCCTGGTCGAAGATTTGAAATCGCGTTTTTGCGAAGGGGGAATGATGAAGTTGAGGGTGTTCACGTTGCGCTTCGACCCCATGACCCGGCAGTTCGACGACGAGGCGCTGCGGTCCTTCGTCGAGGGCGACAGGGAGGTCATCGAGGTGCGCGACCACTTTTTCGAGACCGACGGCCAGCCCGCCTGGGGCCTGCTGGTCACCTATCGCGAAGCGCTGGACATTGCACCTTTGCGCAACGTCCCGCGTGCCATGGGCAGCAAGGACACGCGCAGCGAGCTTGCTCCGGTGGAGTTGAAACGCTTCGAGGCCATTCGGGCCTGGCGCAACGAACGCATGCAGCGCGACGGCAAACCGCCGTATGTGGCGCTCAACAACAAGCAGATTGCTGCGGTCGCGCGACGCGATCCAGCAAGCCTCACTGCGCTCGGGGAGCTGGAGGGTATCGGCGAGGCGAAGCTGCGCGACTATGGCGCCGAGATCCTCGCCGTGCTCGCCGCACTGCGAGGCAGCAGCTCAGCAAGCACGTCAAAGAAGAGCGCCGAGGAAGCGGCGGAGGGAGGGAGCGAACATGTCTGAATCGAACCTGCTCCTCTTCCAACACTGGGAACGCACGCTCTCTGACCTGCTCGACCGGACCACCAAGTTCCCCAAAGCGGTTCGTTTCACGTTCACCACTCGCATCGACAACCTGGCGTTAGACGTGCTCGAGGCGATTGTGGCGGCGCGCTACACTACCGGCCGGGCCCGACGTTCGAGGCTCGAGGAGCTCGATGGGAAGCTTACACGCCTGCGAGTGCTGTTGCGACTCTGTCACGAGCGCGGGCTGCTGAGTCCTGGTGGCTACGAGCTGACGTCGCGCAATGTCGACGAGGCCGGCCGGATGGTGGGCGGATGGCTCAAGGCGAGCGCGGGCCAGCGCGCGTCATCGTCGGACGTGGGGTGACGATGGCTCTTGACGCCTGTGCCTTCGAGCGCATTGCTGGCTTCTTGCCACTCTGTGCGGCGGCTGAATCATCGACGCTGGGGCGCCAGGCTCGCCAGCAGGCAAGGGCTTGCCGATCGGGAATCTCACGAGTCAGCATTTCGCAAACTTCATGCTCTCACCGGTTGATCACCTGATAAAGCGCCAACTGCAGGCGCCGGGTTATTGCCGTTACATGGACGACCTGCTCGTGTTCGGTGACGATAAGCCGACATTATGGCGGTGGGCTGCGGAGCTCGAGCGTTTTCTGTTGGGCCGGTTACACCTCGCGCTGCGCAGTGAGGTCACCTCTGTGCGATCCGTCAGCGATGGCGTGCCTTTCCTCGGGTTTCGCATATGGCCTCACCACACACGGCTCGACCCGAGTCGCCTGCGGCGATTTCGGCGGCGAATCCGCGCGCTGCAGCGTCACCTTGACAGCGGCCAACTCACCGAGGAGGCTGCAGAGCGTTCGGCACAGAGCCTCATTGGATGGGCCGCCCACGCGAACACTTGGCGCCTGCGCCAAAGGTTCTTTGGTCGGCTGAATGAGCGGTTGAGCCGAGCCTAGGCGCGGAGGAAACAGGGTTCGAACCGGGTCAATCGCGGTGGCAGCTGGAACAACGACGCCAGGAACTGCCGCGCGGCGAATCGCAACAACAATTCGCCGTCCAACCGCAACGACAACCTGGGCTTTCGGCCCGTCAGCTCACCGCACTGCCCGATGAGGTGCGTTCACGGACTCACCTCCAGCGCTTGCCGTGACCATCCCTCCAAGCCTGCGCCAGCGTTACGTTGTTCCCAATGGGAGCTGCGTTGTGCGTTGGACGAAGAGAGGCCGCCCCGCCGTCACTGCATGCCACCTCGGTGGCGATGCCACGGCGGGGTCCTTTTGGTGCCTCGGTGAAAGCCGAGGGGTCGCGCAGGAACTCCAGGAACCTCTCTGCCAGCGGCTGCCAGCGGCGAGCTCGCGGGCGGTGGTCAGGTGCGCCCTTGCGCCATGCCGACCGTTGCTACTCCTCCTCACCGCCCGTCTCCTCCCCACCCGTCTCCGTCTCCGCCTCGAGTTCGGGCCAGCACAGCACACCCTCGCCGGCGCCGGGCGTGTTCCATCCGGGCGGCCAGATGACGCCCCGCTCGCGGTGCAGGACGAGCTCGTGGTATTCGACCCCGTCCACGTCTATCGGAGCGACGAGAACCTGGTTCTCGTCGAAGGCCCCACTTTCAGTGTCCGCTCCAGGCGCGCGGAAGGGAAAGATTGGCTGCCCCGTTATGTCCACGAGCACCGGACCGCACTCTTCTTTCCAGCTAAACAGCACGGTTGCGACTCCATTCACGAAACCGGACCCACCTCTGGCCGCGAACACCTTGTCACCGTGCGTGTTTACGTAGCCCATCCACCCATCATCAAGCCACATGACATGAGCGAGGCCTTCGCTGAACTCTGAGATGGTGTCGTATTTCGGCTCGAGCTGCCAGGTTCCGTCCTTTCGGATCATTCCAGCACGGCATTCACCATCCGGGTCGCAGACCTTTGCTGGGGCGAAGCCTGAGGTGTTGAAGGACTTAGCCTCCGTAAACTCCATCGGCCAGACCAACTCCCCATCGGCGTTGATGTAGCCATATGCGAAGACGTCCTCAACACCGACGCCGGTCTCGTCGTCGTAGGGCTCCTCACCGACCTTCCGGGCGACCACGGCCATGCCGTTTTGGAACGACTCCGCCCTGTCGAATTCGAACTGGGTGATTGGGTTTCCGTCGAGGTCGATGAAGCCGTACTTCATGCCCAACTTCTCACGCAGCTCTTTGGGGGCGCTGGGGGCAAGGCGGACCAGGGCGCGCTGTTCAGAGAAGTCTCCCGCCTCCACGTACAACGGTTTGATGGTGATCTCTCCGTCCCTGCCGATGTACCCATAGCACTCATCGATATCAATCGCGGCTTGGCCTTCTTTGAACCTGCCACACCGATCCCACTGAGCCGCAATCACTTCCTTTCCGTTGATGTCGACAAAGCCGCAACCTGCTTCAGCGTAGAAACATGCGAGTCCCTCCGCTGGGAAGCAAAGGAAGAGGTATTTCGGCTCGACCACAACGACGCCTTCGGCATCTAACCAGCCATATTCATTTTCTGCGTTGCGAACGAGTGACCGACCCTCACTGAACTCTGAAACAAAACGCTCCTTCGATAATTCGAAGGGAACCTTGACATCCCCAAGCTCATCAATCAGTCCACAGCGCTCCGCCTCGCCTTCATTTTGGCAAACTCGGTAGCGAGGTGGAAAAGACTGGACGGTCGTGGTCGCATAGCAACCTACAAGAGCCACAAACGAGATCGCTGCTGTGCAACCTCTCGAGAAGACTGTCCATAGTCCCATACTCATGTGTGCCTCTTGAACGCTAGCGATGTTTATCAATGACTCGAAGAAGCCGCTTCAAGCGATGCTTCGGCCCAGTACCAGGGTCGAGGTTCTTGGGTGGATAACCAGGTTGCGTTTTCGCTATCGCGATCGCTGCCGCCCATGATCCGTCCGCGCTCCCAGCTTCCAGCGAGCGGCTCTCGAGCGCCGTGTCCCAAGCGATCTTCGCCACTAGTTGATAAGCGGCGTTTCCCTCGTCGGCCATATAAGCTTCTCCCAGCTTTCGCTGAAGCCTGAGAACCTGTCTTTTGTCTCCGTCGGCCTCGGCCTGCTTTAGGTCCTCGATGATGGGCGCTACCGCCGTCCCCTTGTTGTTGGAATTCCCCACCGCGACAATGAGCGCATTGCTCAACGGGCTGAGCTTGGGGTCCCGGTCGCTCCTCACCTTCTCGAGCCAGTACGGAACCTGAAGCCTTTGCACCTCGGGGTCGCGCAGGAACTCCAAGAACCGCTCGAGCAAGTTGTTGCGCGCTTCCTGCGCGCAACCCTACGGGTTTGCACGACTCTCCGCCATCCCTGGCTGCGAGTTCTCCTTCTCGCCCAACGGATCAGGCGTGTCCAGCAGACGCAGGAGGTGCGCGTTGTCTGCCGTCTTACCCTTGTCTTTCGCGTCGAAACCCAGCGTTTGGTTCACCGAGCTCGCGGTCGCGCCCGGACCGAAGTGAACCTCCAGTGGGTTGGCGGTCAACCTCTCTTCCTCCTTGAACTGCTCTCCGGCCTTCTGTTTGCCCCATCGCTCTTCGATGAAGACAAGGAAGCGGGCGAGCTTACGGTGGGCGGTCAGGTGGGCCATGCCGAAGGTGATGCCGTCGTCTCCGGTCAGATCGCCGAGCCGCTTCTCGGTCCCCTCCACTGAGACGACTTCGACGTCTTTCCTGTCGTCGCCGCCATAGCCCTCGAGCTGTTCAGTGAGCGCTTCGTCCTCCTCGCCGCGCTCGAGGTTGTTCACGTTCCAGATGGCGTAGGCCCCGCCTGTGGGTGCAAACCCCATCCGGACCAGCGAGGAGGTGCCCAGCTGCCCATCGAGCACGAGGCCCAGCTTGGCCTCGATTTGCCAGATGAGCGCTCGCTGCACAAAGAGGTCGGTGACCTCGACGGGCTGCCCCACATACTCCTCGAGGCTGCCCATGCTTACGAACGCTTCCTGCGCCCTAAGCTCGAGTTCGCGCAGGATCGTCTCAAAGGGCTCGTGGTCCCTTGCAATCACGGGCGGCCTCGTCTCCTCGGCGCCATCCGGTTCTGACACGGAAGCCTCGCGGTTTGCGGCGTCCTTCTCGTTCTCGCGGAGCTTGGCGTACTGGTCCGGCCCAATCGGTGCGCCGGTCT
>PFUG01000496.1 GCA_002789955.1 Deltaproteobacteria bacterium CG_4_9_14_3_um_filter_63_12 | reverse complement strand
CCAAACGGCGTTCAATTTCGTCATCGACGACCTTCGACGACCCAAGACCAGGGCGCTCGCCGTCGATGGTCTCGGCCACGCTGGGGTCACCCATGGCAAACTCAACGTCCTGCGCGACGCCACCGGCAAGCCCGGCTCCCAGTGGGAGGACCCTGCTTCCGAGCTGAGCATCCAGGGAGTCCACAGCTTCGTACTTGACGGAGAAGGGTTCGAGCTGACCAGCGAAGCCATCCTGAGCGTTCGAACCGACAGGACGGTGCGATTCGCTGACTTCGGCCAATGAAGTCGCAGCGACGCCGCTCACAGGGAATCACGGTCCAGCTCGACGGCCAAACACGCGGATGAGGAGTGCACGATGTCGAATTCGTTGTTGACGGTGGACGAAGCTCTGGACCAAATCCTCGGCCGCATCACGCCTCTGGGCCTCGCTCGCTCCTCGCTTCTCGAGGCCGCCGGCAGCGTCCTCGCCGAGGCCGTTGCCAGCCCCATCGACTGGCCGCGCTTCGATGCCTCGGCCATGGACGGCTATGCGGTGCTGCACCACGACCTCACTCCGCTGCTGACAAATCAGCCGGTGACCCTCCAGGTGGTGGGCTTCGTGCCCGCCGGTCAGCATGTGGAGACGCCACTGCGCGCAGGCCAAGCCTACAAGATCATGACCGGCGCGCCGTTGCCGCCCGGAGCGGACACCGTCGTGATGCGGGAAGACACCGACGAGGGCGAGGGCCAGGTTCGTGTGCGTGTGGCGCCAAAAGACGGACGCGGCGCCAACATTCGGCGCCAAGGCGAAAACCTTCGGCAGGGAACCTTGCTCTACCCGACCGGCGTCCTCGTCGACCCCGGTCTCATCGGGCTCCTGGCCAGCTTCGGCCGCTCCCAGGTCGCCATCCACCGAGCGCCCCGCGTCGCCATCCTCTCGACCGGCGACGAGCTGGCCGAAATCGACGCCCGAGACCTCGCCCCCTCCCAGATCATCAACAGCTCGTCGTACATGCTGGCCGCTCAGGTGAGCCGGGCCGGCGGCGTCCCCATCGTGTTGCCCCTCGTCCCCGACGTTCGCGAGAGCATCACCGCTGCGCTAAAAGACGCGATCGCCTGCGCGGACCTCGTGCTGACCATCGGGGGAGTCTCTATGGGCGACCTCGACCTCGTGCGCGCCGCTATCGAGGAGCTCAGCGATCAAGTCGGCTTCTGGCAAGTTGCCATCAAACCCGGCAAGCCGCTGGCGTTCGGGTCTGTAGGGGGCATCCCGCTGATCGGGCTGCCCGGAAACCCCGTCAGCTCCTTTGTGACCTTCGAAATCTTCGTGCGCCCCGCGCTGCAAAAGCTCCTGGGCTCCCACCAATTGCGCCTGCCACGCGTCATGGCGCGCTCCACAAAAGCCCTCGAGGCGCCGCGCAACCGCACGCTCTACGTTCGCGGCAAAGTCTTCGCCGACGCCGAGGGCTTGGTCTTCGACGCCGACCTCAGCCAGAGCTCGGCGAACCTGCTCTCCGTGGTCGATATCGACGGGCTGGGTGTGGTCGGTCCCGGACAACAACTGAACGCAGGCGACTGGGTCCACGTCGACTTGCTGCGGTCTCCTCGGGTGCGTTGAGCGAGTTTCTTGTCGGTCCCATAGCCCGCGGCGAGCTAGTGTAACGCTTCACATGTGTCCGTGCTTATGAGCGTGGCCTTTCAGGGAAGCAGGGCTCTGCCCTGACCCGCCGGGGGACTTTGTCCCCCGGACCCCCAATGACTTTCTTTTTTCTGTAATCAACAACATGCCGGTATTTTTGAAGAATTCCTGAGGATTGGGGGGCGCTCCTTGCAGTCAATAAACATGGAGAGTCATGACGGTTTACACTAGCCCTCAGCACGCGCCAGCGGCGCCGCTCGGTGCGGGTTCGGCCCGCGAGAGCAGCGCTAGGCCCTGCTATTCGGAGTCTTTCGAGGCCTTGGCGTCCTTGTCCTTCCCGTCTTTCTTCGCGTCTTTGGCCTTGGATTCGCCCTTGGCTGGCTTCACATCCTCGGTGATCACCAGCTTGCGGGCGGTCTTGCCGCGCCCCTCGAACTCAGAGCATTTGTAGCAGAGGGCCTGAATCAGCGGCTGTCCCTGGGCGTCCTCGTCTTCCTCGACGATCCAGCCGCCAGAGAGCCCACGCACCTCGAACGCGTCCCACTCGAGGCGAGTGCCGCAGTGGTGGCACTTGCTGTTCATGCTGCGAAACAGGGCGTATCGGGCTTTGTCGTCCATGCAACACTCCTACTCGCTCGCGTCGTCGAGCTCGAGTTGAATCATGATTTCGATAGGCGAGTTTGGGTTGGCCTCGAGTTTGAGCGTCTGGGGCTTGTAGCCCGGAAGCTCCACCGTGGCGTCGAGTTTGGCGCCCTGGGACACCACGAGCTCGACCGGAGTCTTGCCCACTCGGCGTCCATTGACCGACACCGAGGCTCCAGCAGGCACCGAGTTCACCGTCACTGTGTGGCTCTCCTGCGCGAAGGCAGAGCCCACGGCAAAGGCGAGCAACACGAGGAGCCCGACGAGGATCGGGGTGAGGGCGAAGGGGGTCTTCATGGTTGGGAGCCGTGGTGATGCAAACTCTGTGAACCGAACTTGGGCCTCAAAGTACGGCACATCCCCATGCCGCGGCAAGCCCCAATTGCCGAGAGGACGACCGGTTTCGCACCGCAACTTGTCGAAATGACGCGAAAATCGGTCGTGAGCAAGTGAGACAATAAGCGCGATGAGGCATTAGGACTTGGGTTGCGCGATGGACTCCAAGTGCGTTATCTCGCAAATCGAAGCAACACTGGACAGCGCAGCAAGGGGAACGATGGAGACCGTGAAAGATATCCTGAACTTCGAGATTGTGGGCATCGACGTCCAGACCTATCTCCTCGCGTTTCTGGCCATCGTCGGAGGGTTTGCTGGCAAACGTGTGGCTGTGGCTGGCCTGAAGCGTTTGGGGAAGACGGCCGAGCGAACCGACATGGCCTACGACGACATCCTCATCGCCGCGGCCAACCGCCCCATCGAATGGGCCTGCATAATCGGCGGAATTTGGCTCTCGCTCGTGATCTTGCCCATGCCGCGGGAGCCCGTCGATATCGAACAATTCGTCAACTCAATGATGCGCGGGGGCTCGACGATCCTCTTGCTCTGGTTCGGGCTGCGACTCGTCGATGGGTTGACGGCGCATTGGGAGGTCAAGGCCGAAAAGACCGAGTCGCGCCTCGACGACCAGATCCTCCCCATCATTCGCAGCAGCTCCAAGGTCTTCATTGTCGTCGTCGGCGTGATCTTGTTCCTGCAGAACCTCGGCTACTCCGTCGCCAGCTTGGTCGCCGGCGTCGGCATCGGAGGCGCCGCCCTCGCCTTTGCCGCCAAAGACACCCTCTCGAATCTCTTCGGCTCCATCGTCATCTTCCTCGATCGTCCCTTCCACATCGGCGATTGGATCGAGATGGGCGACGTCGAGGGCGTGATCGAGGAGGTCGGTCTGCGGACCACACGCCTGCGCACCTTCGCCAACAGTCAAATCACCATTCCCAACGCCCTCTTCACCACCAGCACCATCAACAACTGGTCGCGAATGCAGAAGCGGCGCATCAAAATGAGCGTCGGCCTGACCTACGATACCACACCGGAACAAATGGCCCTGGCCGTCGAGGCCATCCGCGAGGTCATCCGCAACGACGAGGGCTTCCACCAGGATTTCTTCATCGTCAACTTCGACAATATGGGGCCGCACAGCCTGGACATCTTTATCTACGCTTTCAGCATCACCACCAACTGGCTCGACTTTCTGGCGGTCAAGCAGCGATTCCTCCTCAACATCATGCGGGCCATGGCAGAGGTCGGGGTTGGCTTCGCCTTCCCAACTCAAACCTTGCACATTGACTCTCTGCCTGGAGAGCCCGAATCTCTGACCTCCCAACGCCCGAATTAGTCTTGTGAGGCCCCGAGATGACAGACGACGACGCGCTCCTGGAGCGATTGGCCACTATCCGCAACGAGCTCAGCGCCGTCTTTATCGAGCGCGACGAGGTCGTCGAGGGCTTGCTCTGCGCGCTGCTCGCCGGCGAGCACGTGTTGTTGTTGGGTCCAGTTGGGACCGCAAAGTCGGCGCTGGCCCGCAACCTCTGTGAGCGCATCACACACGCCGCGACACATGGAGACCGCTCGCTGACCAACAGCACCGGGTATTTCTCCTGGCTCCTGACAAAGTTCTCCACACCCGAAGAACTCTTCGGTCCCATCAGCCTCGCCGGCCTCGAGAACGACGAGTACCGGCGCGTCCTCGACGGCAAGCTGCCAACGGCCTCGATCGCCTTTCTCGACGAGATCTTCAAGTCCAGCAGCGCTATCCTCAACGCCCTGCTGAGCTTGATGAACGAGCGCATCTTCCACAACGGCAGACAGGAGCTCGCCGTGCCCCTCATCAGCCTCATCGGAGCCAGCAACGAGCTGCCCGAGGAGGACGAGCTGCGCGCCCTCTACGACCGCTTCTTGTTGCGCTTCGTCGTCGACTACATCCAGGAGGACTTCCGCTTCCTCAAGATGCTCACCCAGCCGGCGCCGACCGTCGGCACGTGCTTGACCCTCGCCGAACTCGGCTCCCTGCAGCGGATGTGCAGCGCGGTCGAGCTGCCAGAGGCCTTGCTCGGCGACATCGCGGCGCTGCGCAAAGCCCTCAACGCCAAGGACATCGTCGCCAGCGACCGGCGCTATCGGCTCGCCCTCGACGTGATCCGCGCCAAAGCCCTGCTCGCCGGCCGGCAGCGTGTTGACGGTCACGACCTGACCATCCTCGAACACGTGTTGTGGTCCGACCCCACCGACCGAGTCGAGATCCGGACCGCCCTGAGGACCATCGCCTTCGGCCACGAAGACGACGCCCTCGCCTACCTTTCCCAAGCCCGCGAGGTCAGGGATTACGCGCTGCGCAACTGGAGCGACGCCGAGATGACCATGCGCGCAAACCTCGAGGCGCACACCAAGCTCAAGAATATCCTCGCCAGCTGTGAACGCTTGCTCGAAGACGTCCGCAAGAGGGCGCGAGATCCACGCAGCCTGGAGCGTACCCTCGACGAGATTCGGGCGATCCAAAGGGAAGTCCTCGAGCGCTCCTTGGAGCAATGAGCATGTACCAAGCGGCCCAAAAGGTGCTCGAAGACTACTTTGCCGAGGCGCACTTGGAGGTCACCCCTCGCATCGTCGAGCAGTTCGACGTCTACACTCGGTTGCTGGTCGAAACCAACGAGCGCACCAACCTCATCGGGCCGTTTGACGCGCTGCGCATCGTCGAGGAGCTCTTCTGCGACAGCCTGCGCCTGCTCCAGGTGGTGTCGATTCCGGACGGCGCTTGGGTGCTCGACGTGGGCTCTGGGGCGGGCTTTCCTGGGCTGCCGCTGAAGATCGTGCAGCCCTCGATTCTACTGCGCCTGGTCGAGCCCCGTCGCCACCGCAACGCCTTCCTCGGCTTGGTTGCCCGTGAGCTCGCGCTCGAGAACGTGGAGCGCCTGAGCTGCAAGATCGAAGACCTGCCCCCCACTCCCCACGCGCTGGTCTGTTCGAAGGCCTTCCTCCCCGTCGAGCACTGGCCACAAGTCGCCGCACCGTTCTGCGGAGAGCAGGGAATCATCGGGGTCCTCGGCAGCCTGCAGGAGTGGGAGCGGTGCGCCCCTGCGCTGGGGCTCGGCGAGCGCTTCGGGATGGTCGAGCGCGTCGACTATCGGACGCACACGGGAGGCAAGCGGGTCGCCGTGGCGTTGTCGGTGTTGGCCCCTCCCGCCACGGCGTGACGTTTCCAGCGGCGGTGTTTCTTGGGCGTCTGGAATGCCTTGGCCGTTGGGCGGCCAGCGGCCGCCCGGCAGGGGCAGAGGCGATCAGCCGCACTGGGGACGGACAAGAACAAGAAAGCTCCGAAAGAAGAAAGAAAAAATGAAGGCGCCTCTGGCTCAGGGGTAATAGCCAGTATCACCCCAACCGGAGGATTCGATGGACCACAAGCCGATGTACCGCCTCATGAAGCCGACCTTGCTATTCGCCTTGACGCTTCTCCTTTGCTCTTGCCAGCCCTCCGACGCGCCGCCTCAGGTGGTTCGCGTCGAAGCGCCCGCTTCACAACTGGCGCCTGCGCCGGCCGCCGATGCTCAACCCGACATCATCATGAAATCCTACTCGCTGCCCGAGGGCCACACCGACCGCACCTACTCGGTCATCAATTCGCTGTTGGCCTGGGGAGACAATCCGGTCGGGCGAGTGAGCCAGGGCCCCAACAACACGGTCGTCGTCATCGCACCTGACGGCATTCACTCAGGCATCGCCGCGCTCCTCGAGAGCATCAAGGAGACACCACCAGAGAAGTTGCCGAGCAGCATCGAGATGCACTACTGGTTGGTCGCTGGCAAAGCGCACGTCGATGGCAGCCGGGCCTCGGTACCCGCTGAGCTCAAGGCGACGCTCGACGAGGTGCGCGCTGCCCAAGGCCGGCCGATGGACTTCGAGCTCGTCGAGGAGGTCAGTGTCCTCTCGTTCGACGGGGAACGCGCCTCGACCAACGGGCGGGACAGCTTCGTCAGCCAGCGCCTCAATCTGCTCGACGGCTATGTGATGGCTGAGCTCAAGATCGGTACGCAGCGCGGGCAGCAGGTCGAGACCCGTGTCCGCTTGGCGCCAGAGCGCACCTTGGTCTTCGGCATGGTCGGCATGGAGCCCGAGCTCCAGGGCAGCAGTGGCATCGAGATCGGCGCCACGAAGCAAGACGTCACCCTCTACTTCATCGTCAAAGCCCATGTCTTGGACAACCCCGCGCCATGAGTGCGAAAGCGGCCTCTGCCGACGCTCGTTCGAGCGGTCTGGACGAGGCCGCTCTCCACCGTCTTTACGTCGACAAGGAGAAGGCCCTCTACAACGTCGTCTACCGCTGGGTGTGGAACGCCGAGGAGGCCCAGGACGTCGTTCAAGAGGCCTTCGTCAAGCTCTGGGCGGCGCGCTCGCGGATCGACCCGAGCACCGTCGAGCCTTACCTCTACCGCACCGCCCTCAACCTGGCCTCCAACCGGCGCCGCCGGAACAAGCTCTGGCGCTGGCTCGGCCTCGAAGCGCTGGACGAGAGCCCGTCCGGCGCCCAGAGCGCAGAGCACACCCTCGCCGCCGAACAACGGCGGCTGCGCGTGCGAGAGGCCGTCGAACGCCTAACCGAGAAGCAGCGCCGGGTCGTCCTCTTGGCCGAGTTCAGTGGCTTGAGCTACGGCGACATCGCGCTCACCCTCGGGGTCCCAGAGGGCACCGTGGCCTCCCGCCGCAACTCCGCATTACAGAAGCTGCGACAGCTCCTCGCAGGAGAAGACGATGACTGACGAACCCCCAATCTTCGAGACGCTCGAACCGCCTCCCGGAGGTCTGGTCGGGCTGCGCCAGAAGCTGGAGCCACGCCCCCGCGCCTGGGCAGTCAAAGCGCTCCCGCTCGCCCTCATCGCTGCGGCGCTGGTCGCGCTCTTCGTTGTGCCCGCGCTCACGCACCGGGCGCCGCGGACCTTGGTCATCCAGTACACGGCGGCCGCCCCGAGCGCCGAACAGAGCGCCGAGCTCGACGCCCAGATCGCGCTGCTCGACCTCAATGGCCGGACGCGGTCCCAAGAGACGGTCAGCGTGCGCGCCGACCAGGCCTCGACGACCCAAGTGACTGCGGTCTTCGAGTCGTCGAAAACCTCGTTCTACCTGGTCGCAGCGCTCTCTTGGCCTTGATCCCCTAGTGTAACGCTTCACATGTGTCCGTGCCTATAAGCGTGGCCTTTCAGGGAAGCAGGGCTCTGCCCTGACCCGCCGGGGGACTTTGTCCCCCGGACCCCCAATGACTTTCTTTTTTCTGTAATCAACAACATGCCGGTATTTTTGAAGAATTCCTGAGGATTGGGGGGCGCTCCTTGCAGTCAATAAACATGGAGAGTCATGACGGTTTACACTAGTCGGCGGTCTTCTTCGGCGGACGTCTCCGGCGGTTTTGGTTGAGCGTCGCCTCGTCGCGAATCCGCTTTTGCGTCGCAGCCCACGAGCAGATGGGACACTTGGCGAGGTTGTGGAAGAGCGCTGGGCAGTGCTCGCGGCCGAAGAAGATGAGCTGCAAGTGGCGACGGCTCCAGGTGTCCTCTGGGAAGACGCTCTTGAGGTCTCGCTCGGTGTGGTTGACGTTCTTGCCCGAGGACAGGCCCCAGCGCTCGGCGAGCCGGTGGATGTGGGTGTCGACCGCGAAAGCCGGGACGCCAAAGGCTTGAGCCATCACCACCGACGCGGTTTTGTGGCCGACACCTGGGAGCGCCTCGAGGGCATCGATGTCCGCGGGCACTTTGCCGCCGTGCTCCTCGAGGAGGAGCTTCGAGAGCTTGGAGATGGCCTTGGATTTGGCCGGTCCCAAACCACAGGGCTTGACGATCTGCAGGATCTGGTCGACCTCCAGAGCCGCCATGGCCGCAGGGTGGTCGGCGAGGGCGAAGAGCGCGGGCGTCACTTCATTGACCCGCTCGTCGGTCGTCTGGGCGGAGAGCAAGACGGCGACGAGGAGGGTGTAGGGGTCTTTGTGTTCTAGGGGGATGGGGGGAGAGGGGTAGAAGCGATCGAGGATCTCTCCGATTTTCTCTGCCTTCTCGCTTCTCTTCACAGTCGCCCCTCGATTTGGTTTCTTTGCTCGCCGATGCCCGCTGGGCATCTCGAGCCCGTGTTGCCGGCCGCTCAGCGAGGACCCTTGTCTCTCTGAACGGTCGCCAATTTCTGTTGCTGGCCGTTGACTGATCGACACGAATATCTACGTGGCTGGCCGCTTAGCGAACGTAGTTGACCCCTGATGGGTGACGAGTTCGTCGGGTGGATGCCCTCGCTCCACGACACGGCGGACTCGAGCGCCAGCGACGCTAGTGAGGTGCCTTCTTGGGGTCAAGGGAGAGCCCCTGCACGCCCTGCACGCCCCGCACGCCTAGAGCTTCGCCAGACTGGATTCGCCAGCGCCGAAGAGGGTCAGGCGGTCCCAGACCGACGTGCCGTCCGCGGCTTCGAAACCACGGGTGAAACAGCTGGCGAGCCAGATGGCAAGGACCTCCGGTGGGATTTCGAGTCCCCTCTCTTCGGCGTTGCCGACTTGAATCGCCGCTTCCCATTCGCAGCTCGGGATCGAGCAGAAGACGTCGACCACCGCGGGGTCGAATTGGGAGCCACGTCCACGCTTGACCTCATCGCGAGCCCTGCGCCATGACACGGGGCGCCGATGCGGGCGATCACTGGTCATGGCGTCGACCGTGTCTGCCACGGCGAAGAGCCGGGCGCCGATGCAGATGTCCAACCCAGCGATCCCGTGTGGGTACCCCGCGCCATCGAACCGCTCGTGATGTTCGAGAACCAGTTGTCGTGCGCCACTGAGGAAGTCGATGTGCTCGAGGAGCTCGGAGCCGAGAAGAGGGTGGGCGCGCATCAACGCCCACTCGTCTGCGGTGAGGGCCGAGGGTTTGAGCACGATGGCGTCTGGAATGCCGATCTTCCCGATGTCGTGGAGCAATGCGCCGCGCACGATGTCTTCGAGCTCGGGCCCCCGCAAGCCCAGCAACGAAGCCATCGTGTGGCAGTAGAGCGCGACACGTTGCACATGTCAACGAGTCTCCGTGTCGCGGTATTCGAGGGCCGCCATCAGGGCCTCGAGGAGAGTCAGAGTTCGCGCACTCACGAGGTTGCCCAACTCGCGATTGAGGCTCTCGAGCGCCCGATTTTGGTCCTGCACTCGCTGCAGCAGCTCGACGTTTCGTCTGCGGGCGAACGCCTTGCTCCTCGCCGTGTCGAAGACGTTGCGCATCAGGGCGAGGTTGAGCGGTTTGTCGAACAGGTGATGAATGTTGACGTCGTTGATGGCGTGAGTGGCGGCCCGCATGGTCGCGCCCGACATGAGCAAGACCCGGGTGGCCTCGGGACAATAGGTGAGCACCTGGCGCATGAGCTCCAGCCCGCTCACGTCGGGCAGCGCCTGGTCGACGAGCACCACGTCGAATTGCGCGCGCTCGAGCCGCTTGAGCGCAGCTTCCCCAGTGCGGCAGCGGACGATGTGGCAGTCCCCGACGTCACCGAACCGGAGGGACTCGGCTTCGAGGTCAGCCACCAACACCCTGAGGAAGTCTTGTTCGTTCATGTGGTCCACGAGCAGAGAGTCGATCGGAGAACAAAGCCTCAGCGTATTTCTTCCGCCGATTAACGTGCGAAGGGCGGCAGCGCAACGTTGGCGTCGAAACTTCCACCACCGGTCGAAAAATGGGACTCGAGCAGAGCACATTCTTCCTTCCCGTGGGGCTTGATCGGCGCGATTACGGCGATACTGTCAGGGTATAGACCTAGCGCTTGCGAGAAGATTTGGAGCCAGACCTTTGTCGGGTTTTGTTGATGAAAATGATCGAAATCACATGGAGTTCAGCCGATGAGCTGCTCCGCGATTACGACAAACACATCAAAGAAGGTGGGCTCTTCGTGCGCAAACCCGTGGACGTGCCGCCCAACACCGTCTGTGAGCTGGTCCTTTTTCACCCCAAGTCCGGACGCCGTATGGTTTCCCGTGGCAAAGTGGTCTTCGCGGGACCGGCGAGTACCGGGATCGAGATCGACGGCTTCAGCCCCGCTGTGCTCGCCCTCTTCTCGGACTTCGTCTTCGATCAGAGCCCAATGGAGCAGACGGCCACGCCGACGAGCTGGACACGGGAGCCGTCGCTCAGCCCGAACACCAGCAGTTTTCAGACCGCCGCCCGAGGCGTCACGCAACCCAACCGTCCCCTCGCCGCCATCGCCCCCGAACAGACCTCCGCTTCCTGGCGCAAGGCCCCGTCTGGCGTCGGCATCGCCCTCAGTCCACGAGCGCGTCAGGCATCTCGGGTTGGCCGACCGTCGGCGATTGGCGATGAACGGCAACCTGTCCGAGCGCATGGCTCTCGAGAAGGCCTACAGCAAAGACGTCTGGGAGCTGCTCCTGCGCAACCCCCAAATCACCGTCGCCGAGGTCGCTCACATCGCGCGCATGGGCACTCTCCCCATTCCCCAGGTGGACGCCATCGTCATGAACGCAGCCTGGCTCGCCAATGCCCAGGTTCGCCGTGCACTGCTGAGCAACCCGCGACTGCAAGGCCATTCGATCTCCGTCGTGTTGAGG
>PFUG01000594.1 GCA_002789955.1 Deltaproteobacteria bacterium CG_4_9_14_3_um_filter_63_12 | reverse complement strand
GATTCAAAGGTTCAGGCTCACCACAGAGAACACAGAGAGCACAGAGGAGTGAGGAGAAGCTCTCTGTGTTCTCTGTGGTGAACATGAGGCCAGACTCATCGCAGAATCTCTGATTGTTTCCTCACCTCTTGGGTGACGCGCAGCGTCTCAGATGACTGCCATGAAATCGGCTCTCATAAGCAGACGCTGTTCGCCCGGGCTCCGCCTTGGGCTGGGAATTGTTCGGCCCCCGAGGGGCCGATGCCCAGGGCGTTGCCCTGGGCCGGTCTCAAAGCTTTTCTCACCTCTTGGATGACGCGCAGCGTCTCAAGGTGGCTGCCATGAAAACACTCCAACAGCTCAGCCCTCTCCTCCTGACCCTCTGCGCCCTCGGCTGCAGTACCCCACAGCCCACCCCGTCCCAGCCAACATCGGCGCCCGTCCCACTAGACTTCATCTACGCCACCGCCGACGAGTTCGACGCCCTCGCCCCCCTGCTCGCCCGGTCCGACATCGCCGGCGCCGAAATCATCTACGTCTGGCGCGACCTCGAACCCGAGCGAGGCGTCTACGACTTCTCCGCCGTCCGCGCACACCTGGCCGTTCTCGAGGCCTCGGACAAGGCGCTCGTCATCCAGATTCAAGACCGCTTCTTCTCCCCCACCGCCCGGCGCGTCCCTGACTATCTCCTCAACGCCCCCGCCTACGGCGGCGGGCTCGCCCCACAGGTCGACGACGCCGAGTCCGACACGCCCGAAATCGTGGGCTGGGTGGCCATGCACTGGAACCCGGCCGTCCGACAGCGCTACCAAGCCCTCCTCACCGCCCTGGCCGCCGAGTTCGACGGCCGCGTGCTGGCCGTCGTCCTGCCCGAGACGGCCGCCGAAATCCACGTCCTCACCGACACCACAGGGTTCACCTGCGACGGCTACTTCGAGGCCGAGCTCGAGAACTACCGCGTCGCCAACGAGGCCTTCCAGCAGAGCCATGTGCTCCTCTTCGCCAACTTCTGGCCCTGCGAATGGGACAACGACCACCACTACATGCAGCGGACCTTCGAATACGCCGTCGCGCAAGGCGGCGGCCTGGGCGGCCCGGACATCGTCCCCTGGCGCGAGGCCCAGATGAAGAACTCCTACCCGTTTCTCCACGCGAAGAAAGACGCCCTGCCCTTTATCGGCATGTCGATCCAAGAGCCGACCCTGGAGTACCTCGACCCCGAGACCGGCGCGCCGTTTACCCGCGAAGCGTTCGTGCGCTTCGCATCCAAGTACCTAGGCGTCGACGCCATCTTCTGGTCGAAGGACGCGCCTTGGCTCTGACCATCGAGCGGCTTGGCGGGCCTCCACCCGAACCGAGAGTCTCCACGCCCTGCGTCGGTCGCCCGAAACACAAGCTCCAAGAACGCCCGTGACGGCGGGCGGGCAACGCCCCGCGACCTCAGCTTGTCCAAGAAAAGGGAAATTCTGACTTATGCAGCGAACTTCTCTGACACCCTACTAGGCTAGAGTCCATCTTGAAAATGCGTGTTCTGCTGAGCTCGTGGAAAATGCGACCAAACTCTGAACTCGTCCCAAAGGACATCTTGTGAGTGCCCGTTCGGAAATGCCCAAGGTGCAAGGAGCCGACGACCGAGCGACGCAGGCCACGCACCGGTACGCCGAGGAGCGAGGGAGGAAGGCGACGCCGCAGATGGGGTATTTCCGGACGGGCACTAGGCTAGGGAAGGCTCGTGACGGTGGTAGGCTGCGGACTCGCCGACGGATTCCCTGTCCCGAGAGAACCCCCAGCACCCCAACAGTAGATCCGGTTCGATATCGGGTTACGGGCACAAGTGTGGTTGCTGCCAGCGGCTGGAAGCGACGCTGAGTTGAGGCCAGTGGTGGTGGTCACCGCCGTCGGTACGAGCCGATCCGTTCCAGTGCCACTCGTGCCGTCGCCAATCTGCCCCGAGAAGTTGTCGCCCCAGCAGAGCATTTGACCGCCGTCGCGTCCAGCGCAGCTGTGCGAGCGCCCAGCGCTGAGCGCGGCGATGTTCGTCAGGCCAGTGACCGGGTTCACAGCATACCGTGACGGCGTCGTCGAGTTGGTACCGAGCTGCCCATCCGTGTTCTTGCCCCAGCACCACATGGCCGTGACCCCAGCGACGTTGGTCACCGCACAGCTGTGCGTGCCGCCCGTCGCGATCGCGACCACGTTGCCGAGGTTGAATTTGGTGCCGCTCACGTCTTGTTGGACAGTGTCCGGACTGGGGATGGTCGAGAGCGTCGAGTCGTTGCCGATCTGCCCGTCGCTGTTCCCGCCCCAGCACTTCACGGTGCCGCCCGTCAGCCTTACGCAGGTGTGGTCGGTCCCCGCGTCGATCTCGACGACGCCCGAGAGGCTACTGACCGTCTTGGGGGTCGCCTGCGTCGAGGGGGTCCCGCCGTCCCCGATCTGGCCTTGATCGCCCGCGCCCCAGCAGAGGACCCCCCCGACGTCGTTGAGGGCGCAGGTGTGGTCGCCGCCGGCAGCCACCTTCGAGATGTTGTTCAGACCTGAGCCCGACCGCGCTGGAACGACCTGATTGCCGCCAGCGGTACCGTCGCCGATCTGACCAAAGGCGTCCGAGCCCCAACACCAGACCTCGCCAGTGTTGAGCACGGCGCAAGTGTGGGAGTCGCCGGCCGACACGTCGACCGCCGTGTAGCTCGTGCCACCAATGGAGACCAGCACCGGCGAGAGCTGAAGGACGTTGGTGGCGGCTCCCGTCTGATAGTTGCCGCTCTCGCCCCAGCACAACACCTTGCCGCTGGCGCGCAGCACGCAGGTGTGCGCAAACCCAGCGCTGATCTTGATTATGGCGTCACACTCGCCGCCGACACAGGCCGCACCGAGGCCGCACTGCTGTCCACACGCGCCGCAGTTGGCCACGTCGGTCTGGGTGTCGACTTCACAGCTGTCTCCTGCATCGTTGTTGCAGTTGAAGTAGCCCGAGGTGCAGGCGAGCGAGCATTGAGTCCCGTTGCAGGTGGCGTTGTCGTGGTGCGCGCCATCGATGGGACAGGCGTCGCCAGTCGTGTTGCACCAGCACGACCCTGAGACACACTCGGCGCCGAACGCACAGGCGATGTTGCAGCCGCCGCAGTGGTTGCGGTCGGTGTTGAGGTCGGCCTCGCAGCCGTCGGCGACGTCGGTGTTGCAGTCCTCGAAGCCAGGCGAGCAGGCGATCGAACAGGCGCTCGTGGCGCACGAGGCGTCGCCGTTGTTCGTGCTGCAGGCCGTCTTGCAAGCGCCACAATTCGCGGCGTCGGTCCTCAGGTCGGTCTCGCAGCCGGTGTCCGCGTCGTTGTCACAGTTTCCGAAGTCGGTATCGCAGGCGATCTCGCAGAGACCCGCCGTGCAGCTCGGGGTGCCGCGGAAGGGATTGCACTGCTTCGCGCAAGTCCCGCAATGGTCAATATTGGTGCTGACGTCGACACACTCGGCTCCGCAAAGATTGGGCAACTCGGTCGTCGGGCACGAGCACGATCCGCTGGCACACACCAACGGCGAAACACAGCCCTCGCCACAGGCTCCGCAGTTGGCGTCGTCGGCAGTCACGTCGAGACAACTGTCGTCGCAGCACAGCTCGCCTTGTCCACAGTTGGGCTGCGCCCCACAGGCGCAGCTCGGATCGGTGGGGGAGACACACGCGTCCTCGCAACACAGCTCGCCCGTCCCGCAGGCCGGCGCGGCCGTCGCCTTGACGACGCCACAGGTACACATTCCCGCCGCACAGGTCTCACCGTCACCACAGGTGATGCCACAGGCCCCGCAGTTGACGGCGTTGACGACGGTGTCGACGCAGACCTCGCTGCAGCAATCCTGGCCCGGGTCACACAACGTCGCACCGCAGAGCACTGGGGCCGTGTCGGTGTCCGTCACATCGACGCTGTCGGTGTCGACCGTCACGTCGCCCGACTGGTCCGACGCATCACAGCTGACGCAGAGCTTCGTATCGCCCTCGGGCCGAATGGAGTCGGCGTCGAAAAACGTGTTGCAGCCAGCGCCCAGAGACAGCAAGAACAACAGCGGCAAAATTCGAATCCGGAAGCGATTTCCAGCAACCATTGCGCGCTCCAATGCACAGATGAAACCGATTCGCGCGCACGGACGCACCTGGCCCACTACGAGCCGGCTTGGTTCCGAGTAGCGCGCGAAATCCAAATGAACAGGCCCAACTATGTCAACAGGCTCAAGACGTGGCAAGGGGCGTTCGCCATTGCAGTCCCGGTGCACTTCGCCGAAAGTCGCTGAGACCTCCATTTCAGCCAACCGTCGGTTGACACCTGAGGGTCCGAATTGTACGTTCCCAACGCCCTTGTTTCGTTCGGAAATCAAACTGCGCTGCCCCCAGCGACACTCTGTCTCAAACGCACATAGGTTCACCATGAGGATTCGGTACGCAGGCAATACGCATGTCGGTATGAAGCGCACGCACAACGAGGACAACCTCGGGCTCGCGCCGGCCGAGAACCTCTACATCGTCGCCGATGGAATGGGAGGCCACGCCGCTGGCGAGGTCGCCAGCAAGATGGCCGTCGAGACCGTCACCCAGTTCTACAAAGATACCTCCGAAGACGAAGAGATCACCTGGCCCTTCAAGATGGACCGCCAGAAAAAGTACGAGGAGAACCGCCTCGTCACCTCCATCAAGCTCGCCAATCTCCGGATCTACGAGCAGGCCATCAGCAACGCCAAGCAGAAGGGCATGGGCACCACCGTCGTGGCCGTCAACTTCACCAAGGACGGCGCCTACCTCGGGCACGTCGGCGACAGCCGCATCTACCGTTTCCGACAGGGCAAGCTCGCCCAGGTCACCGAAGATCACTCCCTCCTCAACGACTACATCAAAATGAAAGATCTCACCGCCGAGGAGATCGAGAACTTCCCCCACAAAAACGTCATCGTCCGCGCCCTCGGCATGAAGGACACTGTCCAGGTCGACGTCGCCTACGAGCAGCCCGAGCACGGAGACATCTACCTCCTCTGCTCCGACGGCCTCTCCGGCATGATCACCGACCCGGACATGGAAAAGATCCTCCAGGAGACCGGCGACGACCTCGAGAAAGCCTGCAACCGCCTAATCCAGACCGGCAATCAGAACGGCGGCACCGACAACATCACCGTCGTCCTCACCGAGTTCCTGACCCACTAGTCGGCGGCCAAGTCAGTCCAGAGGGCGGCACCAGCGTGTCGCCCTCTTGGTTTCTTGCGCCTACGCCCGCAGACTCAGGGCCAGCGCGCCCAAACCCATGGCCAGCAACAGCATCGAGCCACTGTCGCGCCCCCGAGTCGACCCCTGCTGACACCCGCCCTCCGACGACGACGCGCGGTCCTTTGCGGATTCTTGCTCGCCCACGGACCGAACCGCCGTCAACGACGCTGCCGTCGAGCTCGCCTCGCCCGCGACGCAGCTCCCGCCCTCGCAGCGCGCGCCGTCCACGCAGTCGCCGTCCGACCTGCACGAGCGCGCGCAGGCGCCGCCGTCACAGGCCAAGTAGGGAGCGCAAGACTGCGCCTCGGCCGCCACGCATCCGCCCCTCGCCGCGCAGCTGGCAGCGCCGTGTTCTATCCCGGCCTCGCAGGAAGCCGCGCCGCAGGCCGTCCCCGTCGGCGCCGCGCTCCACTCCAACGCCAAACGGCTCGGTTCGCAGCGTTCGCAACCCTCGCCGCTGCCAGCTTCATGGCAAACCCCGTCGAGCCGGCACCAGCTGGGCGCACCAGGACTGACGCAGCGACCGGCCTCGGCCTCGCACACCGTCTGCGCCGAACACAGACTGCGATCCGAACAGAGCGCGTCGACCAACGCGGCGTTGCCGGCGTTGGCGAGCTCGAAGTCGACTCGCTTGCGGGCGCCGGCACGCACCTTCACGCTCTTGGTCATGGGCTCCAGCCCTGCCACCTCGACGCGCACCGTGTAGCTCCCCTCTCCAGGCAGCAGCCGCTCGAAGCGCCCGTCACGGCAACGGCTCGTCCAGACCTCGCCCTCGAGCAGCTTCACCTCGTCGATGCTCACCTTCGCGACGACGGGCTCGCCGCTGGCCGTGTGCACTGACCCATAGACCGACGGACCGTCGAGGACCCGGTCCACCAGCGACATCCAGGTCTCTCGGGTGCTCTCGACAGAGGCCAGCCGCTTGGTTTCACTGGGGCTGCTGAACGGCCCTTCGATCATCAGCGCCACCGTTCCATGAGCCGCGCGCAGCCAGTCCTGATCGACCCCGTCGACCGAATACATGTTGCGCACGACCTTGTACTTGCGGCCGTTGGGTTGCTCCGGCGTGAGCTCGGCGATGGCCTCGGCGATGCCCCAGGCCTCGTTGGGCTGCGGATTTTGCACGTTGTCGATGGTGTAGGGGACCAGCAGCAGCGTTCCCAGGGTGTGGTAGGACAGGCTCGCCGCGAAGTGTTCGGAGTCGGCGAGCCGCATCATGGCTTGGGTCTCGGGCTCGGAACCGGCGACGGGACCGCGATACCAAGAGTGGCGGGGATCGGAGCTGCTGGTCGCCTCGCCTTGAGAGTGCCAACGAAAGGGGTAGTTGCGGTTGAGATCCACGCCGTTGCGCGTCTGGAAGCCCTCCTCGTCGCCGGCCGGTCGACCGTTCTTGCGCCCGGCGCGCAGCGACGCCGTGATGTGGTGCTGGGCGCCGTCAGGGTTGACCAGCGGCACGACCCAGAGCTCGGCCCCGTTGACCATGCGCTTGATGCGCGAGTCGCCCTTGTAGCCCTCGAGCAGCGTGGCCATGGCGTCGAGGGCGAACTCGATGGAGAGCAGCTCCTCGCCGTGGTGTGCACCGTTGAGCAGAACCGCCGGCTCGTCCTCGTCTTGCTCGACGTTGTCCGAGATCTTGAGCGCCAGGATGGGTCGCCCCTCGTGGGTCTGGCCCAACTCGACCAACTTCGTGATGGCGGGAAAGCGCTCGTGGTAGGCGCGGATGAGCGCCTCGACCATGTCCGCGTCCTTGTAGCTGGCGTCGGTCCGAAAGCCAGTGGCCGTCCGCTCGGGCGCCTTGCCGCGCTGCTTTCGGTAGTCCGAGTCCAAGAACGCAAAGGTCGCCTCGGGCTCCAGCTTGTGGATGGTGACGCCCGCACGCCGCAAGAGCTCGAGGCCGCGCCGGTCGGTGTTGACCAGCACCCTGGACTGGTCCTCGCCGCGGGGCTCGACGACCTCGAGGTCGATGCCGACTGGTAAGTCGGAGAGGACGCTCATGTCGAGCTCGGCGAAGCGCCGCGCGCCGGCCGGCTCCCAGTGGCTCCCCGTCTTCGTCCCGGCTGCGCGGACCGAGAGGTGGGTCAAGTGGCTCACGGCGTCCTGCTTCACGTAGGTGCGCAGGCCGAGGCGGCCCGACGGGTAGGTCGAGTCCGAGATGACCAGCGAACCCAGCGATTCCAAGGTCTTGCCGTCGTAGAGCTGGGCGACCATATGCGGACCGACCAGCCACAGCGCGAGCTCTACCGAGGTCGCCGTCCGCAGGCTCTTGATGCGCGTCGATTCACCCATGGCCTGCACCTCGCCACGGTCCCAACGGTGAAACTCGACCACGTCACGAGCGATGGAGAGCCCGTAGCCTGAGAAACCGATGACGTCGTTCGGGTCCACCGTCGCGCGGAACAGGACGGTCGAGTCGAGGCGGTCTCCCAGCGCGAAGCGCGCTCGAATGAACCCGTCGGCCATCTCCGCCGCCGGGCTCTTGGGGAACCACAGGTTCTCCTTCGTCTCCTC
>PFUG01000657.1 GCA_002789955.1 Deltaproteobacteria bacterium CG_4_9_14_3_um_filter_63_12 | reverse complement strand
AACCTTTGAATCGCACCTTGATTCCACAAGAAATGGCGCGTAGCCAACCTGACGAGCCCGGCGATTTTCATGGCAGAAGCCAGATTCAAACCCGTTGCCGCTCACAGCCCATCGCGCGTAGGGACGCGAGGTGGCTCGCTGCGAGCCACCTCTGTTCCGAGTCGCGCGCGAAAATCTGATGCGGCGATCCGAATTGACTACAAAGGCGAGGAGTTGTAACGAGTCAGCCCGCTCGTCGTCGCGAACTGTGTTCTCTACGAGTTGCCCGCAGCCCAAAGCTCGGGCTTGCGACCGCCGCCATTCGCATGGTTCTGCGCGAACAGGACCGCTCAGGAGTCCGTTTCATGATCAACCTGGCCATCGCCCTTGCGGCGGGCATTCTGTCCTGGGTCCTCACGGTCCTCGTGCTCGGCTCAGTGTGGACAGGAATCTTGCCGTTCGTGGGCGTCACCATCGGTCTCTACATCTGGCTCGCCCGCAAGACGAACAAGGTTCTCGAGGTCGTCGTCCTCGAGGCCCAGAAGCAGATGGTCCAGGCGCAGACCGCACGCACACCAAAGCAGCGAGACGATGCCATCGACCGCTCCATCGAGACCCTCAAGAAAGGCTTCGCGCTCAAGAACAGGCAGTTTCTCGTCGCCTCGCAGCTCAACGCCCAGATCGGGCAGCTGCTCTACGTCCAGAAGCGCTTCGAGAAGGCTCGGCCCTTTCTCGAAAAAGCCTACATCCGCAGCTGGATGGCCATCGCCATGCTGGGCTGCATTCACTTCAAGAAGAAGCGCTACGACGAGATGAAGGCTGCCTTCGAGAAGGCCGCCAAGTACAACAAGAAAGAGAGCATGCTCTACAACTTGTACGCGTGGTGCTTGTGGAAGTCCGACCAGAACGAGGCGGCCATCGCCGTGCTCAACCGTGGGGCCGCCGTCCTGCCCTCCGACGAGCGGCTCGAGTCGAACCTCACCGCGCTCAAGAACAACAAGAAAATGAAGATGCGAGGCTGGAAAGAGATGTGGTATCAATTCCATCTTGAGGCCCCACCTCAACCAAAGATGAAAGTCGACAAGAAGGGCTTGTACCGAGGCCGCTGACGCCCACATGCGTCCATCTGCGGTCTGTTGGCGCAGCGTGCTGTGCCCCTCTTCTGTACCCCGCCAACTCTACAGCCCGCTGCAACCTCGAAGTGCCCTGCGCTGATGTGTACCAAACACACTGTCTTAGTAAGATTGGAGGCCTGAATGGCGATTGAGTCGATCCGCACCGTTGACCCCGAGATCTTCCAACTGATCAGCGCAGAAGAGCGACGACAGAGGGACAGCATTCGCCTGATTGCCAGCGAGAACTACGCCTCCAAGGCCGTACTCGCCGCCGTTGGTAGCGTGCTCTCCAACAAGTACGCCGAGGGCTACCCTGGGCGTCGCTATTACAACGGCCAGGTCAACACCGACGCCATCGAGCGCTGCGCCATCGAACGAGCCAAAGACCTCTTCGGCGCCCAGCATGCCAACGTCCAGGCGTACAGCGGCTCGCCGGCCAACATGGCGGTCTATGCGGCGCTGTGTGAGCCGGGGGATCCCATCGTCGGCCTAAGCCTGCCGCACGGGGGACACCTCTCCCACGGCTGGAAGGTCAACTTCTCTGGCAAGCTCTACGACGCGCACCAATACCCCGTCTCCCGAGAGACCGAGCTCATCGACCTCGAAGTGGTGCGAGAGCTCTGCCACGAGGTCAAACCCAAGGTCCTCAGCGTCGGCACGACCGCCTACCCGCGCGCTATCGACTTCGAGGGCTTCGCCGCGGTCGCCAAGGAGGTCGGCGCTTACCTGGTCGCGGACGTCGCTCACGTCTCGGGGCTGATCGCGGGCGGCGCCTACCCCAACCCAGTGCCTTTCGCCGATGTGGTCACGAGCACGACCCACAAGACCCTCAGAGGGCCGCGCGGTGGGCTCATTTTGTGCCGCCAAGACCTGGCCAAGGCCATCGATCGAGCTGTCTTCCCTGGACTGCAGGGCGGACCGCACATGAACCAGATCACTGCGCTCGCCGTCGCCCTGAAGGAAGCCAGCACGCCCGAGTACGCGCGCTATTGTGCTCAGGTCATCGCCAACGCCAGAGCCCTGGCTGCCGCCCTCGAGATGCGCGGCTTCCGGCTCGTCACCGGCGGCACCGACAGCCACATCGTCCTCGTCGACCTTACGCCTAAGGGCGTCGCCGGACGCATTGCTGCCGACGCCCTCGAGCGCGCAGGCATCGTCTGCAACTCCAACACCATCCCCTACGATCCGCGGACGCCCTTTGACCCCTCCGGCATCCGCATCGGCACGCCGTGCGTCACCAGCCGTGGGATGAAAGAGCCCGAAATGGAGCAGATCGCCGTCTGGATCGCGGACGTCGTCGAGAACGTCGAAGACGAGACCGTCATCAAAGACGTGCGCACCGAGATCCTCCAAATGGTGAAGGCCTTCCCCGCTCCTGGATTGGATTTCTAGGGCGAGCGGTTCGATGGTCAGGCGGAGCTTGCCAAGGGTTCGAGTGGTGCGACAACCACCAGAGCTACGTGGGGACGCCCCTCCACGAGGAATTTCCGGACGAGCGACTCTAGAACCTAGAAACCCAACCTAGGCCCGCGCCATGGGCGGCTGCCCACGGGACAAACAGATCGTTGGCGGCGGAGGTCTCGGAGTTGGCGTCGATGGCGAGCAAGATAATGCCGGTGGTCACGAGGACGCCGCCGCCGATGTAGAGGCCGAGGTTGATGCCCTGCTGGGACGAGAGGTCGCTCTCTAGGGAGTTGAACTTGGCTACGTCGTTGCTGCCCGAGGCGGTCTGCAGGTCGTCGACGGTGCCTTGCAGGACGGTGAACTCGAGGATGAGGCCTGTGGCCAGAGCGGCTCCGCCCAGACCGAGCACCGTCCAGCCCCACGGGGCGAGCGACGAGGAGGCCGTTTCGGGAATGACTTTGGGGTCACTCACGTTGGGGTCAGTCACTTTGGGGTCGTCGACCTTGCCCTCTTTGATGGTGATGGTTTTGACCTTGTCGTCCTTGGCCACTTTGTCTGGGACCACGTCGGCCGAGGTGTCGAGGGCGAGCTGCACGTCGGTGGTGGCGATGGGCGCGACGGTGACTTTGAGGCTGAGCTTCTTGCCATTGGCGTCGCCATCGACGCTGTGTTGCCCAGCCTCGAGGGTGATGGGGTCTTTGGGACAGGGGACTGCCGCAGCCTTGTCGATGCTGATGAGCATCTCGGGTGGGGTGCAGCTGATGGCGATCTTTCCTGGGCAGAGCTTGGCGAGCTCGACGCGGTAGTCGTTGAGCTTCTTCTCGACCAGGTCGGGGCTGGGTTCTCGAACCTTGGGAGTGTCGAGGACCTTGTCGTAGGCGACGATGGCCTCCTCACAGCGGCCAGCGCGAGTAAGGGCGCGGCCCAAGTTGAGGTAGGTGAGGTTGAGCTCGGCCAGATCATTGGCGGAGGTGAAGAGACGAATCGCCTTGACCCAATCTTCGGCCTGCATTGCCTGGATGCCCTCGGCGTTGAGCTGTCCTTGCGCCTCGCTGACGATGGCGAAGCCGTCTTCGTCGACGTTTTGTGCGAAAAGCGAGGTGGGTGCGAGGAGGAGCACGACGGCTAAGAGGACGGTGATGGTTCGAGAGGCCATGAGCGTTTCCTTGGAGGGCTTCGCGGGTCAGTCTGCGATCAACAAGGTAGGACCTGTCTTTCCCTTGTCACCATTGGCGGTCGGTCCATCTTTGGGAACCGTCGTCGGGTCGGTGGGGGGGTCGTCTTTCTTCCTGGCGTGCCCGTTCTTCTTGATGGGGTCTTTCAGCTCGACGGAGGTTCCTGTGAGGGCGGTGAGGGTCTCTTGCACCGTCGAGCCCTTGGTGGGGACGAAGGAGACCTCTCGGTCCTCGTAGCCTTCGCGTTTCAGAGTGAGGGTTTGCTCCTTGCCTTCTTCGAGGGGGAAGACCAGGGCTGTGGGCGTCTCGCCGACCTGTCCTCCGTCGTAAAAGATGGCCGCGCCGGACGGGTTGGAGCGGATGTCCACCTCGACTTTCTGTTTGGCCTCGAGGGCGAAGGGTTCCTCGACCACCTCGGGGGTGGTGGGCGGCTCGACGGGCTTGGTCTCCGCGACGTTGGTGGTCGCGTCAGGGGCATGGACAATGTCGGGCTGACTTGCCGGCTCGTTTATTGGTTGTTCTTGGGGTTTGCTCGCCTCGGTGCCGGCTTTGGCGTCGCCTTTCGGTGAGCCCCAGGAAACGACGTAGGCGGCGGCGGCGAGGACGGCCGCGGCGACTACTGCGGCGATGAGGAGATTGCGGGTCCGGTTGTTCGCCACGGAGGGCACGTCGTCGTCTTCGACGGACCGCGTCGAGGGCGGCAGAATGGGATTATTGGAGGTGTTCTGGGAGAACTCGAGTTCATTGCGGTCGGTGTGGATTCTCTCCGAACGCCCGGTGTCGAGCACGAAGGTTTCGTCGTCGCCAACCCCTTTGTCGGGCTTTGGGGACGGCTCTGAGGAGTTGCCCTTGAGCGCGGCAACCTCTGCGGCTTGCGGCAGCTCGACGGCGGAGTCACGCAAACGCACCATGCCCTGTTCGGGATCGACGCGAATGGCGGTGGGGTCGACCCCCTTGAGGGCTGCCAGGAACGCGTCGGCGTCGACGTAGCGCTCCTTGTAGTTCATGGCGAGAGCAGTTTTTATGACTGGCCCGAGCGGTCCGGCCATGACCGACGCCGGGACCCTGAGGTCGCCTTGAGCGTGGACGATGAGGCACTCGAAGGGGCTGGTGGTCTCGACCACGGCGCGCCCGATGAGCATTTCCACGAGGATGAGCCCCATCTGGTAGACGTCGAGCGCGAAGGTGGCGATCTGCTCGCGGATGTACTCCGGCGGCAGGTATTTGGGTGTCCCCATGAGCTGGCCGGTGCTGGTCAGCTGGGCGCCGTCTGCCACTTCAGCGAGCCGAGCGACGCCGAAGTCGAGGATGCGCATGGCCTCTTTGGGCCCCAAAGGGTTGGTGATGAAGAGGTTCGGCGGCTTGAGGTCCTTGTGGATGATGCCGAGCTTGTGGCCCTCTCCGAGTGCCTCGAGACAGCCCATGATGAGCCGCAGCACGCGCTCGGGGTCCATGGGGCCGTTGTCCTGAAGCTCATCCTGCAGGTTGTGGCCGGTGAGCAGCTCCATGGCGATGTAGGGCTGTCGCAGCTCACCCGTGAACCCGAAGTCGTAGATGTTGACGACGTTGGGGTGGTTGATCTGCGCGGCGAGCCGGGCTTCGCGCATGAAGCGGGCCTCGAACTCGCCGGGATCGATCCCTTGCGGCCCTGGGCCGAGAACCTTGAGGGCGACCATCCGATCGATGTGCTTCTGCTTTGCACGGTAGACATTTGCGAAGCCACCAGCGCCGATGAAGTCGACAATCTCGAAGCGATCGTCGATCAGCTCTCCCGTTTGGAGGTGATTCTTGCGGGGGGTAGCGGGCTGCGCTTCAGACATTGGCCACTTTCTTCGTGTTCAGGTTGGGCGCGGCGGTGACTTGGTGGTCACCTCGAGTTCGCTCACGCCCGGTTTTCACTTTGTTTCGGCGACTTGCGCTTCGAAGATCGGTCGTCCGCTCGGCAAACTATTGGTGCCAAGCTATCCCCAGGCCCGAAAATCGTCAAGGTGAGACCTGGCCTCCGCACCTCGGTGAGCGCCGAGGCCGGCGATTCACAGCGTCTGGCGAGGGCTGGCTGCCGAGCACAGAGTTCAGGAACCGCAAAAGAACATGGCCTCGCAGCCGTCGTCGACGATGCCGTTGCAGTCGAGGTAGTCAGTGGCGCACTGCCCAACGGCGCAGACCCCGCCGCTGCAAACGGGTGTGGCGTTGGGTGTGACACAAGCGGCGTTGCAGCCAGCGCAGTGGGCGGCATCGGCGTCCAGATCGGCCTCGCAGCCATCGAGCAGGTCGTCGTTGCAGTCTTCGCGACGGTTGGCACAGACGATCTCACAGACCTTGTTTTGCACAGCGGCGTACCGCCGTTGTTCGCAGGCTCGCTTCTTGTTTCGCGCGAAAGTGTTTCGGAAAGGCAGTGCCCTTCTTGCTTTGCGAGAGTGCTGAGAACGGCAGAGTTTTTCGCAGTTCG
>PFUG01000437.1:6149-6954 GCA_002789955.1 Deltaproteobacteria bacterium CG_4_9_14_3_um_filter_63_12 | reverse complement strand
TCCCGTGTCGTCGACCGTGACGCCCGTCCCTTTGGTGACGAGGTACGAGTTCAGGTCGGTCTTCGTGTCGGTGAGCTGAGTTCCTTTCACGGTGCGCAAATAGACGGGCTCCGGTGCTCCCGTGCATCCCTGGGGCCCCAACCCAAGCAGCCTTGTGCCATCAAACGTCCAAGCGGCGGTGTCGCGTAGGAGAGGCGTGTCCAAACAACGCCGTGTCCAGCTGCCTTCGGGCAGCTCCCAGAGGGAACTGGCGTCGTCGCACGAGGGTTTGCCCGCGGGCGTCCCGCTGGCTGCATGGGCATGAACCCCGCGCTCCTCAGGCGCCTCGCTGCTCGCGCAGTTCGTGACCAAGAGCAGACTCAGGCTCACCAGTGCTCCGAGGATGAAGGATGGGGTCTGTAGGAAATGTGGCATCATGAGTGCGAGCTCAAACAAACGGTCTCGCCGGGCTGGTCCTGGACCGGCAGACAGAAGACGCCCTCTGGGCGATAGGGGTAGACGACGATGGCGTGGCGGTCCAGATCGTAGGTCGCAAACCAGGGAGCGATATGGTCGGTGTTGCGCCAGATGGGCGGCCGCACCGCATCGAGCTCGCTCCGTGCCGGAGGCACTCGCAGCGGCACGCTCGGACCCTCGATGACCGCCTCTTCGAGCTCGCCGAGCTGCTCGGCGAGGGGCTTTAGGGGCTCGTGTTCCAGGGGAACCCAGCGGCGGTAGTCTTCCAGGAGCCACGAGCGCGTCGAGGCTGGGTCGAGGAGGATCATCTGATCGCGGTCGCCGTCGTAGACCAACTGCACGCCGTCGC
>PFUG01000437.1:0-6110 GCA_002789955.1 Deltaproteobacteria bacterium CG_4_9_14_3_um_filter_63_12 | reverse complement strand
ACTGCACGCCGTCGCCCATCACTGGCGGGATCGGGAGGCGTCTCGGCGTTCGGTACTCGTGCAGGGCCCACGCGAAGGGCGTCAGGACAAACTCCTTCAGCGCTCTCGACTTGGGAGTGTTGATGCCCGCGACATACACCATGTTTCCTGTGGTGAGGTCCTGTGCCCAAGTTAGGCCGCGGCCGACGAAGTAGTTGTGTTGGTTGCTGGAGGAATCCCAGGAGTTACGCACTGCGCCAGTGCTTTCGGGGAAGTAGATCGTTGGCGCTCGACAGTCGGCATATTCGGGGTTAATCGGCCAAATGTGTATGCACCCATACACAACAGATGCTGTGTCGGTGCTCTCTGAAAGAAGACCGAATGAGCTATTCAGCGCCAGAGGTGCGCTAATTCTATCGGCATTTGTGGCGAGTGTCGGCCACAGACTCGCCATCCGATCAAAGTGCCTGTGGCTCACCACAGTTCCTGTTCCAAGACTCAAATCATGAATAAGAAGCCCAAGAGCAGGTACTCTACAACTCTCGCCTGGAACTGCGATCAGCTCGCCATGTCCTTGAAACGCAATCGCCCCGCCGCGTCCAACTCGCCTCTCGATTTGCAGCGCGGTTTGTGTGACAACCCCGTTCTCCAGCACAACCACCCTCTGCTCTTCGGTGTCCTCGCACTTCTCGTTCACCAATACGGCAACACGATGTCCATCGGAGGTCCAGATGGAGCTGGTCCGAGGTATCGGCGTGTCGAGGCACTCGCTCTGCCAGTGACCCTCGAGCAGAACGAAGCGTTGCCGTTCGAGCTCGCAGGCCGGAGACGCAACTGGCCTGCTGGCATCCGTGGTCTCGATCTCCTCCGCGTGACCAGATGACTGCGGTTCGGTGTCTCGCCTCGCTCGATCGCAAGCCCACAGAGCGCTCAGTACTGAAGCCAGCACGAGTATCCTCACCCAACATGTTCCGAGTTCCCGCATCAGGTTTGGTACTCGAAGTGGTGGAAGTCTGGAGTGCTGAAACGAGCCCCCCAGCGCCAACCGGCTTTGTCCATGGCCAGCACGAAGGCCGGGTTGAAGTCGGCGAAACCCACGCCGCTGTCGGCGCTGGACCAAGCTTCGTATTTGTCGCTGTGATCGTCGTGAATTTTCAGGAGCCGCAGGTGGGCCAGTTGTTGATGTGTCTTGTTTGCGGCGGCCATTTGCTCGTCCACGTCCTGCACTTCCGCACGTTGGTCGTCGTAGCGTTTCTCGCGACTCTCCAACGTGTTCATCGTCGCGGCCAGATCTCCTTTTGACTTTGAGTCGACGCTTCGAATCGCCGCGACCTCCGTGACCAACTTCAGGAGCTTCGAGGAAGAGCTGAAGTCGTTGATGCCGGCAACTAGCGACACCTGCCTCAGGGTCTTCTCGAGTTGCTCAATCGACAGGGACACAGTCTTCGCGGCGGAGTTCAACTCCTGTATCGCGCCATCTTTGGCCACCTCGCTGGTGGTCCGCTGCGTCGCGAACTCGCGAGCAATGGCCCAATCCGACATGGCTCGCTCCACATCCTTGCTGTTTTGCGTGAGAGTTTCTGACTCGTCAATTGGAGGCAACTGGGTGCTGGAGAGCGTCTTGCTGACAGGATTGAGGCGTTTGCTCAGCTCTATTTGGGCAGTCTTGTGTTGTCGAATTAGATCGACTCTACGGCTTGTCAGGTTCCCCACGCTCTCTTTGCGCTCGCCACGGAGTTTGTCGAGCTTCTCAAGCGCTATTTTGTCGAAAAGGCCCTTTGACTTGAGTCGGTCTTCGTACTCAGCAGCCTTGGGAAGGATGGAGAGGCCATCCTCATAGCCAAGTTTCTTTTCGCGAAAATCTCTGCACCAATCATGATAATGCCGTCGAAAAACCACACTTGCGTCGAGAATCCTTGAAAACTCAGGCGCCGCGGCCTCCGTGCCCAAGGACATCAGGTTTGCCGTGGGATTCACATCGGCCAACGACGCATCGAACTCCTCCAGCACCATCCTGACGATCTCCCAGACCGCCTCCCCTTCGACCCGCTCGTTTCGCGCCAAATAGACGTAGTTCACATCAACGGCCAGTCCGAGGTCGTGCTTACTCAGCTTGCCGTTTCTGGCAGCGAGGTTGCGGGACATGGCCTCGTCGCGGCCGCTGCGGAAGTTGAATGCGCCGGCTCCTGCGATCTCCAGCTTGTCGTCGCTGCCCGCGACAGCTTTGGCGGCGACGAAGTTGTGCTCAGCCTGCTGGAGTGCCGGAATGCCGACCTTGTTGACCTTGATCTCCTTTTGCTTGAAGAAGTCGTAGGGCACGACCTGCTGTTTGTAGAACGAGAAGATGTCCATGCCTGTCTGGGCTTCGTAGTTCCCGTTGACCTTCCAGACATAGTGCAGAGCACCGAACGCCCAATTGGTGCCAGCGTCGAGGAGGTCGAAGAGCACATCATAGACATGGCCGTCGCCCTTGGCCTTCTCGATCAGCGCGCGCGTTTTGGCCTGCTCGTCTTCGTTGAATGTCGCATCGACGGGCCCAGCGGCCTCGCTGTCAAGCCATGGGTTCGAAGACACAATGTCGATGATCCCTTCGGTGAGTTGTTTCTCGAGTTTCTCGAGTTTCTCGAGCTGCTTTGGGCTCAACTCGGCCTTCTTGCCCAGCTCTGTGGTCGCCACGATCGCCATCACGCTGTCAACGAACTTCACCAAATCGTCGTCTCCACGGATCGCTTGCCGATCGCACTCGGGATAGGAAGTCCTCAGCGCTTCGATCAGCTCGGTAAGCTCGGGCTGCAACTCAGCCAACCGTTTTTTGGCATCCCCCTTGGGTTTGAACTCGGTCGCTTTCTTGTCTTCAACGAGTTTCTTACCCAGAAGCTGCGACGTCGACGTCTGCTTGTCTTTGATGCCGTCGATGCGGCTCGCATCCGGCCCGTCTCCCATCGCCTCCTCGTAAACCTCCTCGAAGGTCGCCTTCGGCTTCTCGTCGATGTCCCTTGTGCGCTCGCTTTCCTTCTGGCCCTTCGTGGGAGGCTTCCCTCTCTTCCCCTCCTCATAGCTGTTCCGACCCTCATCCAGGTCCGCCAACAGCCGCTCGCTGCTCCCGGCCTCTCCGGTCCTCTTCTTGTGAGCCCCCTTCATCCCCTCGAGCTTCTTCATCAAAGGCACAAGCTGGCCCTTTCTCCACTCTGCCACCGCCTCGAAAGAACCCTCGAGGCTCTTGAAGTCCTTCGACAGCGCATCGGCATCGCTCCCAGCTATCTTCTCTACTTTCTCGAGCGCTCGCTGCCAACTCTTCTGGGCTTCTTTGCCTTTCTTGCTGCCAGCACTCTCCAGCTTCTTGCTCGGCCCCTTGAGCGCTTTTTCGATCTTGGCAACCTCCCCCAACGCCCTCGTCGGGTCCGCCTCGCCGCCAAGAACCACGGCCTCCAGCACCAACATCTGGAGCTGCACGTCCACCAAGGCCCCCTGAATGACCTTCGCCTCTTCGGCAAACTCGACGAGTTTCTTGGCGTCTTTCTTGGCCTTCTCGTCCGCCAACTCGCCGACGCGCTGCGTCAGATCCACCCGGACGTCCAGCGACTCACTCAGAGCGCCCACTGGGCCCGCCGCCGACTTGACGTCTTCGCTCGCCAAACCCCCGTCGCGCCAGATGGCCCCGTCGCGGATGCGCTCCAGCTCCGCGTCGGTCTGCTTGCGCTCTTCCTTCGGGACGATGTTGCCCGCCGGGTCGCCCAGCATTGCGTGGCCCTCTTCGCGCTTGTTGAATTCCCCTTCCTCCATCTCCTCCAGCATCAACTCGCTCTGCGAACTCTCCACCTCGGTTCCGGGCCCTACGACCGAGGCCGAGGCCCCAGGAAGCACCTGGGCCAACAATCGATCGGTCGCCTGCTTGTCCTTGTCTGAGAGCATTGGCGTGAAGGTCTTGCCCGCGCCTAGACCGTCGGTTTCTTCTACTGTGGGGTTCGGCTCTGTCATTTTTCTACCAAGTTTTGACGCTCTCCTCGTGTCTCACGAGGCAGCCTGTTTCGCCAAGCTCCGCCTCTGCGGCGACGGCCAGCAGCGCGGTGTCGATGGGGACTCTATGGGCGACGGACTTGAACAGCGCGCGCTCGACGCATTTGCGAATCAGCGCGCCCGACAACTCGAAGCGCTCCGACAGCTCGTCGAGGTCGATGGCCGCGTCGCCCAGCACCTCGTCGGGCAGCGCCACCTCCCACATCTTTCGCCGCTCGGTCGGCGTCGGCATTTCGAAGTGGATCAGGAACTCCAGTCGGCGTTCGAACGCCTCGTCGATAGACTGGGGATGGTTGGTGGTCAGGATCGCCACGCCCTCGAAGCGCTCAAGGGACTGCAGCAGGTAGTTGACCTCGAGGTTGGCGTAACGGTCGTTGCTCGTCCGCACGCTGGTCCGCTTGGCGAAGAGGCTGTCGGCCTCGTCGAAGAGAATGACCACGTCCGCCCTTCTGCACTGGATGAAGATCTCGCGCAGCTTCTTTTCGGTCTCGCCGATGTACTTGGAGACCACCGACGCCAGATCGATGCGAAAGCACGGCAACCCGAGCCGGGCCGCGACCAACCGGGCCGCCATGGTCTTTCCCGTGCCTGGCGCCCCGCTGAACATCGCCGTGCATTTGCGCTTGATCTGATGCGCCCGCGAAGGGAACGCCTGCATCACCTCGCGCTCGAGCTGGTAACGCCGGACGATGCCTTCGAGCTGCTCTGCAGTGCGCTCCGAGACGATGAGTTCTTGCCAATTGTGGTCCGACGCCTCGCGCACCGCTAGGCCGCTCAACGCGGTCTGGGCGAGCCCACGGACCGACTCGGTCACCGCCTGGCTCGTCGTGCGCCCGAGCCGCATCGCCGCCGCCCGAAGGTCGATGAGGTCTCCAACAGGGACCGTGTGTCGGCTGCCGAGCTCGGCCGCCGCGTCCGCCTCGAGCACCCCGCGCCAGACCCGCGTCCACTGTGCGCGCCGCTCCTCCCGAGTCCCCAAACCCAGCGCCAGCCGGAGGTCTGTAATGGGCAGCCGCTGCACCAATGGATCGTCCTCGTCTGCCGCGTCTCGCTCAATGACCACGCGGACCTGCCGGTGGGTCTTTGCCATCTGCTCGGCGATGCGCAGCTCGTCGTCCGTGCGAGGCTCCACGAGCACGACCCCACCAATCAGGGTGGCCCACTGTGCCGTGAGCTGCAGCGACTCGGGCGAGAAGAGCGAGGGTCGACAGACCCGCAGACCGAGCTTCGTGGCCGCAAACACGGTGAGCGCCGTCTTGCCGGTACGCCGTGGTCCGAGCACCTCGACGACGAGCTGCTCGACGGCAAAACCCTCTAACAACTCCTCGAGTTTGGCCCCAAACCACCACGACGGCTCCACATGAGGGTTGGAGGCGAGGACCTCGGTCCCAGCAGGGGTGGCGCCGATGAGCGCCAACTCGACCACGGAGTTCCACTTCAGCGTTCGCTCCAAGAGCGGGCCGGAGCCTGCCAGCGACACCCAACCCCCTCTCCAAGCCTCGGTCTCGGTCAGCGCCGTCATCAACCCCCATAAGACCGGCGCGCCCACCTGGTGGAAGTCCCCAAAGTCGGACAGCGTGGGCGATCGCGTGTCTGGCCCACCAAACAATCGGCGCGCCATCCCGTACCGAAACAGCTCGAACATCCAGCCCACCAAGCCCAGCCTCGCCGCGATCTCCAAGAGTTCGGGGTGGGTCGGAGGCGCCACTGCCAGCGGAGTGCTGCCTGCTTTGCCAGCATACGGAGCCAGCTCGACCCTCAACAGGCTCATGGGGTTGGCGGCGAGCGTCGGCGCTTCGGCATGAATTTGAGCTTGATTCTGCATTCGAGACCGACCGGGGGACTGGTTTGTTGCGCGGCTCGGACAATCATGCGTGCCCCAACACTGGAAGTCAAACCGCCGCCTTTTCCCTCTTTTCCCTCTTGCGTAGTCTCCAACGGCAGCCGGCGTCGCCAACGCCAAGCTCTTGATTGAGGATGGGTTCTCGTTCTTGGTCGCCCGGCCGATGCGCCGAGAAAGCAGCAGCGCCCTATTTGCCGCTGCATAGGCTAGTGCCCGTCCGGAAATACCCCATCTGCGGCGTCGCCTTCCTCCCTCGCTCCTCGGCGTACCG
>PFUG01000057.1 GCA_002789955.1 Deltaproteobacteria bacterium CG_4_9_14_3_um_filter_63_12 | reverse complement strand
GCACCTTCGGCACTTTTTCCATTTTGGCCATGAGCTTCGCGGGCGGCGCCATGATCCCCAGCTTCGTCATGCCCGAATGGATCCTCGGCGTGGCCAGAGCGCTGCCGACCTACTGGGCCACCGAGGGCTTGGCCGCGGCGACTTGGCGGGGGTTGCCCCTCGTGGATTCACTGCTCCCGGCCGGGATTCTGGTCGCCTTCTCGGTCTTCTTTGCCGTGATCGGGATCCGGCGATTCCGCTGGGAGTAGCACGATGCGCTTTTTCTTGTTGGCTCTGACGTTCCTCGCAAGCTCGGGCCTGAGCTGCCTCGACGACAGCAAGGAGCGGAGGGTCTACCCCTTGGATTGCGGCGCCGTGCAGTCCAACGGCGCTGGACTCGAGGTCTTTGCGGATTCGCTCAACGGCACGCTGCAGGTGCGCTTTCGTTTCGTCGATCTAAGCCTCGCCAAGTGGGGCAGCGTCGAGGTCGTCGGGGTGGTGGGCGGGAGCTTGCAGCAGGTCATCACGCCAATGAGCATCAACGACAATGTGTTGGTTTTCATCGACCTCGAATCGAATACGACGTCGCAGGGTTCGTTCAACTTCGAGGCTCTGCTTCAAGATCCTCACGCCGCCGAGGCCTGTGGGTTTAGGGGAGAGCTGGCTTTCCTGATGTATGGCGACGAGGTCAGGATGTCGCTGCGTTCGGTGGGGGCGTTGGTCGACCCCGCTGCAAACTAACTCGGCTTTGGAGCAAGCAAATGCGCGCGTTTCAGAACCTCCTGGGGCTCCTCTCGCTGTCGCTCCTTCTCTTGGTGGGAACGCGGCTCCAGCAAGCCAGCGCCGAAGAGCCTGCGGACGCAGATGCAGAGGCTCTCCAAGCGCGCTGCGACAAAGGAGACCTCGAGGGCTGCAAGGCCCTGGGCGTTCTTTACGACTACGGTCGCGGCGTGGAGAGGAACCTCGAAAAGGCCGTCGAGCTCTACCGCCAAGCCTGCGACGGAGGCCTCGCCGCCGGCTGCGCCAGCCTCGGCGTCATGGTGCAGTACGGCGACGGGGTAGGGCAGGACGCGGCCGAGGCCTTCAAACTCTACAAGAAAGCCTGTGATGGCGGGGACATGCTAGGCTGTAGCAGTTTGGGGTTCCTGTACCAGTACGGTGAGGGGGTAGCCCAGGACGACGCGAAGGCCATCGCGCTGTACACCAAGGCGTGCGACGCAAAGTTCGCCATCGGTTGCGGGACGTTGGGGTTGATGTACCAGTATGGGCAGGGCGGCAAGCAAGATGACGCCAAGGCCGTCGAGCTGTACCGCCAGGGCTGTGAAGGGGGGTATGCCCGAAGCTGTTCCGACCTGGCTCTGATGTACAAGGATGGGGCCGGGGTCAAGAAGGACGCGGCGAAGGCTGTGGAGCTCTTCAAGAGAGCCTGTGACGGCGGGGACGAGACGGGCTGTGACAGTTTGAAGTGAGCGAACTCGCTCAGCGAAGAACCGTCGTGGCGGAGTCGTGAACACCGGAGGGAAGCGAACGACAGCGCGGTGAGGCGGAGCAACTCGTCACTCCACAGATTCGCTCGACGATGGGCGGGCCTCTGTCGTCGTCGGCGCCCGCTGTATTCGAGCGGCGCGGTTGGCCCCCACGCGTGTCGTAAGCAGGGCCCCATCACGCTCTGGAGTGCTGCGCTGGACTTCGTTCGGTTCCTGCGCCATGAAGACACTCACCAAGCGACACCCTCAACCTTGGGAGCACTCTATGAATCGCGTATTTCTCATCCCTCTCCTCCTGACCCTGCTCGCCTGCGACCCCCCAAGAGACTCGGCGAGCACCAAGACTCCAGACAAATCCAATCCGGCTGCTGAGGAAACCGCCGAGAAGCCGGCGACCACTCCCGACGAAGCGAAAGAAGCCGCGCCGGCCGCCAGCCCACAGGGCCGCTGGCTCCTCGTCACCTTGAACGGTAAGGCCCCCATCGAAGGCACCCACCTCACCCTCGCCTTCGACGGCGACAACGTCAGCGGTCACGCGGGCTGCAACAACTTCGGCGGGACCGTGTCCTTCACCGACGACACCCTGAGTTTCGGCGACCTGTTCATCACCGAGATGGCCTGCGTAGACCTTTTGGAGCAAGAAGGGGCCTACTTCTCAGCCGTGAAAAAGGCGACCTCGTGGGCACGCGACGGGGACACCCTCGAGCTGGTGGGCGAAGGCGTCGAATTGCTCTACACCGCCCAAAAAACGGAAGCCGTCGCCGACCTCCCCCTCGTAGGAACCACCTGGAGCGCCAACACGTTCCTCCTCGGGGAGGTCGCCAGCTCCCTGATCGCCGGCTCCGAAATCACGCTGGTTCTCAAGGACGGAGAGGCCACCGGTAGGGTCACCTGCAACCACATGAACGGCACTTATACCCTGTCCGGCGACGACCAACTCAGCATCAAGCCCGGCTCCATCACGGAGCTCGCCTGCGACGCCGCGCTTCTCGACCAAGAAGGGCAGTACGTCGAGCTTCTGGGAACGATCGCGACCTACAAGCTCGAGGGAGACACCCTCACGTTGAGGTCGGCCGACGGGAAGAACGGGGTCATCTTCAACGCAAAGTAGCCGGCTCAAAGCTCGAAAAGAGAAAGGGCTGGGCGCCACCTCGGCGCCCAGCCCTTCCTCTATTCGGCAGCAAAAGCCCACATCTCAGAGCGCCTTCTCCAGACACACCCGACCCGCCGGACGGAATCCGGCCTTCGCAAAAACCTGCAGCAAGTCGAACTGATCCCAGTCGACCTCGGTCCGCGACGCCTAAGACCCCGCATCCAGAAGACCTGTGGGACGCTGTCCGAAAGATCCTACACGGCGGTCAGCCTGTGAAGGCCGCCGTGATCGTCGACCTCCCCAACAAGCAGGGCTGGGACCTTCGGTCACCTGAGGATCGCGATGAGGTCTATGAGGTGCTGCGGGTGTGGTCCAAGCAGGGGCATGTGGAGTGGGGTAAGGCTGGGGTCTCGGTGGTGAGGTGATGGTGGGAGACGTTGAGCGAAAAGGGTGAACGAGGCGAACACCTTTTCTCGATGGATGTGACAGCGGAATCACGGCTGGATAGGGGTTTGGCTCAGCTCTCATTGACACTGGCCGTCAATGCAACTCCAACCTGCGCAGACGTTGCCGCAGGCGCCGCAATTCCAGCGGTCAGTGCTCAGGTCGGCACAGCGGTTTGGACTCCCAGGGCAACACGTGGACCCCTGCTTGCAAGTGCACGCATCGCAGGCATAACACTCGCAATTGTAATTGTTACAGACCTCACTCAGCTCACAACGAGTGCCGCAGTTGCCACAATGGTCACGGTCGTACTGAAGATCGGTGCAGATATGAAGCCATGGCTTTTCGGTGTCAGTGCAGCCAGTCGGCGAAGTCCCGCCACAGTCCCACCAGCAAAAACCGCCTTGGCAGTCCCACGAACTACGACAATCCTGGCCACAACCACCACAGTTCCGCGAGTCGATGGCGGGGTCGACGCACTCTTCGCCACAGAGGAGTTGACCCGGCGCGCAGCCCAACTCTAGGTCATTCAGGTCCAAAACAGTGTTGCCGTCATCTGGTGGGACATCACTCAGGTCCAAAACACTGTCGCCGCCATCTGGTGGGACATCTTGGGCAACGATGTCTTGGGGAGTATGGATGTCCAGTTCATCGTCTATGGCATCGCCGACTGTGTCGGCGACATTCTCGTCGGCATCGGTGATCGTGTCGTCGTTGCCCAAGTCCGGGCTCGACTCGTCTCGTGCGTCCACATCGGTCAGTAGGGGCCTGCCAACAACGGTATCGGTACACCCAAACAGTAGGGAACACGCGAGCAGCGAACAGCAGATTGGGTATGAGCACTTCATGGTCACCAGCAAAAAGGTGGAAAGCCCGAATGCTTGCAGGCATGCTGAGTAGCGACATCCCGTGGAGGTCTTTGACATGCTGGTAGTTCTGTGCCCCAGTCATACATCCACAACCCTCTCCCATGACTCGCCACATAGACGAGGTTTTCGTGAACGGGGTCCACTTCCGCGTCGGCGATCGGTGATTGGTGGAGCGCCAAGCCCGAGGTCAACGATGACCACGTGTTGCCGCCATCTACCGAGACACGGACCCCGCCCCGATGTTGTTGTCGTTCGTAGACGAACCCAAGGGTCGCGTAGATGCGCGTTGAGCAATGAGGATCGACTTCGACGTCGCTCACCACGTAACCGCCACCTCCCGTCACCAACTCCCAGCTGGACTTTGGATTGCGGCTCTGAGGATTGCGGTAGAGTCCATCGCTGGTTGCCAACCATCCGACGTTTCCAGAGACGAACACGGCTAGGATGACCGCGGGCGGGGTTGTATTCAGGCCCCAGGGCTGCCAGGATTGCCCATCATCCTTGGAAACGAATGCACCTTTGTCTTTCGTGCCCACATAGACTCTCCCCTGGGGGTCGACGAAGATCGACACAGGTTGAGGAGGGTCTGTTGGAGCTGGAACGCTATCTATTGGGTTCGTTGGCCAGAAGCTGAATCCCGCATCGTCGCTGAACAAGAACGGACTTAGACCGGATGAACCTGCACGAAGAATGTACAATTTGTTGGGATCGGTTGGATGTACCGCGATCGAATTTGGCCCCCATGGGAACGGCGCCTGCATGCCCCCTTCAGGTTCAATCGTTTCCAGAGTAGCGGTTTCGCAGCTGGCAACCGTGCGAGCATCGGGCATCCGCGTCATTCTTTCACCATCGTTCGTCCGCACATAAATCGGGCCTGCCCCATTCGCTGAGCCCATGATGGCCAAAATGTCACCGGCGCCGTTCAGGATCGGAAGGCCAGTGAAGTCGCTGGATACATTCGCGTTGGGGAAACAACCCCACCCATTGTCGAGCGAACCTACGAAGACCCTGGAGCGAGTATGCGGCGGTGTGGTCGCCAGTGGCATCACAGCGAACAACTGCCAGGCCCTTAGGTCGTCAGGCCTGATTCCCAAGGCATTGGTCAACGGGTTGCCTGGGTTCCAGTCCCATCGAACGATGTTCGACTGCCGATTGGGGAACTCGAATTGCCCACCTCCGTCATTGGCAAACCAGACCTTTCCCGCGTCCTGGTCTGAGTAGATGGCACGAACGTCCACATGTTCTGAGATGTCTTCTTTCATGTCCCACACACTGGTCAAAATATCGGTGATATGGAACGCCCTCACAGCACCAAGAAACAACTCGTTGCCGACACCCTGTGCGAGAATTCGAACGTCCCTAGACCACCCAGGGTCACCCACCGGACCGAGGTGCTCCCATGAGGCTCCGGAGTCATAAGAAAGAAACGACTCCATCTCACGAGAGCCAGCGGGCCGTTTGTCTTCCATCACTACAACCATCCCCGCGTCAATTCTAGCGAGACCGGAAACCTGACCCTGTGGGAGGCGGAGACTCTCGTCATTTTGTGAAACGCCCCACGCCTCTTGCCAGTCGAAGTTTTCTTGGAGGGCGCTCCAAGAGTCAGTTCGATAGATGGCGGGTTCAAGTCCAGGGCCAACCTCTGGAGTTAGCCACAGCTGGTGCGAGACCTGATCGACGGCCAGAAGACGAACACAATCTGTCTGCACGCCCGCTTGAGAAGGTCGGTGGTGCAACATCGTCACTCCACCATCGAAGGAGCTTCTGTGGCGTAAAGCTCGTTCCAGGTTAGCGCGTACAACCTATTCGGATTGGTGAGATCCCACTCCAGATGCTGAATCGAATATTCAGCCAACGCGTAATTGTCAGGCTCAGTGAACGTCGGCTGCGCCACTCCGTCTCCATGCCCAAAATATACTCCACCACCGGGCGAGCCTACGATGAGCACCTGAGCCGGAGTCATCGTGGAAGACCTTTTGTTGGCGACGATCCCCGTCAACCGACCGCCCAGCGTTGGGCCAAGTTCAAACCATAGCCCTTGGCCAATGGCAGCCTGGACCACGTTCGACATCCCGTTCCCATTGCCGTTGCCGTTCCCATTGCCGTTCCCGTTCCCGACGCCGCCGCTAGACGAACGCGACATCATCCCGGAGGTCTCGCATACACCCAATTCACAACCGCTGTTGTGTGGGCACTGCATCCCACACTCGCCACAGTTCATCGGGTCGGAATTC
>PFUG01000017.1 GCA_002789955.1 Deltaproteobacteria bacterium CG_4_9_14_3_um_filter_63_12 | reverse complement strand
CTGTTCAGGGAGCATCCATGAAATGAACCAGGAGAGACCTGGCTTGCTGAGTCAACACCCGACACTTGGAGGGGATTGAGAGAGCAGCTTGATTCACCGCAGTCTTCGGGAGCTTCCTGGCCAAGGGCGCCGAGATCTCCACTGCCCCAGCACCAAACACTTCCATCCTCAACGACCGCGCAAGTGGTCATGCCATCTGCGGCTAGGAACAGCGTTCGTCTCCCCAGACTCACAAGAGCGGGTTGTGTGCTCGGGCTCTTGGTTCCAATTCCGAGTTGTCCATAGTTGTTGTCACCCCAGCACCAAACCGAGCCCAGGGAGCTCAGGGCACACACGTGAAGCTGACCACCTGCGCCGGCTACCCATCGATCACCATCTGGTGGTGGCACGATATGTGGGGCTCGCGTGAAGTGATCACCACCGAGAATGTTGTAGCTGTCTGCACCAAGACACTCGATACCCCCCTTCAATGTAACGATGCAAACACTACCCCCACCAAGAAATACAGAGTTCGCTTTCGACAAGGAAGACAAGGGAGCGCCATCGTCAGGGTTCTTTAGGTTTGCATACAAGGGTTGGCCAAAACAGTGCACTTGACCGGCTTGATCCAGCCCACACATGGTCAGGTGCGAGGCCGCAATCGATACCAGCTCGACCCCAATCTCCTGCTTGGTCGGCGGCAGTGCCTCCTTGGGCCCGGGCACCGGAAAATGTTCACCCCAGCCCCAACACCAAAGTTCATGCGCGTCGTTCAGGTAACAGCTGAACCCCCAACCCAACGCCAACCGCTGCGGCTTCACCTCGAGGTTCAGCGGGGGCAGCTCCTCCGGCTGCTCAGCAGTCGCCCCCTCCGCCTTGGTCTCTGGGTTGCTCGTCGGCTCGCCCCTGTCGCAGGCAGTGAACAGAACTCCCGTCGCAGCCACAAGGGCAAGAATCATCCATCTCTTCATCGGTTATCTCCGTCTCGATTGAAATTCTTCGGCTAGGCGATCGGGCACCAAGATCCCTAGCTCTTTGCACTCGCGCAGGCCGGCCTTGAACAGGTCTCGATGCGCGATCGCCCGGTCCCCATCGGCAGCCCGCAGGGCGGCGCGGAAGATGGCGTTGCGGATGTGGCCACCCGACAGTTCGAAGGCGGCCCCTAACATCTCGAAATCGAGGTCTTGTGCAAGGGGCGCCGACTCGGGCAACAGCGTCTGCCAAAGGGCCGCGCGACCGTCGGCGTCTGGCATCGGGAACTCGATGATGTGTCGGATGCGGCGTTGAAAGGCGTCGTCGATGCTGCTGGCGAAGTTCGTGGTCAGGATGCTCATGCCGTCGAAGGCCTCGAGGCGCTGCAGAAGGTAGTTGACCTCGAGGTTGGCGTAGCGGTCGTTGGAGCTCTTCACCGCGGTGCGCGTGGCGAACAGGGCGTCGGCCTCGTCGAAGAGCAGCACCGCCTGGGCGCGCTCGGCCTCATCGAAGACCCGTCCCAAGTTCTTCTCGGTCTCGCCGATGTACTTGTCGACCACCTGCGAGAGATCGACTCGGTAGAGGGCGCGGTTCAACGTATTGGCGAGGACGCCGGCGACCAGCGTCTTCCCCGTGCCTGGAGGTCCAGCGAAGAGCACGCTCAGGCCTCGTCCGCCTGGGTTGAGACGGCCCATGCCCCACTCGCCGAAGATGCGGCGACGGTGGCGTGCGTCGATCAAGACATCGTCGACACATTCGCGCACGGTGTCTGGCAAGACCACATCGTCGAGGGTTGCGTCGATTCGATAGGGCGTCGCCAACGTGCTGATCTCGCGGTCGAGGACCCGCTGCGCCGCGTCCACCAGGTCTCTCGTGTCCATCGCCTTGCGGCTTGCTTTCGTCGCGTTCTGCCGCTGGCACACGTCCTTGATGCAGGTTCGCATGCCGGCTGGCGTCAGGGCGTATCCACCGGACAGGTCTTGGCTCACGCGCGCTCGCTGGGTCTCATCCAAAACTCCGGCGAGGGCGGCTGACCAGTGGGCTTGTGCGGATTCTTGGCGCGGAACCGGGAGCGCAACAACGGGCCAGTCGCCGACTTGCTGGGGCAAGTGCTCGAGGAAGACGACGCGGCCTGGATACTCATCGTCCCGAAGTAGTGTTTGCACCAACGGGTTCTGGCTCAAATCGCTCACACCATCGAGACGAAGCACGAGCACCGCGTCGCGAAGAAGCGGCTCACGCAGCAGCTCAGCGGTGGTCTCGTCGCTGGCGGGTACCGAGCCGGCCTCGACTTCGACCACCCCTCGCCCAAGCTCGGCCGCGACGATGCGCACCGCGCTGCAGCGGCCCACTCCGCGGAGGCCCTCGACTGCGAGTCGCGCTCTTGGTGCGCTCAGCAGTTGTCTCAAACGACGCTGGACCTCAGGTTCGAGGGGGACCATCGGCTCACGATTCGGCGGCCACCAGGTGGTGTGGGGCAGGGGGGAGGTGAGGGTTCCGGTTTGCAGGTAATCGAGGATGCGCTGCGGCACAGAGAGGGGGGTGTGCAGCAGTGGCGTCGAGGGAGCCCAACGCTCGTGGCCGTGGCCCACGAGAAGCCGATGATGGCGCAACGGTCCGTGGGGTTGTAAGCACTCCAACGCGCGTCGGTGTGCGGCCTCGTCCTCAGAGACCAAATCGGCGAGGAAGCTGGCGGTGGGCTGTTTGGTGGTGAAGTCGGCCCAGGCGAAGGTGTAGAGCCGGGCATGGTGCTCTGACAGGCGGGGGGCGGCGGCGGCGAGCAGCAGGTCGAGCTCGAGATCCGACAGGGCGAAATGGGCGCGGAGCTCCTCGGTTGGCCAGGTCTGATCGCGCGCAGGGACGCGAGGTGGCTCGTTTCGAGCCACCTCTGTTCCGAGTAACGCGCGAAAATCCGATCGCGCGACGTCCTGGAGTCGCAGCTGAATGGTCTCCTCGATGCGCGAGAGCATGGCCTCGATGGTCTTTGCATCGGCAACACCCTGCTCGCCCAGCCATTCGGCGGCTCTCTCGTCGGGGCCGTGCCCGAGGATGCGCCGTATCTCTGCCTTCCCGAGGCTGTCGTCGGTGTAGCCACGGCGGTCGACGAACAGGCGCTCGGGGAAGCGACGCATGGCGCGCTGCACTTGCCACTTGACGCGTTCGAGGAGGACCTCGAGCAACGCGGTCGCGTCGTCGAAGGTCCGCGCTTGGGCGAGGGCTCTGGTGGATGGGGTTGGCAGGAGTGGAATGGCGGCCATGGTCGAGTTCCAGGAGAGGTCGTTGTTTGTAGACTTCCTGTTGTCGGCCACTCGGGGGCAAAGGTTTCGTGATTTCTTTGGTGGGAGGGGTTTTTCTTACTGAGTCGCGGGAACTCGAGGTTCCACGGGCATTTAAGAGGGCCGAGCTACTCTTCGGCTTGGAGCCACCAAGGACCTATGGCAGAGCGTGAGCACCTCGTAGAGGATGTCCTCTGGGGCTTCTTCAGCAAGATCGGGCACCGCCTGCCCATATCGAGAGTTTGTTTGGCTCGAATCGCGGAGTTCCGACCCATTGGATTATGTGTTTTCCTCTTGATACCTTGCTTTGCTCTCAGAATCGCGGGTTCAGGAGATACATGGCTGCAAACGAGCAAGAACTGAAGGTCTTCATCTCTGGACGAGACTCGACGTGTGGTGAGTGCAACGAAGAGCTCGGACGCAGTGCTTGGATCACGCTGGCCGAGGCGCAGGGGGCGCTCTGCCTCTCGTGCTCCGACCTGGATCACTTGGCGTTCTTGCCCACTGGAAGCGCCGCCCTGACACGGCGCGCGAAGAAGTACTCGACCTTGTGGGCTGTCGTCCTCAAGTGGTCGCGGGCACGCAAACGCTACGAGCGGCAGGGGCTCCTCGTCGAGGAAACGGCGCTTCAGCGCGCGGAAGACGAATGCTCGAAGGACGAGGACGAGCGCGCCGCAGCACGGGCACGGGCGGCAGAGCGCAGGACAGCTCTCGACTCAGAGTACGTCGTGCGCTTCGCAAGGCGCATACGGGAGCTCTTTGCGAATTGCCCACCGAATCGCGAGGCGGCCATCGCCGAGCATGCGTGCCAAAAATACAGCAACCGTGTGGGTCGGAGCGCTGATGCCAAAGCGTTCGACGAAGACGCGGTGAGACTCGCGGTCATCGCCCATGTGCGACACGTGGAGACGGGCTATGACGGGCTTCTCGTGCAGGGCGTGCCACGAGAAGAGGCACGTCGTCGGGTCGCGGGAGAGGTCGAAAGCACGCTTCGGGCGTGGAGTCTCTCTTGAGCGGCTAGGGAGGGTTCCGCTCGCGGGGTGCTCATACCGCTTTGGACCGGACAGTGGCAGTGCGGAACGGGTACTTGCGCACTCGGGGCTCCCGGAGTGCTTCGTGTGAACCAGCGCTGGCAGTGAGAGCCGGTTCGCGACGACGAAGCGCTCGGAGGGGGCGCTCTCATGCCCCGGCGGCTTTGAACTCGCGCTGCAGCGCCGGGTAGCGGCGGTACTCGTCCATCAGCTCGCGCAACCACGCCTTGCCGTCTGGTGAGCCGTCGGCCCACGCACACTGAACGCCAGGGACGCGGCGTGGCCGTAGTGATGGCGCCGCTTGTTCGCGGTCACGCCCTCAATCCGCTTCTCCGCCGCCGACCGCATCGCCTCGATCATCACACACCTCACCGCTGCCTCCTGGGCATCGAGGTCAGCGAGTTGAAGCAGCGGGTCAACGGTCGGCGTGGTGAGCTTGGGCTGGTTGTCGTCCATCAGGCTGCTCATGTCATCGTAGGAGCGCGGTAGCTCCACAGCGATCGTGGCACCGCCGAGCAGGCCGACGAAGAGTGGGAACACGAGGTGACCGGGGTGCTCGGCGTCCGACCATCCGAGCTCCCGCGCGTCTGCGAGGAGCGTTGCCGCGTCACTCAGCTCTCCGCGGAGGAGATGGAGAAGCGCGCGCTGGCGCGCTGCCCTGGCGGGGACCATCTCCAGCGCCGACCCCGCTAGCGCCGCGAGTTCTTCCTGGGTCGAGCAGCCTCCGAGCCAGCGACAAAGGCGGCTGAATGACGGAGCCTCTCGCCAGGCTCGTTCGAGGGCGGCGTCGAGATCGTCCGAGCCCAGCTCCTGTGCGGCGAGCGCGGCGCCGTCGAGGAAGTCCCCGCTGGCGTAGGCGCGATCCTCGACCAGCTCGGCCGCTTCTTCGTACGCGGCACGCGCGACCGTCCAGTCCCCGGCCTCCACGAGTGCACGACACCAGGCGCGCAGGTCGTCCGACCGTCGGCTTTGCCGGGCGACCTCGGCGAGCCCGTCCGGGCCCTGGGTACATTCCACGACCTCGCGAAGCCAGCGGTCCTCGCGTCGATCCCAGCCTCTCTTCTCGGTGTTCGCGACCCGCTCTTCGACCAACGCGCGCCACTGAACGAGGAACTCGTCGAAGTCGGGCAGCGGCTCGACCGCGACGCGTTCCAGCTCACGGAGTGGCTCGAAGAAGTACCCGACGCCCTGAACGTCCTCGATCGCCGAGCACACAGCGCGTCGCGCGAATCAGCTCGCGCAGTTGCTCGGCGTCCATCGCGTCGAGAGCGGCGTCGACGACCGAGTCGCGATCACCGTGACGAAGGTGGCCCATCAGCTCAGCTCCAGGTAGAGGAAGCGAGCATGGAAGGTCCACTTGTGTGCTGCATTGGCCATCAGGTTCTCCGCATCTCACGAAGCCGTGCTTCGAGTTGGTCCACCTCGTCCCCATGAATGACGCCACGGTGGCGAGCCTCGGCGAGGGCTCGCTCGACGTGCTCCGGGAACAGGTGGGTGTCGATGACATCGCGAATCGCTCGTGCTGGCTTCGTGATTGGGACCGGACCGAGCCAGGTTCGCTCGGTCTCTGGGACGTGCCCGTAGCGGAGCACCAGGCCCTCGGGCACCCGCAGCCGGCGCCCTCGCCATGCTTCCGGGACCGTGAGGTAGACGTGCTTGGGCAGGACGTTCGACAGGTCGTGATAGAAGAGCGCGGTCTCGTGGGAGAAGACGCCGGCCTGTTCGGCCCAGAGCCAGCACTCGACAAGGTGCTCCTCGTCGCTCATGGGGAAGTGGACCAGCCGGTAGATGCCGCGGCGGACGCGGCGGACGCGCCCCGCCTTGAGGTGCTTGTAGAGCAGCTGCGGCGAGTAGCCG
>PFUG01000589.1 GCA_002789955.1 Deltaproteobacteria bacterium CG_4_9_14_3_um_filter_63_12 | reverse complement strand
GCCGCCGAGGGCAAAGCCCGAGGCATCGGCCCCTCGGGGGCCGAACATTCCCCAGCCCAAGGCGGAGCCTTGGGCGACTACTTCGCCAGCGCTGGCCACGACTCGCGCTGGGTGCTCTTGACCTCGCGGCTGCCCACCTTGGTCGAGAGCGTGAACGGGTGTGCGCCGTTCTCGAGCCAAAAGTCGCCGCTGAGGTCGACCTCGACCTCGAGGACATACTGGCCGTAGATCTGAGAGAAGACCTTGCTCACGACACCGGGGAGGTCGTCGAGCGAGGTGGCTTCGGAGTAGGTGCCGTCGGCCGCGGACATCTTCTTGAGCCAGTCGGCGTACTTGAGCTCCTCGGGGCCGTCCGGCGTGTAGCCGATCATCATCGGGCGCACGCCCAGCTCGCGGGCCCTGGTCTTGAACGCGTCGATGGCCTTGATGGCGGCGCGGTCGTCGCCGACCACGGCGCCCTCGGCGTTGGTGATGACGACGAGGTACTTCTCCTTGACGTCCTTGATGGCGCCGGCCATCTCGAGACCGGCGGTCGCACCGATGAAGAGGTTGGGCTCGATGATCTCGCTGTTCTTGAGCTCGGAGATCTGGTCGGCGAGCCAGGAGAGGTCGCCCTGTCCGCTGACTGGCGCGGTCTCGTGGGCCTCCGAGTCGTAGGCGACGATGCCCGCCCAGTCCTTGTCGCGCATGCGCTCGACGAAGATCGCCGCGTTGAGGCGGATGCCGAAGAACTCCTCGAGGTAGTCCTTGGCGATGGGGAAGACGACCACGACGGCGACGGCCTCCTCGCTCTTCTCGAGCGTCAGCAGGCGCTTTGCGAAGACGGGCACTTCCTTGTCGCCGATCATCACCTTGAGCGCCTCGGCCTCGAGCGACATGGGCGTCAGGTCGGCGTTGCGCGCGGTGAAGTGCAATGAGACGGCGGCGCTCTTTCCGCCGGAATCAGTGAAAGTCGTCTCGACCTGGGAGGTGTCCACGGCGTAGAGCTCCAAGCTGCTCTGAGCCATCGCACTCAGCGGGGTCAGAGAAACAAGAAACAGGATGAAAAGCGAAAGGTTGAGACGGGCTTGGCGCATGAAGGGCTCCCAGGTGCGAGGAGAGGTTCGGCGGCATTTGTACCAAATATCTGTTCGTCGCGCTGTGCGTCGTCCACAAACGTTTTGCGGCGAGGGGCGAGTTGACGGTATAAAAGTACGTGAATTCATCGTGTTTCGCCTCGAGTAGCCCCTCCGGCTACGTCGCCGCTGGCGCCGCCCATGTCCTTCATCGCCCATTTGCTGCCGCTGCTCTTGTTGGTCTTCGTGCCCTCGACCGTCGCGGGAGACGACCATCTGTCGCCATCACTGGACTACAACCCAGTGGTTTCGAACCAAGAGTCGGGCGCTCTCCCAAGCCTCGTCGAAGACCTCGATGAGCCCGACGAAGACGTCGTGCCCAGCGACGGCAGCGCGCCCCACGAGGTTTTCTGGACGGTCGTCGAGGAGTCGACCCCCCAGCAGATCGCCGAGAGCTGGGGGCTGCGTGTCAGCCAGCTGCTGAAGCTCAACCCCGAGCTGCCCCGCGATGGCAAGGTCGCCGCGGGCACGCAGCTCTTGGTCTATCGCTACGATCCCGAGCACCCGACCCGCTCCATCGAGCGCCCGGACAACGGCCGCATGTGGAACGGCGTGCCCCTGCCCGACGGCCCCAACTGGCTCTCGAAGTCGCACCGCTTCCAATGGGGCAGCGAGGTGACCGTCACCGGCCTCCTTGAGCTCTTCGCCGCCTACGGCGAGGCCTACCCCGACGGGCAGCCCATCCGCGTCGGCGACCTCTCGCGGCGCAAGGGCGGCGAGATCGCTCGCCGTCACGAGTCCCACCGCTCGGGGCGCGACGTGGACCTGAGCTACTTCACGCTGGGTGAGTTCGATCCCGTCGACGAGCCCCCCATCACGCCCGAGAACCTCGACCTCGAAAAGACCTGGTTCCTGATCGACGCGCTGCTCAAATCGGGCAAGGTGCAGGTCATCTTCGTGGACAAGTCTTTGCAGGTCGCCCTCAACGACTACGTCAAGCCCCTCTACACGAAAGACGAGCTGGCCATGCTCTTCGAGTATCCAGCCCGCGTGCACAGCCACCGCGCGGTGATTCAGCACTGGCGCAACCACGCCGATCACCTGCACGTGCGCTTCATCTGCGAGCCGGGCAACTGGCGCTGCCGTGGGCACGGCGAGTGGGGTGAGTAGGGCGGTGGCGGGTCGGGTTCCATATTAACGCAAGGACGCAAGGGGCGGCCGAGGCGCAAGGAGCTTGGGGGATTTGAGCGGCCTTGCGGGTGGGTTTGGGGCGTTTGTGGCTATCGTGGGTTCTGGTTCACCACGAAGAACACGAAGAACACGAAGAGTTTTCTGCCTTCGTGAGCTTCGATGTGAACATCGAGGCGCTCTATAGCGCCGGCGTCAATTGCTGGTGCTGACGTAGCAAGTGGTCGCGGCACAAGCCGTGGTTTGGTCGGTGACCTTGATTCACCGCGAAGGTCAGGAAGAGTTTCTTTGCTCTCCTTCGTGTTCTTCGTGTTGTTGCGCGCATCCTGCGCGCAACCCTTCGGGTTTACACGACTCTCCGCCATCCCTGGCTACGAGTTCTTCGCGGTGAAATTGGGCGTGTCACTAGCGGAGAGCGGACGTTCGATGTTCAGCCTGACCGTCAATCCCCCCATTCCGTGGTTCCGGGTCGCCGTTTGGGGCGGCGCGGTGCTCTTCGCGGCGGCGGTCGGCTGGCTGGTCTGGTATCTGGTCTTCGCGCCCTTGCCGGCGCCGCAGTTCGGCAGCGCATCTTTGGCCCGCGTCGACCTCCTTGATGACCGCGTCGCCGTTGGGGTCGACGTGGAGATCGGCGATCTCACGCTGGGGGGAGGCCGATGCCCTGAGCTGCGCTCAGGCTTGCGTTCTCGGGTGTTCTGGCCTCTGGCGTGTTGGGGTGGCGCGGACAGGAACTGTCGACCGCCAAGCTGGGTGCTTGTCAGGGACTTCCGAACAAGGGAACATGCGGGCCCTCAGACGCCAGCGCAGACCCCAAGCGAGGAAGGACATGGACAGCAGAGACGCCGTGACACCACAGACCGTGTTCGCCAGCCTGACCCGCGCCCGCGTCGTCGAAATCGGACGGGAGCTGGAGGTCCACATCCCGACCTCGCTCTCGAAAGAACGGCAGCTCGCCAAGCTGGCCGCCAGCCCGCGCTTCGATTTCGGCCATGCGCTGCGCTTTTTCTCGCGTGACGAGCTGCGACAAGCGTGTCGAGAGGCCGGGCTCGACGACTCTGGCCGTGCACGCATCGAGCTGGCGCGGCGACTGGCCGCCGCCGCAGGCGAGTCTTTAGGGCCGCAGGTCGACCCGGAGGACGCACGCGATCTTTTCACGCCGAGACGAGGCGACATCGCGGTCGTTCGCCAGCGGCAGTATCTGGTCGAACAGGTCCACGCCGCGCAAGAAAACTCGGACGCGCCTATGACCCTCGTCCGCTTGTCCTGCCTCGACGACGACGCCGCGGGCCGCACGCTCGAGGTGCTGTGGGAGCTGGAGCTCGGGGCGCGGATCCTCCAGCCCGAGGCGCACGGGCTGGGCACAGTGAGCGGGCTCGACTCGGCCGACCACTTTGGGGCTTACCTCAGCGCGCTCAAGTGGAACTGCGTCACCGCCACCGACAACCAGCTCTTCCAGGCGCCCTTTCGGGCGGGGATCCAGCTCTGGAACCACCAGCTCATCCCTCTACAAAAAGCCCTCGAGCTGCCCCGCGCCAACCTCTTCATCGCCGACGACGTGGGCTTGGGCAAGACCATCGAGGCCGGGCTCGTCATTCAGGAGCTGCGGCTGCGCCAGCGCGTCGACTTCGTACTGGTCGTCTGCCCGGCCTCCATCGTGCTGCAGTGGCGCGACGAGATGCGCTCCCGCTTCGGGCTCACCTTCGAGGTCTACAACAGCGACTTCGTCGGACGACGGCAGAAAGAGCGGGGCTTCGGGGTCAACCCTTGGTCGACCCACACGCGCTTCGTGGTCTCGTACAACCTGATCCGACGCCCGGAGCACCGAGATCCGCTGCTGCAATTCCTGGGCGAGCGGGTCAAAAAAAGTCTGCTCGTGCTGGATGAGGCCCACACGGTGGCGCCGGCCTCGGGGACGCGCTACGCGATTGACTCCAGGCTGACCCGCGTCGTCCGCGACTTGGCGCCTCGCTTCGAGAACCGGCTGTTCTTGAGCGCCACGCCGCACAACGGCCACTCCAACAGTTTTTCGGCGCTGCTCGAGCTCCTGGACCCGCAGCGCTTCACCCGCGGCGTGCCCATCGAGGACCCGGCCGAGCTGGCGCCGGTCATGGTGCGCCGCCTCAAGAGCGACCTGCGGCAGATCCCCGGCGCGCTGGCCTTCCCCGAGCGGCGGCTCGTCGAGCACCGACTGACTTGGGAGGCCGGCGTGTGGACCGTGCGCCGACGGGAGGCCGGCGCCGTCGAGAGCCGCCCGCTGCGCGAGAGCGCCGACACCGAGCTCGAGCTCGCGCGCCTGCTGGCCGAGTACTCCGCCCACATGAAGCCGAGCAAAGGCGCGGGCCGCCTGGTCTTCATCAATTTGCAGAAGCGGCTCCTCTCCAGCGTCGAGGCCTTTTGGCGCACCTTGAGCGCCCACGCCAAAGGGGCGCCCGAGCATCCCGCCGCGCCGCCGCCCACCCTCTTCGACGTCGAGACCTACGGGGTCGACGACGACAGCGTCGACGAGGAGGACGCCTGGCAGGCGGCGAAGGCCTCGGCCGAGCTGGCCGACCCGAGCGCCCACACCCGCGACCTGCTGCAACAGATGCTGACGCTGGCCGAGCGCCGCCGCCACGCCCCGGACGCCAAGGTGGCCGCGCTCCTCGACTGGATTCGGGGGCAACAGTGCCCGGCCGCCGGCATCGCGCCGGACGCGCGCACGAAGGCCGACCTGGCGTGGTCCGAGCGGCGCGTGATTATCTTCACCGAGTATGGCGACACCAAGCGCTACTTGAAGCAGCAAATCGAGGCCGCCATTCATGGCACCCACCGCTGGGAAGAGCGCGTCATGGCCTTCCACGGCGGCATGGGCGACGACGCCCGCGCCGAGGTGCAGGCCGCCTTCAACAGCGACCCCAACGACCACCCGGTGCGCATCCTCATCGCCACCGATGCCGCGCGGGAGGGCGTCAACTTGCAGGCCCACTGCGCCGACCTCTTCCACTTCGACGTGCCCTGGAACCCGGCGCGCCTGGAGCAGCGCAACGGGCGCATCGATCGCACGCTGCAGCCCTCTCCCATCGTGCGCTGCCACACCTTCCACTACCCGCAGCGGCCCGAAGACCGGGTGCTCGAGGTGCTGGTCGAAAAAATCGAACGCATCCAAGAAGAGCTGGGCTCCTTGGGCGCCGTGCTCATGGAACGCGTGACCGAGGTGCTCGAGGACGGCATCAACACCGACACGTTGCAACGCCTCGAGGCCGCCTCTGCCACCGACGGGGTCGGGCTGCAGACCGCCAAGAACGAGCTCGAGAGCCAGCGGACCCTCAGGGACATCACCAGCGCGCTGAACAAGGCCGGGCGCATCCTCGACGCCAGCCAGGAGGTGCTCGACATCCAGCCCGCGCGGCTGCGCGAGGTCCTCGACGTGGCCCTGGCCCTCATGGGCACACCGCCGCTGCAGGCCTCGACCCTCCACACGCGCGACGGCCGCGCCGTCGAGGTCTTCGAGCTGCCGAGCCTGCCCGAGGGCTGGGACAAGACCCTCGATCTCCTGCGTCCCCCGCGCGGCCGCAAGGAAGATTTTTGGGAGTGGCGCCACCGCGCGCCTCTGCCGGTGGTCTTCGAGCCGCCCCAGCGTCTGTCCGATCCGGTGGTGCACCTCCACCTCGAGCACCCCTTCGTGCAGCGCGCGCTGTCCCGCTTCATGAGCCAGGGTTTCGCCGCCGAGGATCTCCACCGAGTCTCGGTCGTCGTCGACGACCAGAGCCACCAGACCCACGTCATCGCCTTCGGCCGCCTCTCCCTCTTCGGCAAAGGCGCGGTGCGCCTGCACGACACCCTCCTCTCGGTCGCCGCCGTCCTGGACGACACCG
>PFUG01000635.1 GCA_002789955.1 Deltaproteobacteria bacterium CG_4_9_14_3_um_filter_63_12 | reverse complement strand
TCAATCCGGCCGCCGCGCATTGGGTGTCGTCGGTACACCTCGCGTTGTCGTACGACGAGGAGTCGAAAGTGCACGCCGATACGAAGACCCCCACGCACAACCACAGTGGCAGCGATAGACGAACCAACGTCTTCATGATGTCTCCCTGTTGCAGGACCTGCGCTTGACACGGCACAGGCCATAGTAGCGGAGAGACCAAGCTCGGTAAACGAGAACTCAAATCGCTCTTCAACGTGCAAAGAGAGCTGCGCTGGCTCCTGGAGCGAGTCAACCTGCGGCCAGATCCCCAACGGAGCCGATGACGTAGACAGTTCGTGTTGTCTACCCATGCAGGGTGTGAGAAAGAGGGTCGGCATCGAACGGGCGGTACAGGTTCTGACCAGACATCGCCCCTGGCCCATCGTCGTCTGGAATGACAGCGCTCTCTCTTCAGGCAACCACTCAGTCGTGGTGTCATCTCACGCGCTGGCGGGCAAATGCTGCCCAGTTGGATTGGAGGAAACGTTGCACGAGAAGTGGCGACGAATGACGATGACCTCGGCCATAACTCGGCGAGCCATCGCCGGGGTCCTTTGTACACTCGTGGTGGTGAGCTTTGCTCGCTTCTTGTTCGCCCAAGGGGCGACGGAGCGCCCGAAGTTCGGCATCGTACCCCCCGAACTCGTGGCGCAGACTTCGGCCGTCTACCCAGCCGAGGCGTTGGCCGAACGGCTCGAGGGGGTGGTCAGCGCGGCAGTCTTCATCGACGCAGACGGCAAGGTCGTCAATGTCGAGGTGCTCAGTGGGGGCCCCGAAGGCTACGGCTTCGATGCGGCCGCCATCGCAGCCATCGAGACCTACGTCTTTCTGCCCGCCCTCAATGACGGACGGCCCATCCCCTCTCGGATTCAAATTGACCTGCCGTTTAGCCCCCCGACGCGAGTTCCCATCGAGCCCGAGGTCATCGAGTCCTCCATCCTCCCGGATGAGCAGGTTCCGGTCGAGGAGAGCGAGCCTGAACCTCCCGCGCTGAGCCTGCAAGGCTTGATTCTGGAGCGCGGGACTCGCTCGCCGCTGGCTGGCGTGCTGGTCTCAGTGGAGCGAGAGGGCGAGCTCTTCGAGTCGTACACCAATGACGATGGTCGCTTCGAACTGCGCGGTCTGACCACCGGCGAGTGGAAGGTGACCATCGAAGAGACCGAGTTCGCCCCGTTCGAGACCGAGGAACAGGCCGCCGATGGTGAAGTCGTCGAGGCCACCTACTTCCTCGAGCGCACCTACTACGACGCCTACGGGACCGATGGAGCCTCCGTCTACGAGACCCGCGAAAGAAAAGCGCGCAAAGAGGTCACACGCCGCACCCTCGAGGTGTCCGAGATCCAGAAGATCCCTGGCAACTCGGGAGACGCACTGAAGGTCGTCCAGAACCTCCCTGGCGTGGCGCGATCGACGTTCAACAGCGGCGCCGTCGTTGTAAGGGGCTCGGCCCCACAGGACACTGAAGTCCAACTCGACGGCTCACCGATCCCTCTGCTCTACCACTTCGGCGGCCTCACCTCGGTGATCAACAGCGACATCCTCTCCTCCATCGACTTCTACCCAGGCAACTTCTCAGCCCGTTATGGGCGCGCCATGGGGGGCATTCTCGACGTCAAGACCAGGGCGCCGCGCAAAGATCGCTTCAGCGGCTATGTCGACGTCGACATCATCGACATCTCGGCGCTGCTCGAGGGGCCGATTACCCAGGACCTGTCTTTCCAGCTGAGCGCTCGGCGCAGCTACTTCGACACGATTCTGCCGCTCGTTCTACCGGATGACGCGGGCCTCGACCTCACGGTCGCCCCGCGCTACTGGGACTACCAGGGCCGCATCAACTGGAAGCCCGCACCACATCACGAGCTCGAGGCGTTCTCCTACGGCTCGGATGACGTCTTGGAGTTCCTTCTTGACGAACCCCAACCCGAAAACCCCATCGTACGCGGCAACATCGAAGCGGGAACGAGCTTCCACCGAGGCCAAGTCACCTACACCTACCGCGGCGATAGGGTCACGAACCGCTTCAGCACCAACTTTGGCAACACCCTCCTGGAGTTCGCGCTCGGCGACACCGCTCGGTTCGTGCTCGACATCCTGCAGCACAGCACCAGGGAGGAACTCACGTACGAAGTCAGTGACCGACTCACCCTGCTCGCCGGCATGGACATCCTCTTCGGGTCCGCGAAGGTGCAGGCGCGGCTCCCCGAGATGCCTAGAGAAGGCGAGTTCGCGGGAGGATTCGAGAGCCGAAGGTTCGTGACCCTCGACGTGGAGAGTTTCTTCTACTACCCCGCATATTTCATGGAGGCGCAACTGCAGTTGACCCAGGAGTTGAGCATGGTCCTCGGGGGGCGCCTCGACTACGACTTGTTGACCAAGCGCTTCAATGGCGATCTGCGCAGTTCCTTGCGCTTTGAGGTCGACGAGCATTGGGCGTTGAAGGCGGGTGTCGGGAGTTTCAGCCAGCCTCCGCAGCCGCAGGAGACCATTGAGGAGTTCGGGAACCCGGACCTGCAATGGCAGACCGCCTACCACTATTCTCTCGGCGGTGAGCTTCGACTTCCCTTCTACGAACCCGCTCTCATCGATGTGACCGGGTTCTACAAGAACATGTCCAACCTCATCACCGACACGACCGATGTCGTAGTCAGAGAGGGCAAGGCGGTTCCTGAGGTGTTCTCGAACGATGGCCTCGGCGAGGTCTACGGGATCGAGCTCTTGGCTCGACACGAGCTGGCCAACAACTTCTTCGGCTGGGTCGCCTATACCTTCTCAAAGGGGCTGCGCAAGGACGGCATCGGGGAGCCTTGGAATCCCTTCGAGTTCGACCAGACCCACATCCTCACAGTGATTGGCAGCATCAAGCTCCCAGACCAATGGCAAGTAGGCGGCCGGTTTCGTTATGTGACAGGGCGCCCTTACACACCCAGAGATGGCTCCGTCTTCGACGCCGACGCCGACGACTACACGCCAGTCCCTGGCCCCACGATGTCCTCTCGCATCGAAGCCTTCCATCAACTCGACCTGCGGGTCGACAAGAGCTGGGTCTTCGACCTGTGGATCCTGAGCGCCTACATCGACGTGCAAGGGGTCTACTACCACGCCAACCCCGAGGCCGTTCAGTACAACTACGACTCGACCCAGTCCACCTATGTGCGCGGGCTGCCGATCTTGCCGAGCTTTGGAATCAAGGGGGAATTCTGATGACACACCCATACAGAATTGTGGCGCGCATCCTGCGCGCAACCCTCCGGGTTGACTCGACTCTTTGCCCTCCCTGGCCACGAGCTCTGGGGGCGTTCGGACTCGTCGCCCTCCTCGTCGTTCTCTTCGGCGGCTGTGGAGACAATTTCGATCCGAAGAGCAAGGTCAACAAACTGCGAATTCTGGCCATCAAGGCCGAGAACCCAAGATTGTCGGCCGGAGAGTTCACCACCTTCGAAGCCTTGGTCGTCACCGCAGACGACGGTCCCGTCGACCTGCTGTGGGAGTTCTGCCCCTTCACGGGGGGGGCTGAAGGACGTTTCCCTTGCGTTTACCCCGAAGGCACGCCGCAAGAGCTGATCACGATGTTGCAGGGGCACAGCGAGACGTTCGCATTCGCCTATGTCCCCGAGCTGCAGGCTTTGGTCGACCTCTTCTGTGAGCAGCAAGCCCAGCTCGCCAGCGAGCTTCCCCCGGGCATCCCGCTGCCCAACTGCGACCAGGGCTATCCCGCACGCGTGCGGCTGACCGCGACCGAAGTGGAAACCGGCGCGGTCGTCGAGGCCGTCAAGACCCTGCAGCTCGTGCCGTCGTCGGGGGGCGTTCAGGACAACGCGAACCCCGCCGTCGTGCAGCTCGTGCCAGGGGAGGACGCCCCCGAGTTCGCAACCAAAGGCGAGGCCTTCCCTTTGCGCTGCGAGCTCGATCCCACCTCCCTAGAGTCGTTCGTGCGAGTCGACCAGACCGAAGTGCGCAAAGAGGAGCTGCTCATCTCCTGGTTTGTGCGCAACGGCAAGCTCGAAAAGGACCTCACGTTCTACTCGGAGGACGAGGACCTGACGAAAGAACCTCAGGAGAACAAGGTCACTCCCAGCGAGAGTGGGGTGACGACGGTGTGGTGCGTGGTGCGAGACGGTCGCGGGGGCACGGACTGGACCCATCTCGACGTGGTCTCGAACTGAGCCGACGCCGCCGACCCGAGTTCCGCGCCGCAATTCCGCCCCGCCGCGCACGCCAACCGCCGCGCCATCGACCTGCCCGAGTCGGTTGAAACCGCCGCGGGCCATGCCATCGACCTGCCCACGAGTCGGTCGAGACCGCCGAGGGCCATGCCATCGACCTGCCCGAGTCGGTTGAAACCGCCGCGGGCCATGCCATCGACCTGCCCACGAGTCGGTTGAAACCGTCGAGGGCGTACGAAACGAGAGCGCTACGCGCTCAGAGGAGATTGGCAGCAAGCTCGGCCAGCGCCGAACGCTCACCTTTGTGCAGGGTGACGGTGGCCGAGATGGACTGCCCCTGGAATCGCGAGATCAGATAGGTCAGCCCGTTGGACTCCGAGTCCACGTATGGATTGTCGATCTGGTAGGGGTCTCCGGTCAGCACGACCTTCGTGCCATTCCCGACGCGGGTGATGATGGTCTTGACCTCATGGGGCGTCAGGTTCTGAGCCTCGTCGACAATCATGAACTGGTGCGGGATCGAGCGGCCGCGGATGTAGGTGAGAGGCTCGATCTGCAGGAGGCTGAGGTCGATGAGTTCTTGGTAGGACCGACCCGAGCGCTTGTCCGCTTGGGTCAAGCCCATGAGGTACTCGACATTGTCGAAGATGGGCTGCATCCAGGGATTGAGTTTCTCCTCGACGGCGCCGGGAAGGAAGCCGATGTCTCGACCGAGGGGGAAGATGGGGCGCGCGACGAGGAGCTTGGAGTAAGTCTCCTCATCAGCGACCTTCTGGAGTCCTGCCGCGAGGGCGAGCAGTGTCTTTCCGGTTCCCGCCTTGCCGAGTAAGGTGACGAGCTTGAGATCATCGTCGAGGAGGCAGTCCAAGGCGAAATGCTGCTCTTTGTTGCGGGGGCGGATCCCCCACACACCGTCCCTCATGGAACGCAGCGCAATGACCTTGTTCGTTTCGGGTTTGAATCGGCCGAGTGCGGTGTGACTCTCGTTGGCCGCGTCTCGCAGCAGCACGTATTCGTTGGGGTAGAAGAGTACAGCCTCGTCCGCCTCGCCGCCGCTCAGGGGCGACGCTCCAAGGGTGAAGCACCCAGGTGTGGAGGGGTGAGGGCTGAAAAGCATCTCAATGGAGCCCTCTCCGTAGAGCTTGTCCACCTTCTCGGCCTCTGCGCGCAGTTCGGTGGCGCCTGGGTAGAGCTCCTCGATGGCGATGCCGTCGGCCTCGTAGTTCTCGGCGGTGAGGCCAAGTGCGTCGGCACGAATTCGCAGGTTGGTGTCCTTGGTGACGAAGATGCAGGGGCGGTTGGGCTCACGCTCTTGCACGTCGAGGGCGACGGCCATGATGAGGTTGTCGGCCTGATGCCCATCGAGCACCTCGCTGGGCATCTTCTTGGGCGTCATGGCGACTTTGAGGACGCCGCCGTTGTCCATCTTGACGCCGACGCCGAGATTGCCACGCTGTCGGTAGGTGTCGAGGAAGCGGCTGACTTGCCGTGCGTTGCGGCCGAGCTCGTTCATCGAGCGTTTGAACTGGTCGATCTCCTCGATCACGTAGATTGGGATGATGACGGTGTTGTCACCAAACCGGAACGCTGCTCTCGGATCGTGCAGCAGGACATTGGTGTCGAGGACGAAATTCTTTCGAACGCTGCTCGTAGTGCTGTTCATCGACCAACCGTTTGCGATGCGCGAAAACGCTAGCCTTCGGGGCACCAAATCGTGAACCGAAAAGCGACTGCGTCGATCTGCCAATCTAGCCGCCAGTACAACATCCTAGCCACCGGCGCAACCTTCCACCTCTGTCTCTTCTCGCCCACAGCACGCTCCGGCTCGCTTCTTGTTTCGCGCGAAAGTGTTACGGAAAGGTAGTGCCCTCCTTGCTTTGCGTGAGTGCTGAGAACGGCAGAGTTTTTCGCAGTCGATTCGTTTTGGCGTGCGGGGCTGGCGTCTCGCGTGAACCGTGTCAGCGTGGGACGGAACGTGGCCTCAACAGCGGAACCTCGCCCACCGCCTCATTCCGGAGCCACCGCGCCCGCCCACGCCTCCCGACGCCCGCGCGCGCCCATGCCTCCCGAGGGCCGCGCACGCCCACGCCTTCCGAGGCCCGCGCCCGCCCCACGCCTCCCGAGGCCCGCGCCGCCCAGGCCTCCCGAGGCCCGCGCCGCCCACGCCTCCCGAGGCCCGCGCCCGCCCCACGCCTCCTGAGGGTCGCGCCCGCCCACGCCTCCCGAGGGCCGCGGCCGCCCGCCCACGCCTCCCGAGGCCCGCGCCCGCCCCACGCCTCCCGAGGCCCGCGCGCGGCCACGCCTCCCGAGGCCCGCGCGCGCCCCGCGAAGGGATCGTCAAAGCGAAGGTCATCGAACAGATCACTTCCTTGGTCGAAGGTGTCTTAGCCGAGTCGCCCGAGGATGAGCAGGCCGCTGAAAAAGAGGTTCGGGCCGCTCTGCTTGAGATTGGTCGGCTACTGCTTGTGGCGCTGCTGGCGAGGCGATGTTGGCGCGTGGCGGTTAGCGAGCTATGAACTCTTGGTCTTTCCGTGTCTGATGTGCGCTTCAGGATGGACCGGGACTATTGGGCTGTGATCAACACTACGCTCGGCCGCCGCACAAGCTGCTTGCGGGCGCGGGTCAGGTCGCGCAGCTCCTGGATGGACGTCGGCGGCACGAAGCTCGCGCGGATGAGCCACGTCGAGGTCAAGAAGGCCGCGTAGCGAACGAGGTTTCATTAGAGCTGGGCCACGCCAGCCTGGCGCGCCGCAGGGAAAACTCCCGTGGCACATCGCTCTGCGACACATAATCACACAACTCACAGCACAAGCTGACACCGGTCCCGACGTAGACATCGTCTACGTCTGAAGTCGCCCACGCGCCCGGTCCGCTGCTGCTCCACCATCTCACTTGCTCTGCCAAAGGCTGCCCGCCGCATTGCCCCTCTCCATAACTCCGCGCTTTTCCAGTCACTCCTGTGTAAACTCCCCCGAACAAGCAGTCGGGCGCGTCTCTGTCCAAGATCTCAAAGCAAACCTGACAGCACGCTGCATCTCATTGTTTCAGCGCACATTGGCTGTTACCCTTGAACGCCACCGTTCGAGCGGCCACCGCACCGTTGAGTCCCTTCACTCCAGTTAAACGTATGAAACAATGTCTCAATTTGGCCATGCTGTTGCTCTTCGTGGCCGCGCTTTCCGCCTGTAACCCCTCGCTCGACGTGATCAAGGTGCGGATCTGCGGAGATGTGTTGGTTCCTGGCCACATCGACGCTGTGCGTGTCTCAGTGCTGGACGCCAATCGCGTCGAACGACGCGCCGGAGTGATGGAGTTGGTGCGCTGTCCGGGCGTCAATGAGCTGCCGCAGAACGTCGAACTCAACCTCCTCGAGGGAGACGTCTGGATTGTCATTCAAGGGCTCAAGAATGGCCAAGAGGTCATGACCTTCGAGCGTCGCGCCAAAGTCGGGGCCGACGGCGCCGAGGTCCTCGTAGGGCTGAACCGAGACTGCATCGGAATCCGTTGCGCCTTGGGGCAGACTTGTGTGGGTGGCGCTTGCGTCTTGGCGCCGACCACCGATCTGCCGTCCATCTGTGGGAGCACCGCTGTGGTGGATATGGACGTGGTCGAGGATGCGGTCGTCGAGGAGGTAAGCAACTCCACCGAGACGTACTGCCCGGTGGAAGAAGAGGACGGGTCCGATACCGACGACGGCGATGAATAGCTCAAAGTCCATGATTCAGGGCAAGGCCTTGGACCGAATGCGACCGGCCATTGCGGTGCGTTCCAGTGAAATGCCGCATAAATCGGTCGTGAGAAGCGAGGCGATAGAGTCAAAATGAACGCTCGAACCCAACCCGACGATTCCTGGATTTTGGGCCGCATTCTCTCTGCGATGGCCATCGGTCTCGCCCTCGGAGGCTGCACGGACACGAACCTATACAGCCCGACGCTGGCCCGACAGGAGGCCAATCGCATCGCGCTGACCGGGGAGGTGTGCACCGAGGATCCGGTCACGGCGAGCTTCCCCGTGAGAGTAGTGTTGTTGGTCGACGTGTCGTCAGGTCCACTCTTCTCCGATTTTGATCCCGGCGGCACTCGGATCGAGATCCTGCGCAACTTCATCCAGTCGGCGCTCAACGATTCAGAGACCGAGATCGCCATCGTGACCTATTCCGGTCGCGCCAGGAAACTGGCCCCTTCGGAGGGCAACTTCACGCGAAACCCCGGTGAACTGCTCAACGCCATCAACGCCATCTCCTTGGCAGAGCCGTGCCTCGGGATAGACCAATGCCGCGACTACCGCGAAGGGCTTCGGACCTCGGGCGCCCTTATCGAAGGTGACATGGCCAGCCTTCCCGCGGGGCTCAGAGTCCTCACTCAATACGTCGTGGTCATGGTCAACGCGGGGCCTCAGCAGCCGACGGCGCTCGAATCTGACTGCTGTCAGGAGGACGACATCGAATGCATCAACAACAACCAAAATCCATCTCTTGGGTGTGAGGCGTTGCTCGGGCCCACCCAGGTCACTCAGCTGCGAGACATGGTCACCGACGGCGGTGGGGCTGGGCTGCGGCTGCACATTGTGCATCTCGGCGCCGATCCAGACGTCAACGTCAACCAACAAGTGCAGGATGTCATGGAGGGGATGGCCTTTGCGGGAGGTGGAGTGTATCAGCGCTACGATGCGGCAGGGGGCTTGAGCGACGCAGTGTTCGACGTGCTCTCCCTCAGGACGCTGCTGACGGCGAAGCTCATCTTCGCGGCGAACCTCAACGCGATTCCCGGCCCGGATGGTCCTCAACTCGACTCCGACGCCGACGGTTTGAGCGATGAGGAAGAGGAGCGGTGGGGAACCTCGGCGGGGAACAGAGACACCGACGGGGACGGAATTACCGACCTGGTGGAGGTCCTGACGGGCTTCGACCCGTTGTTGATCGACCTTCCGACCGCGTGTGCGACCATCATTCCCTATCTCGATGCAGACCTTGACGGTCTCACAGACTGCGATGAGAGTCTGCTCGGCACCGAGCCGACGCTGGTTGACGGTGATGGCGACGGCATGCCTGACATTCTGGAGGTGACCACATCGACGGACTATCTCAACAAAGACACCGAGGCCGATACGGATTCAGACGGCGTCTCCAACGGAGATGAGCTGCGACAACACTCGGATCCCCGAAGCACCGACTCACGAGCTCATTTGACCTACGGATACCGGTACGAGTTCGAGGACGAGGGCATTTTGCGGCAGCTCGTCGCGTCGAAGTTGATTCAGATTACCGGCGTCGACGTGAAGGCAATCAATCAGGGCACCACACCTGGCGTCGGTACGATGTCGTACGATGCGGGGGCCAAGGCGCTGCAGTGGCTCGATGCCAACGATGGGGCTACTCCTGGTCCATGGGTCAAGGTCGGCGCGGGCGGGACGTTCGAGTTGCCGTCCTCGTCGTACGCCGCCATCCAGGGAGACGACGGTCGAATGATCGAGGTCGATGTCAACGTCGCCGACCTGCCCTCAGCCAGCCAGAGTGAGAGTCTGCGTGTCGTTTATCGCGACCGCCAGTGCATCAAGTACATGATTCGCAATGTTCAGCTCATGGGAACGCGAGAGCTCGACGACGGCACGCGGGCTGGCTCCAACAGCGTGATCGTATATTTTGCTCAGGCGCCGGATGGAAAGCTCGACGTTCCAGGTCCGTTCCGCATGGCGCAAGTGCCCATCATCTTCAATCCGCCGGCTGCTAGGGAGCCTGCCGATGCCATCTTACTCATCAAAGACGATGAGTTCGTTCGACCTCAGATCACCGCGGTGACCTATGCCGCGCCCTGAGCAAGACCAAGGTTCTGGGCGCCGATCCGGAATTCGTGGAGCGCCTTGTACGTCCTGAGTCGCGATGATACCATCCGGTACCTTTATCGATTTCCAATGCAGGGGAAACATGTTTGGAATCAGTCATATCGACATCGCCGGTTTGACCGGAGCCCTCGAAAGCTCGCTGACCCATTTGCTGCTTGGCACCGCCCAAATGGCGGAATCCAATGAACGGAACGTCGTCGTTCAGTATCTCGAAGACGGCGGCTGGATGATGTACGTCATCCTCGCGGCGTCGATCGTCGGCTTGATCGTGTTCTTGGAGAGGTCCTTCGATCTCTACGTGATGAAGCGCCTCAACGCGAAGGTGTTCGTCGCCAAGATCATCACGAACTTGGAGCACAAGCACTTCCGCCAGGCCCTCGACGAGTGTCAGCGCAAGACCAAGCATCCGTTGGTCACGGTCATGAAGGCCGGGCTCCTGCGCGCCAACCGCCGGGAGAAAGAGATCGAACGGGCGATGGAGGATCAGCTGCTGTCGGCCTTGCCGGCCCTGCAGAAGCGGATCGCGCTCATGGCACTGCTCGCGAACATCGCGACGTTGCTCGGGCTACTCGGGACGATCTTTGGTCTCATCTCAGCATTTACCAGCGTCTCCGCTGCCTCCGCCGCTGAGCGCCAAACCGCCCTCGCCTCCGGAATCTCCCAAGCCATGTACACCACGGCGTTCGGAATCTCGGTCGCCGTGCCCTTGCTCTTCTTCCATCACATCCTCTCCAAGCGGATGGAGAGCATCATCCTGCAGGTCGAGGGAGGAGCGGTGTCATTGATGGTGGCGCTGACCGGCGTCGCACGAGAAGGCAGCAAAGGGCCTTCGGCCTCCTGATTCGAAACGTGTGGTTGAGTGAGTTTGGGAAGGAGGGCAGGGATCTTGTTCAGCAGTTACAAACGGGCCGTCGAAGAGACCAAGGAATTGAATCTGATTCCGGTCATGAATCTGATGATGGTTCTCATCCCGTTTCTGCTCCTTGGGGCGGCGTTTTACCACATTGGGGTCATCCCGGTGTCGACACCGACGCACGACCCCCATGAGTCCGATGTTCCCGTCACCCCAGCGACGGTCACTGCGAATCTCGTCCTGAAGGCCGACGCCGTCGAGTTGACCGTCTCGAGCACGAGCCTTACGGAAGACGAGCTGGCGGCCCTGGCCACCTCGTGGAAGGTCAAAGGCGGCGCCTACGACCTGCTCGCCATCCAGAATGCCCTAAAGGAACTCAAGGCGACCTACCCCAAGAGCAACACGATCATCATCATCCCTCACGACGGTCTCAACTATCAGAACCTGGTCGACTTGCTCGACCACACGAGGGAGTATCAAGACGGCGGGACCGACAAGGACAATAACCCTACCTACGCCGAGCTCTTCCCCGTCACGGTGTTCTCGCGGTTCATTCCAGTCGAAGCGAACTCGGGTCTCAACCTCGAGGGGCCCTCGGACGATGGGGCATCGGATGGTGAAGGTTTGACCGAGCCCCCCGATGACGGCTCATTCGAAGAAGAGCCCTTTGACGACTCAGGAGAACCGCAATGAGCCGAGTCGTTCAAAAGCCGCCTCCCGGATTGATGCTGACGTCGCTCCTCGATATGTTCACCATCATCCTGATCTTCTTGATCGTCAGCTTCGAAGCTGAAGACTACAACTTCAAGCTCAACCCCGATCTGAAACTTCCCGAGTCTGCTGCGAGGTCGGTTTTCAAGCCAGCCGTCAACATCGCCATCACCAATGGCGCCATTCTGGTCGGGGAAGAAGAGGTCGCCAAACTCGAGAAAGGTCGCCTACCTGCCGCCATGTACGACGACGGGGAGGTCCCCAACTTGGTCAAGCTCCTCAAGCTGTATTACGAGAAAATCGAAGAACGGATCGCTGAAGAGCCCGTTCAGGACGAGGCCGTCGAGGGCAGCGAGGAAGACAACGATCCCTTCCTTATTCTGATCCAAGGTGACAGGGACCTCGATTACGACACGCTCTACACTGTGCTCAGATCGGCTTCGATCGCTGGGTTCGTCAAGTATCGCTTGGCGATCATGAAGCAATGAGCACCCGCGCAGGAGGACAGCGAATGGCTGTACCATCAGCATCGACCATTTTCACTTCCGCGGCAGCCCTCATCTCTGCAGCGGTTGTTCTCCTCTTTGCGTCGAGTGTGCTCGCCGGGCGACTGCCTGACGCCGCAGCTCCGGCATCTCGCAGTGACTCGGTAACCGGCGAGAATAATGGCGAGATTCTTCTCGCTAAAAAAAAGAAACCGAAAAAAAAGCACAAATCGAAGAAGGACCGTTCAGAGGAAACACCCGAAGTAGAGGAGGGTGCACCGACTGAGGAGACCGACAGCGACGAAGGCCCACCAGAGGACGCCGAGGATGTCGAGGTGGCTCCAGACGACGAAGGAACGAGCGCGGCGGCCGACAACGCAGGAGAGCCCAGCGGGCCGACCTTGCAGCGAGGCAATCGCATGGAGTTCGACGGTCGATTGATTCGTGGAGAGACTGCAGGTGCAGGCGCGGTCTTCTTGTTCGAGCGTGCACCAAGGCCACTGCCTTCTATGGTCAAACGGCGCCGTAGTTATCTCGGTGACACTGTCGATGGGGTCCTTGGTGTGGGGTGGAACGAGTGGGAAGCTGACGACGCGGCCGCCACCGAACCGGAACCCGAAGATGTTGACGAGCAGACCAAGAAGAAGAAGAAACGCCGGAGTAAATGATGAGCATGGCGGACAGTCACTATGAGATGTTGGTTCAGCTCGAAGAAGGCGAGGTGGTTGACCTTTGGCTCGCCCAACAGACTGGGGCTGACAACGTCTCCCGACTTGTCGTCGTCAAGCGGGTCTGCCTGGATCGACTGAGCAGCCCACAGTTTGTGACGAGCCTCGTAGAGGCCGCTCGCAGGGCAACCACCCTGCAACATCCTGCGATTGGTCCCGTTTTCGACGTCGATGTCGAGGGAGACGATTGCTACATTGTTTCCTGCCTCATTCGTGGCGAATCGCTCGGCAAGCTGTCAGAGCGCATAAAGGCGATGGGCTATCCAGCGCTCCAGCCGGCCGTGACTCTGAAGTTGATCTCGAACGCCGCCGCGGCGTTGCACTACGCACACAACAAGACCGACCAGGGTCAGAAGCTGAACATCGTCCACGGTGGAATCAGCGCGAAGAACATCTTCGTCGACTACCTTGGACAGGTGCTCATTGCGAACTTCGATTGGGCATCGACCGAGCTGTTGAGCGCAGCTACCGGGACCTTGATCGGAGACCCACACTACATGTCTCCCGAACAGTGCTTGGGTAGCGCCGTCGATGCGCGAAGTGACATCTTTAGTCTGGGGGTTGTGCTCTGGGAATTGCTCGCCGGAAAGCGGCTCTTTCCCCAAGCCGACGATTTCGAACGGATGGAGGCGATCTGTGAGGACGTTGCTCCTCCACCTTCGCAGTTCAACAAGACTGTGCCACCGCTCCTCGACGCCATCCTCGCGAAGGCCCTGGCAAAAGATCCCTCTCAGCGCTTCCCTGACTGCCTGAAGTTGCAGTCGGCGCTCGAGAAAGTGCTCGCTCGAATGGGCAAGCCTCTGACGCCTGACAGAGTTGGTGGGCTCCTCAAGAAGCTCTTCAAGACTCGCAGTGCGTTGTGGACGACTCTCCTTTCAGCCGAAGGAAGAGGGGATGCTGCTCGAATTATACAGACGGTCGAGCATCTCTACTCGAGTGACGATTTCGAAGCCCCGGCGAAAGCAGAGGAGGAGCCAACCACCCAGTTCGAAGCTCCAACCGTCCAAGAAGAGAGCTGGGAGCCAGCAACAGAAAGAGACCTGAAGGTGGTCAACGCGCCTGTCGCCGACTTCGAAGAGCAAACGGTACGGCAGGCTGCACCGACGAGTCGGCAGAAAACACAGGCAAGCACAGAGTCATCCAACCTCAAGGCGCTCGTCAAAGCGATTGCCACCGAGCCTGCGGTCAAGCAAAGGACCGCCCCTCCGGTCATCGTCGAGGTTTTGCCTGTCCCGGCTGTTGAGCCTGCACCCGCACCACTGCTCGACGATGTCAACGCCAACGACACCCAACGCACGGATTTCAAGCCCGCTGCGGATGTCATCCAAATCCTCGAGGCGAGTGCCTCAGCAAAGAAGGAAGAGCCCAAGATCGAGTTTGCCTTCAAACCTGAGTCGGCATCCAAGACCGAAGCCGTCGAACCAGAGGCGCAAGCAGTCGCGCCCCGCGAGCCCTCTGGCAAGGTCAGGTCTGAGGTCGAGCTCGACCGTGAGCTCGCCGCGCTGACGGACTCAATCAGCGATGAGGAATGGACAGGCCCTGCGCTCGATGAAGACGACGACGACGACGCCTACGTCGAGCCCTTCCCCCTCAACGACGTGATCGATGTGAGACCCAGCGAGCCTGGAGCGTTCAAGAGCGAGGGGAAAGGCAAGCCAGTCCTCGAGGTGCTTCGTTGCAGCAACGGCTTTGCGCTCGGGTCGGTCGTCCTGAAAGGGTCGAACCGCAAGTACCGTCCACCGCAGAGCGAATACGAGTTCTCCCTCGCGCACGACAAGGCCATTCTCAAGATGCCAGGGGACGCGCAAGGATGGGTGAAGCGAGCCAAGAACAACCAGGCCAAGGAATCACTCGGAACCGACAAGATTATCGGGCTGGACTTGGGGGACGTCGCGGAGCTTCGAGACGGCGACATGATCTACCGGGCACGTCTCTACTGCCCACCTGATCAAGTGGGTGCCAAGGTCGCCCTCGCCGCGCTGGTGACCGGAGTGGCCGTCGTACTGAAGGCCCAAGGGCTGGTCTACCTGACCGCGGTGCTCGCGTCGCTCACCCTTCACGCAAGCGCTTTGTACAGCTTCGAGTTCATTGGGAGCTTGGGTGTGCAGCTGACGGTTCCCGCCGAGGCGCCTGAAGAGGCCTTCGCCGAGGCTACTCTGAAGAAGCCCGACAAGCCGAAGAAGCCCGACAAGCCGAAGGTCGTGAAGCCCAAGAAGAAGCCTGAGACCAAGAAAAAGAAGGTCGAGAAGAAGCCGCCGGTCGATCCCACCGAGCAGAAGGTCGTGATCCCAAACGCCGCTCGCCAGAAGCTCGAAACGAAGATGCGTTCGAGGCGCCCTGCAGGCGGCGGCAGCGAGACCAAGGCCGAGAATCTCGTCAGCGCTTTGACCTCTCCTGTTCAAGGAGAGGGCAAGACCTTGAAGGAGGTCGTCTCCAACATCGATGCGCCCAACACCGGCTCTCGTTCCGCGGCCTTCAAGGTTGGAGGGACGCTCGCCGGAATCGAGGGGGGCGGGGTCAACATCGCTTCCGGTGGTGGCGGGGATCTCGGTACTTTGGGAGGCGATTCGGCTGCGATTCGGGCCTCTGGAAAGCTGGGTGCTCGCGAAGGCAAAGAGGAGAAGGGCAAAGGCAAAGTCAGGGGCAAGGTACAGAGCCTCAAAGCCCTCGCGAAGGTCGAAGGCAGCCTGAGCCGCGGCGAGGTCCAAGAGGTGATCAACAAGAATCTTGGGAAGATTCAAGGATGCTACGAGCGGGCGTTGCTCAATAAGCCTACGCTTGGCGGGAAGTTGACGTTCGAGTGGACCGTAGCGACGAGTGGAAGCGTCTCTGATGCCCGCGAACAATCGAGCACTTTGAATGACCAAGGAGTGTCGAAGTGTATCCTTGGGGTCATCAAGGGGATGAAGTTCCCGAAGCCAAAGGGTGGAGAAGTGACGATTCGGTACCCGTTCGTCTTCCAGACTCAATCCTAGTCACGACCAGAGAAGAACGAGAAGAGGCGCGATTTTCGCGCCTCATCGCGTTCTTTGCTATTGTCACGGACGCCCGCACCCCCGACTTGGACGCCACGTAAAAAAAGTCCATTTCACCCGCTTGAGTCAACGGACATCAGGCGAAGAGTGTGGTAACTCGTTCTACGCTGCGCTGCCGCACGTTTTGATCACCCATACTCTCTTCTCTAGGATCCAAAGGGGGCCTTGATGCAAGCTTTCGAAAGGAAACGTCTTTTGAGGACAATAGGCGCACTCGCTTCGCTCTGTCTGATGACCGCTGCGAGCGGCTGTGGTGATGACGCGCCAAAGACCTGCAGCTCGCCGGAAATCCTTCCACACCACAGCCCTGTCGTGCTGGGCGAAATGTGGCCGCTCGGCAGCGAGACGGCTCAACCCGCAACGAACGAACGCGTCCCATATGAGTGGGTATTGTTGCTGCAGAACCAGTGTGACGAGTTGCTGAAGATCGATACGGTCTGCCTCGTGGGCGAAGGGATCGACAACTACATCATCGAGGGCCCAGTGCCGAACTCGGTGAAACGCGGCGAGCCTGGCGCCGTACGCTTGACCTATAACCGAACCGATCCGGGCGGCCCGGACAACGTTGCGCTCTATGTGAAGTCCAACGCTTCAGATTTTCCTTCCCTGATCGTGCCGGTCTGCGCATCGGTTGTCGCGGACGGACAAGAGAAGGCAACGATGACGTGTGACTCACCCGTCAAGGCCGATGATGCCTTCGACCTCGATACTACGACGCTGCCAGTCAAGTGCAGCCTTCGGGATGGCAAATAAGGCGGAACGAAGCACGGGCCCTTTCTGGGCCCGTGCTTCGTTTTCGTTTTGAGCGTTCCACTCAGAAGTCTGACGTACCCACGGTGGTAAAGAACTCCTGCGTGCTCCCGCCACCTTGGGAGTAGCCAGCGTACTGAGCCCACCAATCTCCGGTGAGTTGCTCCAACGTGCGCTGCTCTGCTTCGATTTGCTTCACCAGGTCGCCGACATTGGCGAGAGCAGCTTCTTGGCGCTCTCGCAGAGGTTTCAGTTCGTAGGTTGCGAGGTCGTGACGAATCGCCGTTCGAGCGGTGACTAACTCGTACTTGGCTTGCGCCAGCTCGTAGTCAGCTTCAGCCAGGTCGAACTCCATCCGGACGATCTTCAACCGAGCGTCGCTCAGCCGAGTCAGAGCCGTCCGGGCGTTTGCGTTACTAGGCCAGCCACTGTCTGCGATCGTGGTAGCCCAATGCTGCATCTTGTCGAGATGCATTGCGGCATCGTCGACGTGTGACTTTGCGATGGACACGCCGTCTTGGGCGTCCGCCACGAATCGTCTTGCGTCGAGGGGAACAACGAGCTCCTGGAGCCCGATGGGCTTGACGGTCTGCGAACATGCAGCGGCACTCACCACCAGAACGTACGCACAGAGAACCTTGAGACTCTGCATCAAACGAACTCCTATTGAGACAGCAGGCGGCCGCCCGCCGTTCCTTCTTGATAGCGTTCCAATGCGACGTCCGCAGCGGCTCCGAGACCTTGTTCTTTGAGGAGGGTGACCATGTTCTGACGCCCTGCCTCCTCCCCACCACTCGCCGCCATGGAGAAGCCTTCGAATGCACCAGTGATGTCACCGGCACGGTAGCTCGCAATTCCGAGCAGGTTCTGCTCTACGGGGCCACCACCGGTGGCCACCGCTCTGGCAAACACGAGACGAGCAGCATGTGGATCGTTGGCATCCAGGAACTTGTTGCCCAGCTGGCGCAAGCCCTCGATGTCCTCTGGGTTCTTCGAGAGCTGCTGTCTCAGCTCGTCGAGCCCAGCCGGCGCCGAGGCGACGTTTCGCGGCGTGAGAATATCCCACTGCACAGAGGCAGATTGCATGACTTGACCGTTCATACAATCTCTGACGATGGGATTGAGGAGCATGTTGGTCCAAGCCTGCTGAGCGCAGGCCTCGATGGCCTGCTGAGCCGTGGCCTCGAGGCCCTGAACCCGACCATCAATGGCAGCCTGCACAGCTTTCTGCTCGTCAGCGGTGAGTCCGCCAGGAAGTCTGATGGTCTTGAGCCGATTCGCACTCATCGACGCGGCAAAGGACAAGCGGCTCAGCGCCGCAGAGGCGAACGCAGCATTTCCTTGGCGAGCGGCGTTGAGGTAACCCTCTTCGACGACCTCGATGAGCGTGATGAACTCGCTGAGCAGGTCCAAATCATCGGGCTCTGGATAGCCCTGCAGGGTAACCAGCAGGACCTCGGCCATTCCGTACTCGGCGCGGGCTTGCGCATCGGGGGAGACCCCGGCGTCGCCTACGAGCGCCTTCTGCAAGAAATTCTCCGCCTGATCGAGTTGACCGGTCGACACATAGGCCAGACCGAGTCGTGCGAAGAGCTCCGAGTCGCCGTCGGCTGAATAGGACCCGAGTTGGGTGATCGTTGCGCTCGGGTTCCCTTCTCTTTCTAGCAGCGAGGCCATCGCCGCGAGCGCTTCCGCGCGCGAGGCCCCCTCGGCCGAACGAATCGCCTCCGCATAGAGTGTTTGCGCGCCGGAGAAGTCGGCGAGCTGATCGAGCAGACCGCCAGCGGCGATCAGCAGCTGCACTTTTCGGTCGGGATTCACGTCAGCAGCTTGCCGCAAGAAGTGTACAGCTTGGTCGTATTCGAAGCGGGCGATGGCCGCTTGCGCGATGGTGGCGTAGATCCCAGGTAACTGATCGCTTTGAGGGTACGTCGCTGCGATTTCGTCCGCGAGGGTGTACATCTTGTCCGAGTCACCCATGGCCCGTGCGGCAACGAATGCGTTGAGCAAGGCGCGCTCTCCGAGGTCCGTGCCCGTGTTCTGGATCGCGAACTCCTCGAGCACCGAGATGTCGGCCCCATCCTCGCCGGCAGCGGTCAGCGAGAGCTCATCCAGCTTGCGCTGCTCGGCGGCCTGCACAATGGGGCGAATTTCTGCTTTGAGCGTGTCGGTCGCAGGGCTGCCGTCGCCCAACAACCTGCGACCGGTATACATGAGCCCGTCGTAGTCGTTGATGGTGTGGTAGCTGTCCAGCACGAGGTGCAGTGCGGCGGTCGACTCATCCGTCATCGGGTATTCGTACGCCACGGCTGAGAGCTTGTCGATCGCCTCCTCGTAGCGTCCCTCGTCATAGAAGGACTGAGCGATGGCGAACTTCACACGCCTCGCCTTGTCCGGCTCGAGCTCTGTCTGCAGCAGCTCTTGAGCAGCCTTGCGCAGAGCCGCACGTGCGGTGACTCGTTCATAGAAGCTCCGGTCGGCTTCTTTTTCCAATGAAGTCTGGAAATTGACCACTGCATCGTAGAGGACCTCTGCCTTCTCGGGGCCCTCTTCGAGGTAGCGTGCCCCCTCGATGCCGCGAAGGCCGGCTTCCAGCATCATGTCTGCCGCCTCGAGCACGGCGACCATGTTGTTCACCATGTCGCCGTATCCAGCGGCATCAGGGAACGTGTCAAGGTAGACTTGGTATCCCCGCGCGACCTGAGGTGCGGCCTTGGCGATCTGCTCCTCGGTCATTTTATCGAAGCGACCCTGAGCGGTCGTCAGCAGGTCTCGTGTGTAGGCTTCGAACTCTTCGACAAGCTTGTCGCGGGTCTCTTGCGAGAGGTCGCTGCGCGTGTAGTACCGCGTCAGCGCAGAGTCGATGAGCTTGATGTCGTCGCCGACAGTCCGATAGTCCTTCTGCTTCTTCAGCGCCGAGTGAAGGGTTCTGGCGTCATCGAGCCTGTCGACGTTCGCAGGTCCCAACCGCAAGAGCTCACGCGAGGCCGCAATCGAGCCGACGGCTTGGTCCATCACACGATAGCGGTTGGCGAACTTGTCGAGCGCAGCCACATAGGTGGCCTGGTTGTAGGCAAGTTTCTTGAGGAAGGGGATGGCGTTCTTGGCCTTGCGTTCACGGCTGTAACAATAGGCGAGGTCGACCAGCGATTCTCGGCGCACATCGATGTCGATTTCCGACACGCCAAAGCCTTGGCCGGCCCGCCCACCAGCGACCTCGATCTGGTACTGTTTGTCCCACTCTTCGGTTTGCGTGATGGCCAACTCGAAGTCATCCAACGCAGATTCGCATTCACCAAGATTGAGGTAGACCCAGGCCAGCTTGTAGTGTCCCAGGCCACTGAGTCGATTGAGAGGGCCCTTGGCAATCTGTTGGTAGTACGCCTTGGATTCTGGCAGCTCGTTCCTGTCGAAGTGGTAGTCACCTAGCACCAATAGGGCGTCGTAGATCAACGGACTCTCGGGATGTTCATTAACCAGTCGCTGGAGGACCGCCTTCATGTCGTCAAAGTTGCCGAGCTCACGATGTTCGTGCCCGATATTAAAAAGAATTCGGGGCGCGAGCGGGGACTCGGGGAAGCGCTTCAGGACCATGTTATAGGTCGCGATGGCCTGTTCCTTGAGCACACGCACCTGCGGCACGTGGAGAACACGGCTCGCCCTTTGTTCGCGCTCATAGGCGAGCTGGTAGTGGTACCGCGCCTCCTCGCTTAGCAGCTCGGCGAGGCGGACGTTGAGCTCGGCCATATAGGGGGCACCCCTCGACAGGGCCATGGTGCCGCGCGTCTCTTGGATGGCGTTGCGGACCTTCGTGATGCGAAGGCGCAACACCTCGACGTACGCTGGATCCCGAACCTCTTCCTTCTGACCCGCACAGCCGCCGGCAAGCATCAGCAACGCCGCGCTCAGGATAAGAAGTGCAGAGAAAGCCCCCTCGGGTCGTGGGCCACCGGCGCAGGGCACCAGAGATCTCCACATTGTTTTCAGTCGATGCATCGGTCCTCTATCGTAACGACAATGTCGTCGAGTTCGTCAGTCCAGAATTCACCCTCGAAGGTGTAGAACACGTGACCTTCCCGCAGGGAGACATCGATCGGGTCCTTTTCTTCGACGGCGTCAGGCCGGCTGCGTGCGCGCAGCAACGCGACGCCGATCTCGTGGAGGATCAGGCGAACGCCCTCTTCCGCTGAGAGCAGTTCTTGAGCCAGCGCAACGGTCTCTTTACCAAGAACCTCATTCTCGCGCCGCGAGGCTTCTTTCAAACCCAACTCGTACATCGCTCGCAGGTTTTCGTGGAGTCCTGAGCCGATGTCGTCTTCGAGATCGTCGAGGAGCGTCATCTCAAACACGAGACGCTGCCGAAACTCAGCAGTAGAGCGCGAACCCACACGGAACCGAGCGGCGTTTCGCAGGGCTTCGGACTCCTTGACGGGGACGCCGTTGCGCAAGTCCGCGATGGCGTCTCCATGCCGCACGCTGAGCCGCACCGCCGCGCTTCGGGCGGGCTCGAATTGACAGAGCCGACGCAACGCCAAGGCCTCGAGGAGGAACCGCTCCGGAGCGATGAGCTCCTCGTAGGCAGGAGCATCCAGAGCCACCAACAACCCCAGCGCCCTGCGAGACTCACCCAGATAGTAGTGGGACCAGGCCATTTCTAGGAGGAGTTGAGGGTCGTCAGGAGCCGTCTGCCGGATCACATCGTAGTACGTCAAAGCGGCCCGATAATCCCTCTCCTCGAACGCGATTCGGGCGAGTGTTCGATAGACCTCGTTCTTCAAATCTTCCGGCAGCTCGAAGTCCAGCAGAGCCTCGAGCTCCGCAACCGCCTGGTCAAGGCTCTGTGCGGCGATGAGTCGAACCGCTTGGGCGTAGCGCGCCCGAGACTTGTAGGGGTCCTGGTCCACAATGGCTGCGAAGCGACCATCGGCCCACTCATTGAGGTTGGCCCTCATGCTGTACATACCCTGAAGGTAGTCGATGAACGCCTGCTGCGAGGAAGGCAGCCCAGTAATCTCAGCGGTAGCGAGGAAGCCGCCTAAGATTGTTTGCTCGTCGTAAGGGTAGGTCTGGGAAATTCGCTCCAGTCCGCGTACGGCTTCGGCGGCCAATTCGACGTCTCGCCTGGACTGTGCGATGTCCAAATACCAAAGAGAGGCGGCGTAGCTCAGCCCCAGACTCTCGCCGCTTAGCGCCATCAAGCGCAGCGCGCGGTCGTACCTGGGGTCGTCGCGGGTTGCACCCTGTAGATACTTGTTGGCCGCTTCGAGCGCTGTCAGGGAGTCGTCGTTCAAGGAAGCTTCTACCGCAATCGAGAAAACTTGGTCTCGATCGTCGGGGAACTGCACAGGTCCGCACGAAAAGACCGCCGCAGACAGCAACACCGAAAGCGTCACCATCTTTCGATGCGCCATGACGACCGTATTCTTTGTTGAGAGTGTCATGAGTTCGATCCGGGTTCAGTAACAGGTAAAATCTACTGTTGGTCGCATCACTACCAATCCATGCGTCCAGACTCGGACAGGAACAACAAGCTCATCGGAAGCCGAACCATCTCCCCCGGCTCACGGATGACCGCGAACCAGGCCTTCAGAAGGCGAGAGAGCCGCCGAGTCCGACCCACAGCTCATCCATGACGTTGAAATCCGTGAAAATCGTGTCGTCGAAATAGAACATGTAACGGGCATCGAATCGAATCGAGACGAGGCTGGTCCCATACACCCGGAAGCCCGCACCGATGTCCACTCCTGGTCGGCTGCTCCGCGTGAACCAACCATAGCCCCCTCCCGCAAGGAAAAAGAGCTCGCCATAGATTAGGTTCGAGTTCATCCATGAGCCCTTCCAGTATACAGGCTTGAAAAGGAAGTTCGTCATGACGAAGTACTCGAGGATTTCGAACGGCGTTGGCTGCAGATCAAACGCGTTCAGCTCGTCGTGCAGCGCGGTGTCGACCGGGAACGAGTAGGTGAACTGAGCCACCTCCCAGCCAATGTGCTCGGTGAAATGCAACGTGTAGGCGCCGCTCACCGTGAGGCCTTTCGTGAAGGCATCCAAGGGAAGCGTGCCCAACGCAACGCCAAACTCGTGCGTTCCGAAGTTCTTTCGGTTCTGCACCACCAGAGACGAGTAGCCTCCCTCATGAACCTCCTGTCCATAGGCGCACAGCGGTGTGAGAAAAGCTACTAAGAGCAGGACAAACAGCGCCTGCCGGCTCCGTTTTTGCGGCATCGGTTTCGCTCCCTAGGAATAGGGTTCGCTGCACGCCCGCCATCGTGGGGTGTGCAGCCATTGAATGACTCTCGGGCTGCGAGTATAGAATACCCCTGCGTCGAATGACCAGTGGTATACAAGAGGTGCAAGTCGTTGCGCCTGGCTCGAGGTGCAAGTCGTTGCACCTAGCTCGTCTCTCGGTTCGGAGTCGGAAAGATGTCCCCAAGCAATTTGCAAGTCTGCAAACGAGCGCGCATCGCGCTCCTCTTTTTGCTTGGCGGGGTCTGGCTCACAGCATCCTCAGCATGTCTCAACGATGAGAGAGTGTTTACGCAAGGGCGGATCGAAGACCTTTGTGACAGCGCGATCCCCGCTTGCGATTCTCAAGCTTCGTGCATTCTTCGTGGAGATGAGTTTTACGAAGGCTCTTTTCCCGGCGGGCTGAAGGTCATCACCCGCACCGAAGGAGAAGATGGAACCCTCATCGTGCGGTTCTTGCTCACCGAGATGTTGAACCCGGGGACGGAGCTCTTCATCGAAGCGTCGACACCCAATTGCGCTGACAAAGCGATCGACCATCCACAAGACGTCGACCTCTTTGACCTCGCTGGCGACGATCGCATCCTCGAATATCACGTCGACCTCCCCGGCCGTGGAGACCACCTCGTGACCATCTTCTCGGACATGAGC
>PFUG01000174.1 GCA_002789955.1 Deltaproteobacteria bacterium CG_4_9_14_3_um_filter_63_12 | reverse complement strand
GTCAGGTCGGGACGGTCGACAACACCTGCCAGTGCATCGACGTTTGGTGTCAGGCCAAGTTCGCGGGCTGGTCCATCGTCATCGTCTACGAGAGCGCCTCGGACAACACACAGCGCGACATCTTCCTCTACGATGGCTTCCGCGCCATAGACGAAGAGCAGACCACAGCCGGACGCGACTCCTTCACCATCAGCGGTTTCAACGTGGGTTCCCCGCCGGACGCGAAGCTCTCGTTCTTCGCCCTCGAAGGCGACCGCCAGCTCGGAATTCCGCCTCAGGACATCGCCTTTGGCTCCTCCGCCTGCCCCGATGGCAGCTGCGTCGACTCTGTCGAGTACAACGGATCGCCGCTCTCCAACTCCTTCAACGCCCCCGGAAACGTCTACAACGGCACGGTACCCGGTGGCTTTGCGGTGGGCGTCGATCTGGACACCTACGACATCTCCACCCTCGTGAGCACGGGCGACAGCTCGGCCACCATCTCTATTGTCAGCGGCGACGGCACCTTCAACAACAGCCCCTTCGACACTCACGGCTGGGGTGAGTACCTCATCGTCAATTGGCTGCTGATGCGGATCAATCGTCTGGCACCCAACTTCGCCGCGGACAAGACCCGTCTCGACGTGGTGCCCAGTGAGGTCGCCCCGGGCGGCACGGTCTTCTTCACGCTCACGCTCACCAACCAGGGGTCCATGACCGCCACCAACGTGGTGGTGAGAGATGTTCTGCCCGCGGGGCTCGAGTACGTGCCTGGCACGACCCGCGTCGACGGCGTTCTCAAGCCCGATGTGGGCGGCACCTCGCCGCTCTTCGCGGGTCTGAACTTGGGCTCCGTCCCCTACTTCGGGGACAACGATCGTCGCATCACCTACGAGGTGCGCGTCATCGCGTCGACGCCGCCCGGCACGATCATCGTGGACAGCGCGACCATCAACGCCACGGAGCTCGAGTCCCCCGTCGAGACCAACTCCGTCACCATCACCGTAGTCGGCGCCAACCTCAACACGCCGACCAAGATCGACAAAGACCTCAACGGCGGCAACGCCACCCCTGGAGACATCGTCGAATACGAGGTCTTCATCTCGAAGAGCGGGACGCTGGCGGTCGGCGGGCTGAGCTTCAAGGACACCATCTCGCCCTACGTCCAGCTCATCGAGCTGCCGACGGGCGTCGGCGACAACAGCAACTCCAGCCTCACCGGAGGCAGCAACGGGACCGGCTACATCGAGGTCAACGACATCTCCATTGGCGACAACCAGACGGGCGTCTACCTGCGCTATAAGGTGCGCATCCTGACCAGCGCCGAGATCGTCGCCAAGGGCGTCGATCCAGCAAACGTCAACGGGCTCAGCATCACGAATCAGGGCTCCGTCAATGCGGCCTTCCTGCCGGGCGCCAAGGTCACCGACGATCCCGCCCTGCCTGGCGCCAACGATCCCACTACCTTCCAGCTGCGCACCGGCGTCGACTTCACCGGCGCCACCACCAACAAGGCGGCGGTGGACGTCAACGGCGGACTGCTGCAGCCCGGCGACGTGATCGAGTTCACGCTGACCTTCAGGAACAACGGCGCCGAGTCCGGAACCATCAACATTCTCGACAACATCCCGGCGTTCATCGAGAGCGTCTCGGTGGTCACGCCGCGACCCGAGGTGGCCTTCGTGCCCCCCACCGCTGGCGCCAACGGGACAGGGCTGCTCATCGTCTCGAACCTCATTGTGGGGCCTGCCGCTCAGGTCGTCGTCCGCTTCCGAGGCACCGTCGCGGCCGCTGCTCCCAACGGTACGACCATCACCAACGTGGCGCAGATGAGTGTCACCGAGGATCCAGGCCAGAACCGCAACCTCTCGACCACGCCGCTCACCGTGTCCAACGCGCCCGACCTCTCGAACACCACCAAGACCGTCGTCAACATGACCGCGCCTGGCGGGTTCCAACCCGGCGAGACGGTTCGCTACACCATCGCCATCCGCAACGACGGGACACTGACCGCCACAAGTGTGGTCGTCACCGACGTGGTCGACACGGCGCTCACTGGGGTGGTCGTCGAAGACGGCGGCGTCTTCGACGCTGGCAGCGGCGCCATCTCTTGGACCCTCGGAACCATCGCGGCCGGCGCGGTGACCAGCGTGCACTTCCGCGCTGTGATCGGCCCAATCGCCAACATCAACGTGTCCAACCAAGCCATCGTGCTCACCGACGGCGGACTCGCCTTCCTCTCCGACGACCCCGCGGTGCCAGGCGATGACAACCCGACCGTCTTCCGCGTCACCGCTCAGCCCGACCTCTCCAACCTCACGAAGGCCTTCAGCGACGAGAATGGCGGCACCATCAAGCCAGGCGACACCATGCTCTACACCCTGACCTTCTCGAACACGGGCCGCACTCCGGCGACCAACACGGTCCTCTCGGACGTCGTCGATGCAGCTTTCGCCTCGGTGACGCCCCTCGATGGTGGCGTCTACACCGCTGGCACCCGGACCGTCACCTGGAATGTTGGGGCCGTCCCCATCAACGCCTCGAAAACTCTGCGTTTCCGGGCGACTCTGGCCAGCACACTGGCGCCGTCGACCGTGGTGCGAAATCAGGCGTCGGTGCTCTCCACAGAGCTCATCGCCCCAGTGCTCTCCGACGACCCCAACACCCTCGCCGTCGACGACCCCACGAGCTTCACGGTCATCAGCGCCGCAAACCTCTCCACGAGCACCAAGACCGCCAGCGACATCAACGGCGGCAACGTGCAGCCGGGCGACCAGATCTTGTACACGCTCACCCTCAACAACACGGGTGACGCCCCAGCCACCAACGTCGTTCTGACCGATGTCGTCGACCTCAATCTGGTGAACATCGCGGTCCAAGACGGCGGCTTCTTCAACAGCGGCAACCGGACCATCACGTGGTCCATCCCGGCGACCCTCACTCCCGGGACGCCAGTGACCGTTCACTTCCAGGCCCAGGTCGCGCCCGGGTTGTCGTCGGGCACCGTGATCTCCAATCAGGGGGCCATCGCCGGCACCGGGGTTCCTGCAAACACCGTCACCGACGACCCGTCCACGCCTGCGCCCTCCGATCCCACGCGGCTCACCATCGTCTCGCAGCCCGACTTCGTGAACTCCACCAAAGCCGTGGCGAACCTCTCTGGCGCCACGGTGTTCGTGCCAGGCGACCGCGTGCGCTACACGCTGGTCGTGCAGAACAGCGGCTCGGCCGATGCCACCTTGGTCTCCGTCGTCGACCCCGTCCCGGCCCAGCTGAGCAATGTGACCGTAGCCAACGGCGGCGCGGTCAGTGGCGGCTCTGTGCGTTGGACCCTGCCTCTGCTGCGAGCCGGCGAGCAGACGACGTTGACCTTCGAAGGCCAGATTGTGACGCCCATCGCCGATGGGACCGTCGTGCAGAACCAGGCCAACATCACCAGCCCTCAGAGCCTGACTCCGACGCCCACGGACGATCCGTCGACGCCCGCGTTGGACGACCCCACCAACTTCACCGTGACGAGCAAGCCCAACTTCGACGGCGCCAGCAAGGTCTTCACCGACGTCAATGCCGGCAGCATCGAAGCGGGCGACGTGATCGAGTACACCATCGCCTTCACCAACGAGGGCAGCGACTCGGGCCGCAACATGGTCGTCAGCGACCAGGTCGACCCCAACTTGACCAACGTCGTGCCCCAAAACGGCGGCGTCTACGACGCCACGACGCGCACCATCGTGTGGAGCTTCGGCACCGACCCGCGGCTGCTCAACGTCGCGCCGGGTTCGACCATCGAGCTGCGCTTCCGGGCCACCATCGTGGCCACCATCGCCAACCTGACACGCATCAACAACCAAGCGCAGTTGCGCTCACTCGAGGTGACGACGCCCGTCCTGACCGACGATCCCACGACCCCGACGGTCGACGACCCGACCGGATTCTTCGTCATCTCCGCGGCCAACCTGACCGACGCCACCAAGACCGTCGCCGGAGTTGGGGCTGGGAGCTACCGGCCAGGCGACACGGTCACCTACACCATCACGTTCTCGAACACGGGCAGCGACGCAGCCAGCGGCGTCACTGTGACCGACGTCGTGGCCAACACCTTGACCAACGTCGTGCCCCAGAACCTCGGGACGTTCAACGCGACGAACCGCACGATCACCTGGAACGTCGGAGCGGTCGCCATCGGCGAGACGATTAACGTCCGCTTCACGGCACAGATTGTCGACGCCCTGCCCAACGGCACCACCATCGCCAATCAGGCCCAGCTCAACAGTCCTGGCTTCGGCAGCGCGGTTCCCACCGACGACCCAGCCACCCCCGCGGTCGACGATCCGACGGTGCTCACCGTCACCTCGGCCCCGCGCTTCACCACCTCCACCAAGACCGCGACGGACGTCGATGGCGACGGTTTTTACGAGCCCGGCGACCAAGTCCGCTACACCATCTCCGTGCGCAACGACGGCGACGCTCCTGGCACCTCGGTCACCCTCACCGACACCGTCGACACCACGCGCCTCACCAACATCACGGTGCAGGAAGGCGGCACCTTGAGCGGCAGCACGCTCACCTGGACCTTGCCTTCCCTAGCGGCCGGGAGCCAATTCGACGTCCACTTCATTGGGCAGATCGGGGCGACCGTGGGCAACGGCGTGGCCATCGCCAACCAGAGCACCATCCAGGACGCAGGCGGCAACACGGCGGTCACCGACGATCCGACCACCCCCACGGCCGACGATCCCACCATCATCCGAGTCACGGCCTCGCCGCGCATCTCGGTGCACAGCAAGGCCGTCTTGGATCTGAACGGCGGCCAGGTGTTGGGCGGCGACTCGCTGCGCTACACCATCACCGTCACCAACGCCGGCAGCCAGGCCGCGACGTCCATGGTCATCGTCGATCCACTCGACGCGACCCTCTTCAACGTCAGCGTAACCGACCCGCGCGCCACCGTCTCCGCGGCCGAAATCACCTGGACCATCGGGACCCTCCCGGCGGGCACCACCGAGACCTTGGTGTTCACGGCGGAGATCCCGCCGGGCACCGTCGACGGCACCCGCATCAGCAACCAAGCCCGAATCATTGGCGACGGCGGCATCAACTTCGTGACCGACGATCCGGCGACGACCGCAGTCGACGACACGACCGTCGTGGTCGTCAACGCCCAGCCCGACCTCTCCACCACCACGAAGACCGTGCGCAACCTCACCGGTGGCGCGCTGAACAAGCCCGGCGACACCCTCGAATACACCATCACCGTGACCAACACGGGCTTCGCCAACGCGGCGGTGACCGTCGAGGACGACATCTCGACGCGGCTCACCAACGTCGCGCTGCAGAACGGCGGCACCCTGACCGGCAATCGGGGCAAATGGACCCCGACGACCACGCCTTCGTTGGCCGCCCTCGCGCCCGGAGCCTTCGTAAACCTCGTCTACACCGCCCAAATCGGCGCCGCGGTCCCCAACGGCACCGTCATCCCCAACCAAGCCATCCTCAGCATCGCCGCCGGCACCACCTGGCTCTCCGACGACCCAGGCACGACCGCGCTCGACGACCCGACCAACCTCACCGTGCGCTTCCCGGCCCTGGCCAGCTTCACCAAGACCGTGGTCGACGTCGACGGCGGCCAAGTCAAGCCCGGCGACCAGCTGCGCTACACGCTGGTCATCACCGCGGCCAACCAAGAGGCCGTCAGCCAGCTCGTCGTCACCGACGCCATCGACCCCAATCTCACCGTCGAGACCGTCCTCAACGGCGGCGTCGTCGACGCCACGGGTGCCATCGTCTGGAACGCAGGCACGACCCCAGCGCTGGGAACGTTGGCGGCGGGCGGGTCTGTCACTCTCGAGTTTCTTGCCCGTGTCGGCGCGGCGGTGCCCAACAACACCGTCATCCGCAATCAGGCCAAGGTGCAGGCGGCCGACGGCGTCAGCCTGGACAGCAACGTCGCGACCATCACCGTCAACGCCATCAACGGACCAGACTTCAACAACACCACCAAGACCTACAC
>PFUG01000605.1 GCA_002789955.1 Deltaproteobacteria bacterium CG_4_9_14_3_um_filter_63_12 | reverse complement strand
CGATCTCAGCGAAACACGCAATCCTTCCCAAAGGACATCTTTTGAGTGCCCGTTCGGAAATGCCCAAGGTGCAAGGAGCCGACGACCGAGCGACGCAGGCCACGCACCGGAACGCCGAGGAGCGAGGGAGGAAGGCGACGCCGCAGATGGGGTATTTCCGGACGGGCACAGGCCGTCTGGCCTGCCTTGGCCGTGGGCTCACATGTGCTTGGTGAGGTTGAGCGTGGAGACAAAGAGGAAGAGCGTCGCAACCATCGATGTGATGTTGCCGATTACGATGGCTTGACTCGAGCAGCCGCTCGTCATCACGATGACAGCGGTCAAGAGGAGCACGAATCCGGCACCATGAACGAAATCAGGTCTGCGCATTCCATTGCCTCCAAGAAAACAACCACCCGAGCGGCGGAGTAGGATCTAGGTCCGCTGCCACGGCATTCCATTTAGCGACTCAGGGCAAACAGCACCGAAAGTCTCCCTACCAAAACGCTAAGCGGGCTGTGTGGCTCGGGCAAACTTCGGGGGCCTTTTATCGCGCGCGCCGCATGAGTTCAACTCCAAACCGCTGGCCCCCACCCCCCGTTCTTCGTTATCGTGCCGGTCGCCAGCGCCTCGGAGCGAGAGCTCGCCGCTGTGCTGAAGATTCCTGCCACCAAGACGGAGTTTCGCATGCCCCGCTTCGACGCCACCCTCGACCCTGAGTCCTTCGTCACCGAGCTGCTCCCTGAGCTCTTCGAGCCCTACTGCGAGCTGTGGCCCCGTTTCAGCGACGTCGACCTGACGATCGCGGTCGAGCTCGCGGGAGAGGGCGGAGGCGCCTGGACGCTGGTCTTGAGCGACCTCGACCTCGATGTGGCCAAGGGCTGTAAGAGCAACGCGTTGGTCACCCTCAAAGGGGAGACGAAGTTCTGGGGACCGTTCCTCGCTGAGCTCGAGGGCTGGTACGAGAAGGCCGAGCGCTTCCGGAAGAAGTCCGACGACTGGCAGCTTCCCGCGAAGGCTCGCCTGACCAATAAGCGGCTCAACGCGCTCGAGCGGGTCAAAGGCGTCATCGATGTGACCCTGACCGACACTCCGAATCCGGGCGAGCAGGTGGCGATACAGGTCCGCTTCAACGGCGCAGACCCAGCCAAGCAAGGGGCGCTCGTCGTACAGATGGGGTTTGACGAGCTGATCGTGGGACTGAGCGAACACGGAGCCTTCAAGCGGCTCGTCAAGAGCGGCGCCGTGAAGGTGTCGGGGGACGTGGGCTTGACGCTGAAACTGGCTGGTGCGTTCGTCTAGTCGGACACGATTCGACGTCGTGGTTTCGGGCGGTCGGACGCGGTTCGACGTCGTGGTTTCGGGCGGCCGGATGCGGTTCGACGTCGTGGTTTCGGGCGGTCGGACGCGGTTCGACGTCGTGGTTTCGGGCGGCCGGATGCGGTTCGACGTCGTGGGTTCTTTGGGGGCTTTGACAGCACAGCAGGTCCTGGGTAGATTGCGCCGCGTCTGGGCAAGGAACACGAGAAATCGGGACAGTGCATCGAGAATAGCTCTGCAACGCCCAGAACCGCTGGCGGTGATGACACCTCGGGAGTGGTTCATCGGCCTTGCGTGGGCCACCCACACGAACATCGGGAGACGAATTCTCAGGTTCGCCACAAGACCGCAGAAAGGCAGACGCCCGAACGTTCGACGTTCGGAGAACACGAGCAAACACCTCGACGCCGGTTGAATTCCCTGGACGGGAACATCGCCCGCGTCGGCACCTAGGGGGAATGCCCATGACCGCCATCAGGGACATCGCTCACACCGACCTGGACTTCGGCCTCAACGAACTGGTGCACCAGTACGGAGAACGCGTGCATGTGCTCTCCGACCTCGTGGCCGCCACGCTGCTCGCGCGGCTGTGCTCGCCGCAGACGACGCAGCCGGAAATCAACCGACTGGTTCGGCGCCTCTATGAGCGGCTCGTCGTGGCCGTGATCAACGACGGTTTCCCGCGCAAGCTCACCGAGGTGACCTCGCGCATGGCTGCGGACAACCCGCGCGGCGTCTACCAGAACGTGCTGATCGACATGGACATCGAGGTCGTCACCGTAGACATCGCGCGGGCTGGCATCGTGCCGTCGATGGTCTGCTACGAGCTGCTCAACGAGCTCATGAATCCCGAGAAGATCCGCCAAGATCACCTGATGGTCAGCCGCTCGGTGGACGCTTCCGAGAAGGTCAGCGGCGCCACGATCACAGGGGGAAAGATCGGCGGCCCCATCGACGGCCGCATCGTCCTCTTTCCCGACCCCATGGGCGCGACGGGCTCCAGCCTCTCGGCCGCCATGGCGTACTACAAGAGCGAGTGGGGCAACGCCCGAGCCATGGCTTGCCTCAACCTCATCATCACGCCGCAGTACATCAAGCGCATCTTGAAGGACCACCCGGAGGCCTACATCTACGCGCTGCGCCTCGATCGGGGTATGTCCGCTGTCGACGTCCTGCAGACGGTACCGGGGAGCCGTTGGGACGAAGAGACGGGACTCAACGAGAAAGACTACATCATCCCAGGTGGCGGTGGGTTCGGTGAGCTCATGAATAACTCCTGGGTCTAGGTGCTTTTTGAAACGGTTTGTCGTCGAGTGGACATGGATTGCCGAGTGGTAAGCGCGGCAGGAATTGTCCATATCTTGCAGGGGCAGCATGAAATCCCTAGAGCAATACGAAGAGTTCATTACGCCGCTGATCACCGAGGCCGAGATCATGGCGCGCTGCGCCGCCCTCGGGGCGCAGCTCACCGAGGACTACCGAGATAAGGACGTCGTCGTGGTCGGGATTCTCAAGGGGGTCATCCCCTTCTATGCCGACCTGCTCAAGCACATCCGCTTGCCGCTGTGTTGCGACTTCCTCGGCCTCTCGAGCTACGGGTCTCGCACGGAGACGAGCGGCGTCGTTCGCCTGACCTCCGACCTCTCAAAGCCAGTCAACAACCGCCACGTCTTGATCCTCGAGGACATTGTCGACAGCGGTCTGACCATGAACTTCTTGATGGACACGATGCGCACGCGCAACCCCAAGAGTGTCAAGATTTGCAGCCTGCTCCACAAGCCCGACAATGAGATCGTCCACGTGAACCTCGACTACGTGGGCTTCGTCATCCCCAATCACTTTGTCGTTGGCTACGGCCTCGACTACGACGAGCGGTTCCGAAACCTCCCTTACATCGGCTACTTCGCCGGCGAAGTCCCCGAGCTCAGCACTCGAGCCGATGCCTAAAGAACCGTGAGACCTCGAGAGAACAGGCGCAAGATTGGCCGAGATCGACATAGGGTCGAAAACGAGCTCGTGGCTCGGCTGGTTCCTGGCGGCGGCCGCGGTGTTGCTCGTCGGGGTCGTCTTCGTGACACTCTCGGCCCTCAACTCCCGTGACCTCGAGCTGGTCATCCGGGACCAGGAGCTGCAGGTCCTCGAGGGAGACTTCCTGCCTTGGGGCCGCTCGCCGTTTGTGCCCAGTGAGGCCTTCACGCCGCTGCCCATCCCAGAGGAGTTCGCTGTCGACGGCCTGCCGCTCGGCAAATGCGACAACCGCGACGACTGCGAGGAGCGCTTCTATCGGTCGATCCTCAGCCTCGCGCAGTATCAGCTCGCGCGGCGAGATGACGATGGGCTGGCGAGCGCCAAGACGCTCATCGTGCGCGCCCAGCTCTTCCCCTCGATCGACCTGTCCGAGCGTGCGCCCATCGAAGATCTCGAGGGAGGGGTTCACTACGTCGAAGCCCTCGTGCTGTTGGAGTCGATCCATTCGGACTTGGAGCTCGTCAACAAGCGTCTCCACCGCGCCCAGATCGCGGGCGTTGGCGTCGAGCCAGCCGGCGAGATCGAGTCGCTGATCCAGATGGTCGAACGGCAGCTCTTTCTGATGGAGACGCGGCAGCTCGAGTCCGGCGCACCACCAGGCGAGGCTCCACTCTGAGGCGCGGACGAGCTGTTGCGCCAGGGTCCGCGCGCTCGGCTTCCGCGCCGTCTGACGACGTTGGCGCTTACTCCTTGTTGAGTGGGGCGAGGTAGCTCTTGTCGAACTGGTCGTCGAAGCTGATCTCTTTCGACCAAGTCTTGTAGCCCTTGGCGCGGACTTCGACTCGGTAGACCATCGTGGGATCGAGGTCGGTGATGGTCTTGGGGGTTTTCCCGACCTTCTCCCACTCGCCGTTGTTCTCGAGCCACAGCTCGGCCGGCGGGGACGACTTGACCTGCACGGTGGCGACGCCCTTTTCGAGCTTCACGTCGAGGGACTGTGGGGTGTCCTCACGCAGCGTGACAGAGGTCACGAAGCTCTGATAGCCGGGAGCCTTGACCTCGAGTTCGTACTCCGTTTCCGCATCGAGGTCGAGCTTGCGCTCGGCTCCGGAGCCTTCGAAGAGCTCCCCATTGGCGTAGATGGCGGCTTCGGCGGGGATGAGGTTGAGCGTCATCCGCACGGTCTTTGTCTTGGGCGTGAGCATGTCGATTTTGACGGTGCTCATGCCATCGCCGAGGTTGAGCTCACGCTTCTCGGTCTCGAAGTTGGGGTGCTCGACTTCGAGGACATATTTCCCAGGCTCGAGGTCGCCGAACTCGAGCTTCGAGCCGATGCCATTGGCCACGACCTGGTTGTTGGGTTGGCTGATGAGCGTGGCGATGATGCCCGGACTGTTGGGTTTGACCTCGATGGACACGGTCGCGACGGGCACGGACGTCTCGGCGACGGTGACCGGGACGCGTAGGACGAAGTACCAGTAAGCCCCAAAGCCGCCCCCCCCCCACAAGATCAGGATGATCAGGGTGCTGAGGATGATAGTGGTCCTGTTGCTCGCCGGCTCCATGGGCATGACGAGCGCGTCCATCTGGTAGACGGACATGTGCAGCGGGTTTTCGGGCGGTGGGGTCTCGGCGACGGGGGCGTCGAAGTCCATGTCGCCCTCATCGAACTTCGCTGTATTTCGGGGCGGCATTCCGGGCTGCACCTGCGCACCCGGCGCCGGCAGGATAGCGGGGTTGGTGTCATCCCCGGGGAGGTCCTCGACGGCGCCGAAATCGAACTCGGGGGTGAACACCTGTGTGCTCCCGCCCGTGTTGTCGGTCATGTCCGTGAGCTCGGGGACGACGTTCCCTTCGAAGTCGTAGGTCTGCTGGACCGGCGCAGCGATGAAGGAGGCCATTTGCTCGCGCATCTTGGCTTCGGCCTCGGCAGCGAGCCGGTCGTTGTACATCTTCACGTCGTCGATGGTGTTGATCTGCTGAAAGATGGGGAGTTTCTCCCATTCTTTCTCCAGGTCCTCGGCGAAGTTGGTGCACATCCAGTTCTGCAAGTGCCACTGGGTGTAGGGCGGATTGCAGGAGTTGAGGAACATCCAGAGGTCACGAGCAAACTCTCCGGCCCACTGGTAGCGGTAGGCTGGGTCCGGGCAGAGCGCGCGCATGACGCACGCCTCGATCTGCGGGGGGACCAGCCGGTTGAGCTCTGACGGCGGCCGGACGTCGCACTCTCGCACCAGCTCAAGGGTGGCGAACTCGTTGTCGGCGTGGAAGAGGCGACGTCCCGTGAGGAGTTCCCAGAAGACGGTGCCGAGCGCGAAAATGTCTGAGCGATGATCAACTTCGCCCTCGCCAGAGACCTGCTCGGGAGACATATAGCCGAACTTCCCCTTGAGGACGCCGGCTTGGGTTTTGGAGTTCTTGCTGGCCGCCTTGGCGACGCCGAAGTCGATGAGCTTGATCAGCCCCTCGAAGGAGATCAGGACGTTTTGCGGGCTCACGTCGCGGTGGATGAGGTGCAGGGCGCGTCCCTCAGAGTCGACCGCTCGGTGGGCGTAGTCCAAGCCCTGCGCGACTTGCGCCGTGATGAAGCAGGCCTGACTCACCGACATGATCTTTTTTTGTCGGCGGTAGCGGTTCTGCAGACCCAGGAGATCCCTGCCAGGGATGTACTCCATCACGATGTAGTGGGCGTCTTCGAGTCGGCCGAGCTCGTAGATCTGGCAGATGTTCGGGTGGTTCAACTCAACGGTGATCTTCGCCTCGTCGATGAACATCGTGATGAATTCGTTGTCTGCGGCGAGGTTGGGAAGGATTCGCTTGACGACGAGGAAGCGGTTGAAGTGCGGGGCGTTGACCAGCTTGGCTCGATAAATCTCGGCCATTCCGCCAACACTGATGCGCTCCAACAAACAGAACTTTCCAAAAATAATCGGGCGAATCACTCGCTATTCCCTCACCGCTCACCGTCTGCCGTGTCACGAGCGGTCGTACTTTCTCCGGGGCGCACAAGGACGACCTAACAGCGCTCGGCCAACCCATATTCTCACGAAGGCTCTCCAGGACCGACCTAGTCGCGCGCCAGACCCTAAGGCTCCAACGCAGCGCGGCGAGTATATTGGCCTCTCTTTGTGTTCGTCAACAGGACTCGTGGCTCCGAGATCGCTGGCAACGGAGAGATCAAAGGTCGCGGATCGTGCGTCGGCACGCAAGCTGGCTCGCTCCGAGCCACCTCCTGGAGTTTGTACACTTGTGGGTTCGGGCGGTCGGACGCGCGGCCCTGCGCTCCGCACTGGGCTAAATCTGTGGGCCGCCCCTTCAGGGCGGAGGCCCAGGTCACGGGTGCGTCGCGATTCGTCCGGCGTTGCGCCTGGGCGTTCGCGAGCTGGCCCTGAGAGGGCCGAATCCCCCCCCGCAGAGGTGGGAAGCCCGCGGCGTACCCCTGGCCGACCCACAGCAACTATCCTGAGGGGGCTCGACGCGAGCCACATCGAGGGGGCTCGAAGCGAGCCACCTCGCGTCCCTGCGCTTGCGAGTCACTCGAAGCGCAACACGTACCGCCGCCGCCCCTCTCGCACCACCTCCAGCTCACGCACCACCCCGCCCGCCGCGTCGAGCTCCTCGATAAAGTCCCCCCGCTGCAATCCCATCGTCACCCACGGGGAGTCCGACGCCAGCTCGCTGACCACCACTCCTCGCTCCTCGTTCACCAACGTGACGCCGTCCGCCGCCAACAGCTCGCGCCAGCCCTCTCTCGCGACCTCTTCGGTCAGCCGGACGTCGCACCTCCCGGCACCGCAGCCAGCCTCGATGTCGAGGGCTCCTCGCCCGAGGGCCCAATGCACGGCCGACAAGCGGCTCCTCTCGTCCGACACCTCCAACTGATAGCGCCCATCCTCGTCGCTGAGCGCCTCGCTCCCCCCGTCGCTCCTCACCTTCGCCGCGCTCACCGGCGCACCGTAGGCGTCCAGCACGAAACCGCTCAGTCGCGCCAACGGGACCAAGGTCACGACGCCGAGATCGACGGGCTCCCCGACGAGCAGCTCACGCTCCCCAGACCAAGGTCGATAATTGGCGGCCTCTAGGCGCAACGTCACCAGACCGGGCGGCAAGTGCTCCACTTCGATGACGCCGTTGAACTCACGCATGGAAACGCCCACGAGCCCGTCGCCCACCGAGCTTGCGACGGGCTCGACGCTCAACACCACGCCCTCGAGCGGCCGGCCGTGGACATCCTCGACTCGGCCCCGCAACGAAACGCCGACATTGAGGGTGACCTCGACCTCGTCGTTTGGCCCAGCACTGAACCAGCCCTGCGCCAGTCCCACGGCGTCGACCAGGAAAAGGGTGGGCTCCTCGGCGCATCCAGTGAGCTCGAAACCTCCGTTCGCGTCGGTCTTGCCGCGACAATGCAGGCCGTCATCACCCTTCTGCCGAACGATGGAGGCGTCGGCCAACGCGCCGTCTGGTCCGAGCACTCGCCCACCGAGCCGGCCGCCGAGGCCCTCGAGCTCGAACACCTGTCGCTCGGGGTTGGCGGCGGTGAGTTGGGTCCAACGAGCGCAGCCCTCGGCGCGAATTTCCAGGTCGATGGGGTCGGCGATGCCCGTCAGCGCGAAGTCCCCCGACTCGTCGGTGAGGATGGGCTCACGCCAGCCCCAAACCCCTGAGTCTGGCATTCGCCAGCGCACCTCGGCCCCGGCGACGCGCCCGCCTTGCCGGTCCTGCACTCGGCCCAGCAACGAGGCGCCGGGTTTGACCGCGAGCTCGATGCCGTCGGCCCGGCTCGAGGCTTCGAGCACGACCACGCCGACGCGGGCCGGAACCCAGCCGTCTTTCCACGCTTCCAGGGTGATGGTTCCAGCCGGCAGGCCACCGATCTCGAAGGTCCCGTCGTTGTCCGTGCCGAAGTAGGTCTGACCGTGTCCGATGGAGCGTCCACCGGGCCTCACTAGCCGGTTGAGGTGGGAGAGCTTGTCTCGGTTGAGGACCCAGAGCGTGCCGTCCAGGGCCTCGACGCGGGCCACCAGATGTGCGCCTGCCACGTCGTTCCCAACGGGGTCGACGACGCGTCCAGCCACAAAAGCCCCGGCGTCGAGCTGCAGACGAATTGGCTCCTTTGCGGGATGGTAGACGGTGGTCGGTCCGAAGGGCAGGTAACCCGAAGCCCGCGCGCTGACCGAGTAGTTTCCAGGGACCAGGCCCGTGAAGCTCAGCGCCCCGCTGGACGGCGTCACCAGGCTCAAGGCCTGGACGTGCATCGGTGCGTGCGCCACCGTCACGAGCACGTCCCTGAGCGGTTCTCCGTCTGGACCAACGGCGAGGAGCTGCAGGTCCTGCGCGGCGCACAGCTCGACCTGGGCGGGCTCGGCGGGAGCTGGCTCCACGACATCGAGGTCTCGCAAGGGCGCCCCAAGTGCGCCAGCAGTGACGAAGAGCTCATAACGTCCGGATCGCAGCTCGCCGAAGCTGCACCGACCCTCGCTGTCACTGAGTGCCGACCGGGACGGAAACAGCCCAGGGGCACCGAGGTGACAGGTCGCGCCGACCACTGGAACCTGCTCGGCGACAACGCGCACGGCGAAGCCGCCCACCGGCGCCAGCTCGATGCGCAGCGGCGGGCCTCCCGGTACCAGTCCAAGCAGGCGCTTGGCCTGGTGCGCTGGGGCGGCGATGCGCAGCGTATACAGCCCGCGAGGCAGAGCGGGGCTCGCAAACCGCCCGTCTGAAGAGACCTCCAGCGCCTGCTCTTCGCCTTCGAGGTCCACCAGCACAACCGTCGCCGCGCCGAGCCCATCCAGCCCTGGTCCGAACACCGCGCCCGAGAGGTTGAACTCTGAGGCTGGTGCGAGCACTTCGAGAGTCTCTGGAACGTCAGGAAGCGAAGGAACAACGGGCACGGTCTCCACCTGCTCAACACTACGAGTCGCGGGCGGCGCGTCGGACTCGCGGGAGCACGCGGTCAGGGCGACCAAAAGCGAGGCTCGAACGCAGGCGAGCAGGTGGGTCCGACGGAGAATCACGGGAGGCCAACAGTCTTGAGGGCGGCCAGCGGCCGCACAGCAACAGGAACTCGGAGCTAGGGACGGCGGAGAGTCGTGCAAACCCGAAGGGTTGCGAGCAGGATGCGAGCAAAGCGCGAGGGCGGCCGGCAGCCGCCCGTCGGAAACCCCACGTCGGATTCAGAACTCGAAGGCGGCACTCAGTCCGTTGCCGTCGGGCCCGAGGAAGGGAAGAAGGGAGACGGGCTCGGTGGGCTCGTCGGCGAAGAAGAGCCGCCAAGCGAGCACGCCGCTGCCGGCGGCCAGCGTCACGAGGCCGAGGCCGAGGGTGAGCTGATAGGTGTTGGCTGCGCTGTTGATCTCGTCGACACGTGCAATGGCTTGTTTCTGGGTCAGGTCCGAGACGTAAGCGCCCGAGTTTTTCAGATAGGTGTCGGCGAAGGCGTCGGTTTTGTCGGTGGCGTCGAAGTAGAAGACGATGGAGGTGATCGTGAGGGCGAGTCCGAGCCCAGCTCCGGCTCCACCTCCGATAAGCCACCAGTCCAGGCCGTCGCCGCCGGATTGCTCTTCAGCCACACACTGGTTGTTGACACACTCCAGGTTGCCTTCGCAGCCCGTTTCCTCGCAGTGGGTCACGACTTGGCTGGTGCTGACGGGGATGAGCGTGACGCGCTCGGCGGCAGCGAAGGCTTTCTCGATCCACCCGTCGACGTCATTGATGCCGGCGATCTGCTTGTTCGCGAAGTCGATGGGCTGGTCGTTGGTGTAGTTGAAGGTGACGACGCTGAACTCGAGAGCGGTTTCGGTGCGGGAAACCTTGACCAAGACGTATTGCTCGAATCCGTTCTCGGCCTGCTTCTGCCGCAGGCAGACGGCCTGAGAGACGCAAAGGAGCAGGTCGACGTCGCTCTGCATGCTGCTGTTGGCGTAGAGGGTCTCACGGTCGATGAGCTCGTAGCCGGAGTTCTCCGCGAGCGCGGTCAAGAACAGGTCCTGCAGATCTCGAATGACGTCCTCAGGGACGTCGGAGCCACCGAGCACTGCGACGACAATCTTTGGTCTCGCCTCAGAGGGAACCGGCGCCTCCTGTGCCCAAGCGTCATGGCTGCCGAGCACGAGGACGCCGAATGCGACGACGAGGCGTATCAAACCTTGCACCACAGCTCACCTCATTGGTCATCGAGACGGGGCATCGAGACAGGTCATCGAACGGCCGCGTTCACCTGGCCGACAGTCGAGTCTTTCGCAGCAAGACGTAACCCAACGTGAAGCGCTATGCAACGCCCCAGGTGGGCGGCCCTCCATGACGGCCTGCCTTTGCCCCGCTGCAGAGGCGCGCTATACTCCGGGCGTTCGCCATGAGGCCGGATTTCACGCTTCCAAGGAGCGCTTCGCGCCTGTCAGGTCCAGTATCCTCAACGACCGATGAGTCTGTGAACCAAGCATCCCCGACAGAGCGCCCCTCGTGCATGAAGTGCGGTCGTCCATTCGTCTCGAACGCGAACTTCTGCGCCTACTGTGGGGCCACCATCCAGATGGAGCAGGTGGGGGCGTCGAACATGGAGCGGGTTGGCTCCGTGATCGACAACACCTTCAGGGTCGACGGGATTGTCGGGGTCGGCAGCATGGGCGTGGTCTACGCCGCGACTCATCTGGCGCTGGGCCGGAAGGTCGCACTGAAGGTCCTGCGGGAGTCGCTGGTCACAGACAGGGTGGTCGTCGAGCGTTTCCGACGAGAAGCACTCGCCGCCAGCCGGTTGAAGCACGCCAACACCATCAATGTGATCCACTTCGGTCAGACCGAGTCGGGCACGCCGTATATGGCGATGGAGTTTCTCGAGGGCCGTGATCTGTCCGAGATCGTGAGCCAAGACTTCCCCATCGACACTCGCCGCGTCGTGAGCCTGATCTCCCAGGTCTGTGGGGCGCTCGACGAGGCCCACTCACAGGGCATCATCCACCGCGACATCAAGCCAGCGAACATCGTCGTCGTCGCCAAAGGCAGCGAAGAGCTGGCAAAGGTGCTGGACTTCGGGATCGCCAAGCTGCAGGACATCGAAGGTGAGGGGCTGACGCGCGACGGCTTGGTGTGCGGGACCCCGGCGTTCATGAGCCCGGAGCAGGTCTCGGGCGCCACGGTCGACGCCCGCAGCGACCTCTTCAGCCTCGGCATCATCCTGTACTTCATGCTCTGCGGCCGGCTCCCATTCCACGGCAAGTCTGCGGTCGAGATGGCCAGCAGCATCCTCATGGACACGCCCAAGCCGCCGAGCAAAGCGCGCTTGGACGCCCGCGTGGCGCCGCAGCTCGAGGTGGTTTGCGCGCGGGCCCTAGAAAAGTCTCCGGACAACCGCTACGCCACGGCAGGGGAGTTTCGGCAGGCCCTCGAGGCGGCCTACGAGCTCTACCTCTCCGAAGGCGGCGAGTCGTCGATCGACCGCAGCAAATCCACCAGCGCCCTCGTGCAGCACTCTGCCGCCACCATTGTGCACCAGCCAGCGTTCGCGCCTCAGCGACGCAGCAGTGGGCGCAAGAAACTGCTCTTGCCCATTGCCCTAGGCGGCACGATGGGGTTGATTGCAGCGGTCTTGGTCTTCGTTTTGGCCTCGGGGGGCAGGGACGACGACGGCGGGATGAGCAGCGCGGCCTCGGAGACGACACCCCCCGAGACACTGGCTCCGTCCGACCCGCCTACACCCAGGTCCCAGCGCCGGATCGACCCGCGCGTCCTGTCGCGCCTCGTTGCTCGCGCTGCGGTCGTAGGGTTGTCCGGCAGCGCTTCGAGCCGCGCCACCGAGGAACCGAGCAGCGAGCGAAGTCTGATCGAAGAGACGGGGCCAGAGCTTGCGGCGGGTGACACCGACACAGAACGCAAAGATCGCCGCAAGCAGAGCCGTGATCGCGCGGCGCAGCTCCACAAAGAGGCGAAGAAGAAACTCAAGGCGGGCGACGCCAACCACGCCATCGTACTGCTGAAGGAGTCGCTCGAGCTCAACTCTCGCTCCTGGCAGGCCTGGGAGACGTTGGGAGACGCCTACCTGCGAGCCTCTCGTCGCGAGGACGCCGCCAAAGCCTATGAGCAAGTGCTCAAGAAGAACCCCAAACATCCTCGTCGCAAGATCTTGGAGACCAAGATCAAGGCTGGAGGCGGCTGAGTAGGCGGCTCACGCTGTTGCACTCTGCGTGCCCGGTCGTTATGACGCACGGCGGTTCTTTTCGCGGGGGAGCACGACGCCCTCTCATTCGGCGTTCGCGTCACGCCGCAGCAGCACGAGGAAGTTATGGGGAGACGAGTGAGCCGGCCTCCGCAGACCCAGCAACCACAAGCCTCTGCGACCCCAGTCGGGCTCGGGGCCAGGCTAGCCGGGCTGTGGAGAACCTATGTCGTGGCCGGAGTCGCGGCGGAGGAGACCCAGTCTCTCGAGCACTGCCAGGCTCGAAAGCCCGGAAAAATCCACTGGAAAGTCATCTCGGTGCTGGTCCTCGCGGCCATTAGCCTGACCCTCCTCGAGTACCTCGGTAAGAGCAGCTACTACTGGGAGTACGTCCATTCTCGCGGCGTCGGCCAAGGTGCGCTCGACCTCTTGAAAATCCGCTTCATGGACGACCCAGTCTCGGCTCCCCGTGGCTGGCACCTCGTCGAACTCTTTACCCGACCCATCCGCGAGAAGAACTCCCCCGAGGCCCAACTCTGGCAGCTGCTGTATTGGGCCGGCGTCTGCGTCGTCTCGTATTTCCTCATCCCCGCTCTCTTTGTGGTCGTCGTCTTGCGGGAACGCCTCTCGGACTATGGGCTGCGCCTGAAAGGCACGTTGCAGCACATGTGGGTCTACGTGCTGATGTTCAGCGTGATCCTGCCCTTGGTCTATCTGGTGAGCGCTTCGCCGCAGTTTCAGCAGCAATATCCGTTCTACGGCGCGGCGGCGCGCAATCCCCTTGGTTTCTGGACCTGGGAGCTGGCCTACGCCGCCCAGTTCCTCAGCTTGGAGTTCTTCTTCCGCGGCTTCATTTTGCACGGGACAAAAGAGCGGTTCGGGGCCTACTCCGTCATGGTCATGGTGGTCCCCTACTGCATGATCCACTACGGCAAGCCCATGCCCGAGACGTTTGGCGCGATCATCGCGGGGACAGTGCTCGGACTCTTGTCATTGCGGACGGGGTCCATCATTCTCGGCTTCATGATTCACGTCTCGGTGGCGTTGACCATGGACCTGACCAGCCTTTGGCGCAAAGACCAGCTCGGAGCCATCATCGACGCGCTGTTCTGACCAGGAGAAGAGCATATGACCGTCTATCGAAACCCGACCCCGACCGTGGATGTGATCATCGAGCTCGAGGGCGGCGTGGTCCTGATCGAACGCGCCAACGAGCCGCGTGGCTGGGCGTTGCCAGGTGGCTTCGTGGATTACGGCGAGTCGCTCGAAGACGCCGCGCGCCGCGAGGCCAAAGAAGAGACGACCCTCGACGTCGAGCTCACCGACCTCCTCTACGTGTACTCGGCGCCCGGCCGAGACCCGCGCCTGCACACCGTCAGCACGGTCTTCGTCGGCCGCGCCAGCGGGGCTCCCCAGGGCTCCGACGACGCGATGAACGCCCACATCTTCTCGCTCGATTCGCTGCCGGAGGTCATCGCCTTCGATCACCGCGAGATCTTGGCGGACTACCGCGCCTTCAAGGCGACAGGAAACCCACGCAAGCCGCGCTGAGCGAAGACTCTTGGGGATAACCCCGAGGTCTACTCGGCGAAATCGAAGGTCTCGAAGAGATCGATGGTGATGCCGCCTGGCTCGCCGAACTCTCTCCAAGCGCGAGCGTCGAGCCCGGCCTTGACGCAGGTCGCCGAGAGGAACTCGTCGCGGTCCCAACCGTTCTCGACGGCCACCTTCATCAGGAGCACGCCTCGGCGGTAGCCCTTGGTGACGATCAGCCCGTGCAGGCCGACCTCGATCTCGTCGAGCGCACGCACCGGACGGGGCGGTGAGAGCACGGAGATCGACAGGCGCAGCCCCTTGACCTCGTCGCTCTCGACTGGGTGGAAGCGATGGTCCCGAAGCGCGGCGGTGGCGGCCATCTGGTGTACCACCTCGGCCACTGGCTTAGAGGCGTCGAAGGTGCCCACGCAGCCTCTCAAGGAGCCGGCTTGATAGAGGGTGACGAAGGCCCCAGCGCGAACTTGCAGGGCGTCAGACAGCTCGCCTTCGAGTGGGGCTTCGTCGCCCGCACAGGCCGCGGTGATTGAACGGCGTGCGATGGCGAGGAGTTGCTTCTGCTCTGAGAGTGGAAAGGCGGGTGCGCGGCTCATGGTGTCTCCCTCTCGTGGTTTCAATGCCTCGAGCTCGAGGCGTGACCGCCCCGAGGGCGTAGTAGGCCTTTACTGCCGTAGAACCTCTGCGACCTTGGCCAAAAGTTGTTCTGCTTTGAAAGGCTTGGCGAGGAACGGCCAAGCGACCGTGCGATTGGAGTCTTCGAGCGAGCCGGGATTTGCGGAGATGCAGAGGACTTTCAGGTTGGGGTGCTGGGCCGTGACCTCTTGGGCGAAGTCGTCGCCGCGCATGCCGGGCAACAGGACGTCGGTGAGGAGGAGGTCAATGTGCTCTGAAGACTTGCGGATGATGCCGCGTGCGGTCTCGATGTTGGCGGCTTGAATGACCTTGTGGCCTTCGAACTCCAAGAGCCGACCGTTGAGGTTGCGGACCAGATCCTCGTCGTCGAGGAGCAGGATGGTGGCGGTGAGCTTCTCGGTGTGGACGTCGGGCTCATGGACCTCGGCAGAGGGCAGGTAGATGTCGATCTGGGTGCCCTCGCCCTCGACGCTGCGGACGTCGATGAAGCCACCGCTCTGTTTGACGATGCCGTAGGCCATGGCCAAACCGAGTCCGGTGCCTTTGCCCTCCTCCTTCGTCGTGAAGAAGGGCTCGAAGATGCGCGAGCGCACCGTCTCGCTCATACCGACGCCGTTGTCCTGGACGCGCAAGACCATGTACTCGCCGCCCTCGCGGGCCTCGAGCCCACCTGGCTCGCACACCGTGCAACGGAACGTCGAGATGACGATGTGCCCACTGGTGTTGATGGCGTCTTTGGCGTTGATGGCCAGGTTCACGACCACTTGCGCGAGCTGAGAGGGGTCGGCGTAGATAGCGTCGAGCTCACCGTACTCGAAGTCCAGCTTGATGCCGCCGCCGATGATCCGGCGCAGCATCTCGTCGACCTCTTTCACGACGGTGTTGAGGTCGATGACCTGCGGCTTGAGGACCGTGCGTCTCCCAAAGGCCAGCAGCTGCTTGGTGAGGATGGCGGCTTGCTTGGCGGCCCGCTCGATGTGCTCGAAGCTCTCCGCTGCGGTGAGGTGGTGGAAGCGACGCTGCTCTTGGATCGTCCCGAGGATGACGGCGAGCATGTTGTTGAAGTCGTGGGCGATGCCGCCCGCGAGTCGCCCGATGGCCTCGAGCTTGGCGGCCTGCTCGAGCTGGGATTCGAGCGTGGCGCGCGCCTGCTCGGAGGCTCGCAGCTCGCTGGCGTCGTGGTAGATGAAGAGCCCGAGCGTGTCTTCATGGGTGTCGAAGAAGACCGAGCGCATCTCCACCGGGACCTCGCCGGTGGCGCCTTGGATCACGTCGTCCCCTTCGATCATCTGCCCCGCATGGGGCTCGCCGAAGAGCCGATCAAAGGTCGATGGCGACGCTGCATGAAGGTCGCGCATGGCGGTTCCGACGAGCTCCTGCTTGCTCCGTCCCGTGAGGTGCATGGCCTGGCGATTTACGTCCAGGATGCGGCCCTCGTGAGCGTCGACGAGGAAGGCCGCATCGATGAGGGACTCGAAGAGGGTGCGATAGCGCTCCTCCGAGTGTTTCAGCGCATTCTCCGCCAACTTGCGCTCGCTGTTCTCCTCTCTGAGTTTCCGGTTGACCTCGGTGAGGTGCGCCGTGGCCGCCCGGATCTGCTGCTCGAGCCCGCGTTTGGACGAGGCGAGCTCTTTGCGCGCCATCTCCATCTCGGTGATGTCGCGAATGATCTCCACAATTTGCGTGACCTCTCCGGCCTCGTTGACGATCGGCGAGGCGAGGATGTCGACGTGGATGGGCCGGTTGTTCTCGCCGCGATGAATGTGGGTGGTGCGCACGGACTTGCGGGTCTGGACGACGGCCGGCAGAGGACAGTCCTCCCCCGATTCATGACACGGCTTGTCCCGGCAATGGGAGAGCCAGTGACAGGTCGGCCGCTCGCCAATTTCACACCCAGCCGAGGCCTTGGCTGCCTCGTTTGACCACAATACCCGATGATCTTTGGGGTCGATGACGATGATGGGGTCGGCGATCCCGTCGATGATCGATTGGATTGAGCTGTCACTCTTGAGGTTCATCAAAGAAGCCTTCCTCTCGGAGCGCGACGAGGCGCGAGCGAGGACTGTTTCCGTGGACAGATCGGACACGTTACAACGTGCGGCCCTCTCGAGGGCGAGGCGAATAGCCTGACGTTGCGAAACACGTGCCTTGGGCGAGTATTCCTTACTGCCCGTCTTTCTCAGCAACCTAGATCGGCGAACCAACCGCTTTGGAGTTTCGGTCGTGTCCAAGCGGACAGCCGTCGGATGGAGCCCCCTCGACCCATCGCCGCCACCATACTCAATCCTCGGAAAATCTCAATCAGTGATTCTACTTACGACGAGCCCGCACGGGTTGTCTGAGGCGCGAGCGCAGGAAACCCGGGGTCCTGCGACACCCCGCCCCCTCTGAGCAGAGTCAGGCTGTAGAGGACCACGAGCAAGGTGGTGCCCACGTCGACGGCGACCGCCATCCACAACGTCGCCAGACCGGCCACGGCCAAGAGCAAGACCACGCTCTTGGTCAGCAGCGCAAAAGTGATGTTCGTCCAGATCACCCGCAAGGTTCGGCGCCCCAGCGCGAGGACCTTGGGGACGCCGCGCAGATCGTCGGACATCAACGCCACGTCGGCGCTCTCGACGGCCAGCGCGCTGCCACGTGCGCCCATGGCGATGCCCACATGCGCGCCAGCCAAGGCCGGCGCGTCGTTGATGCCGTCGCCCACCATGGCGGTCCACGCCCACGCCCGCAGCGCCGAGACGGCGCTCACCTTGTCGGCGGGAAGGAGCTCGGAGAGGACCTCGTCCAGCTCGACCTGCGCCTGGACCCTCGCCGCGGCGCCCGCGTTGTCGCCCGTCAGCATGTGCGTGCTCAGCCCCATGGCCCGCAGCGCCGCGATCGCTGGGGCCGCCTCTGGCCGCAGCGAGTCCCAGAGCGCGTGGACCGCTACCAGGTCGGGCCCGGCGCCCAGGTAGACCACCGTCTTGCCTTGAGCCTCGAGGCGTTCGAAGAGCTCGTGCTCCCGCTCCCCATGCCAGCCCCGGCTGACCGCCATGCGGTGGTTCCCCACCGAGAGCGTCCGCTCCCCATCGAAGACCTCGATGCCTTGCCCCTCGATGGTCCGATAGCTGAACTCGTAGTTTGCGTCGTCTGCCCACTGCGCCCTGCTTCTTGTCTCAAGCAGCGCGACGGAAGCTGGCTGATCGGCGTCGACGTGCTGCAGCAGCGCGGCCGCCAGCGGGTGGCTCGATGCCCCCTCGGCGAGCACGAGCATCTGATGGGCTTGCTCGTTGGTGTAAGGAGGAAACGCGTGGCAGTCCTCGACGTTGAGGTGCCCACGGGTCAGCGTCCCGGTCTTGTCGAACGCGATGGCTTTGACACGGCCCAACACTTCTAGCGCGCCGCCGCCCTTGATCAGGACCCCCATGCGTGCGGCTCGCGCCATCGCCGACACCACCGCGACGGGCGTGGCTATGACCAGAGCGCAGGGGCAAGCAACCACCAACAGTACCAGCGAACGGTAAAACCAAACCGACCACTCGCCGCCAAACAAAGGGGGCACGAGCGCGACGAACAGAGCGCCCATGACGACTACGGGAGTGTAGACCTTGGCGAAGCGATCGATGGAGCGCTCCGTCGGGGAGCGCCGCCCTCGCGCTTCATCGACCAGACGGAGCAACCGGGCGGCGGCGGAGTCCCCTGCCAACTCAGTGACCTCCACCTCGAGATAGCCCCCCTGGTTCAGGGTGCCGGCGGACACCTCGTCTCCGATTCTCTTCGAGACGGGAACCGACTCGCCCGTCAGCGTGCTCTCGTCGACGCTCGACTGACCGAGGGAGACTCTCCCATCGAGAGGCACCCGCTCGCCGGCTTTGATGACGATGGTCTGGCCGAGCTGAACGGATTCACAGGAGACGACTCGCCCGTCGGCGAGAGTTGCGCGTTGCGGAACGAGCGCCGCCACGCGCCGGAGCGCCTGTCCCGCTCGGGACATGGCGCGGGACTCCAAGAAAGCGCTCAGCGCGAAAAGAAAGACAACCGCTGCCCCTTCGTGCCACTCGCCGATGGCGAGGGCGCCGAGCACAGCGACGACCATCAACCCGTTCATGTCGACGACGCGCAGCCGCAGAGAGCCCCACGCCTTGCGGGCAATGGGCCACAGCCCGACGAGCGCCGCCAGCCCTGCCGCCCAGCGCAGCGCTTCGACTTGACCCGAGAACAGGGAGAGCGCGAAGAGCAGGCCCAATCCCAAACCGAACCAGGGCCAGCGTCCGCCCATCTCGCCAGAGGGTTCACCGTCCTGCACGACGTGCGCGGACAAACCGGAGCTGCCCAATTGAGCCGCCAAGACCTCCGCCTCGACCCCAGGCGTGTGAACGACTCGAACTTCTCGGGTGAGGAGGTCGACGACGACGCTCCGAACGCCCTCGATGCGACCCAGGGTGCGCCGCGCCAAGCCGGCTTCGGTCTCACAACAGAGCTCGTTGACGGACAGACAGGTCCGCTCGAGGCCGTCTTCGAATGACTCAGGCAGCTCGACGCTGTGGGCTTCCTCGTGCCCATGCCCGCCACAACACGGGTCCTTGGGCGCGTGAGGATCCTGCGGCTCGCCGCCGCAGGATCCGCTTCCGCAACAGCCGCCCGAGGCGCAAATGGCCGCGTCCACATGTTCGTCGGGCTCGCCGGGGTCGCCGCAGCCATGGTCCTCGGCAAGTTCAATCGGGCTGAGCTCCCTTCCCGGAACAGGGGTGGCTCGCGGCGAGCCGCCCCGCGTCCCTGCGCTCGCGATCGGCTCGTCGTCGTGCTCGTGTGCGTGACCTTCGGGCTCTTCGACGTCCGAGGGCTTGCGACCCCCACAGCGGCCAGCGCATCCTCCACCATCACGCATCGTAGGCCTCCTGCGCGGCGACGTCGTTGTGGCCTCGTTCTTCGGAGACGTGCTCGAGGGCGATCTCCATGAGGGCCTCGACGTGCGCGTCGGCGAACCGGTAGTAGACGTGTTTTCCGCGACGCTGTCGGTCGACGAGTCCGTCGGAGCGCAGCCAGCGCAGCCGTTGCGAAACGGTCGAGACCTTCTCGTCGAGGGCGACGGCGAGGTCGCCGACACAGACCTCGCGCTGCCTCAGCAAGAGCAAGGTCTCCAACCTTCCTGGATCGGCGAGAGCGCGGAACAAGGTCGCAGCGGCGAACACGGTGCTGGCCGCGACGTCGTGGGAGAGCTTCTCCTCGTTGGGAGCACAGATTTCGTCGCTCATCGGTCGGTCCTTGGTCGAGGTGAGTTCAACACTTCAACGCCTGATGAAGTGTTAATCGAGTTGTAGTCCCTCCCACGACCACAGTCAATCGTTGGTTTGCGGCCAGACGCGCACGGCATTGGGGCGGCAAAGCCTGTTGCCAGCGCCGAGATCGTGCATAATGCCGCGGTTCACCCAGAGGAGCCGATTTCATGCTTCAGACCCTGCGTCCATTGCCCCTTCTCCCCGCGTCATTGCTCACCTGCACCGCGTTCATCGTGCTCGCCGGGCTGACGTCCTGCGACAAGCTCGCCTCGCGCGGCTCCGAAGACGAAACGGCGCTGCTCGAGGTCGAAGAGGTCGAGGTCGCGGACATCGAGTTGGAGACTTTGGGCGATACCGAAGACGTCCTCGAGGAGGCTGACCTGGCCGAGGTCGATGCGGGGCCACCGCTGGACTGCAACGCCGAGTGCGCTGTGGTGGCTGAGCCCATCGACGAGTGCTTTGGCGCATTCTTGTCCAAGGGTCCCGTCACCGCTCCGAGGGCTGTGGCTTATCGTTTCGCGACGTTGGAGGAGGCCTCGAGCGCGCGTTCGGCCTTGTTGGCGGTCGTGCCCGAGGTGACTCTGAGCCGGACTCAGCGCGTCGTTTTGCTGGAGGGCGCGCCGGTGGCGCAGCTGCGCGCCGCGGCGGACGGTGTGGGGGGCGCTCGGGAGGAGCTGCGGGTCTTGTCGACCGCGCTCGGCGGCAGCGTCGTGGTGGTCCCCAGCGTCGTGTTTCGGCTGGCGGACGATGTGACGAGCACGACCAGGAAGCGGCTGCTCACGGGACTCAAAGACGTACGCCCAGGACCGATGCCGTCGACCTTGCTCGCCGACCTCGGGAATGGCGATGCGATGGAGTGGTCTGCGGCGCTGCGTCGCGAGAAGCAGGTGGTGTATGCCGATCCGGTGTTGCTGCGGCGCTATGAGCTGCGCACCGAGCCGCTGATGGCGGAGCAGTGGCACCTCGACGCCTCGGCGCACGCCATCGCGTTGCCGAGCGCCGACATCAACGCGCCGCAGGCGTGGTCGATCACGAGCGGCGACCCAAGCGTGCTCATCGGCATTTACGACGACGGTGTCGATTGGCTGCATCCAGATTTGGCCGCCGACGTGATCTTGCCGGCGTTGCTCAGTCCGCCGGACCTGGGCGCGGCGATTGCGGCGGGGTGTTGCACGCACGGGACCGCGGTCGCGGGCGTGGCAGCAGCCATAGGGGACAACGGCATCGGCGTGAGCGGGGTCTGTCCGGGCTGCAAGATTTTGCCGCTCTTCGTGGACTTCAGCTTGTTGAGTGAGGTCGAGGTGGCGCAAAACCTGCGCCTCTTGGTTGACCACGGCGCGGCGGTCATCAACTGCAGCTGGGGGCCCATGGACGGCAGTCCGGTGGTCGTCGACGAGCCGGTCGAGCTCGGGCCGGTGTCGGGCGTCTTGAAAGACGCCTTCGACTACGCGGAGACCCAGGGCCGCGGCGGTTTGGGTACGGTGATCACTTGGGCGGCTGGGAACGGCAACGAGTCAGTGGGCAGCGATGGCTACGCCTCGTATGCGACGACCGTCGCGGTGGCCGCCTACAACGATCAGGACCGCAAGTCTTGGTACAGCGATTACGGCGACGCCATCGATGTGGCGGCGCCCTCCAGCGGTGGCCTGAGCAGCGGCATTGTGACCACGGTGCCGAGCGCCGGCTCGAGCTACGGCACGGTCTTCACGGGAGTCGCAGGGGAGCGCTACACCAAGGCGTTCGGCGGCACGTCGAGCGCGGCGCCGACGACAGCAGGGCTCGCGGGCTTGGTCATCTCGGCCAACCCGTTGCTCACCGCAGCGCAGGTTCGCCAAATCCTGCGTGACACAGCGCGCAAGCTCGACCGACTCAACGCGGGCTACGACGCCGACGGACACAGCATGTTCTACGGCTACGGCGCCATCGACGCGTATGCCGCCGTGCTCGCCGCACAGGCGGGCACCTGTGGAGTCGCTCTGGCGGACCGCGTCGAGGAGTGCAACGGGGCGGACGACAACTGCAACGGGGAGGTTGACGAGGGCTGTGCGGTGCTCGGCGAGTGCCAGCCTTGCACCTACGACGCGGCTTGCGCCAGCGGAAGCTGCGTGCGCACGCCGGGCGACACCGAGGAGCACTGCCTCTCGTCCTGCGACGAGCAAGGGGTTTGCGGGGCGGGTTTCGTCTGCGCTGCCGACCTCTGCGTCCCTGAGAGCGGGCGCTGCGCAGCATGCGCGGCCGAGGAGACCTGCGACGGCGTCGACGACGACTGCGACGGGGAGATCGACGAGGGCGGCGTGTGCGCTCTGAGCGACCTTGGGTCGTGCTTCACTGACGCCCAGTGCAAGGCCGGCGGACGTTGCGCGTCGAACTATTGCCGCAGCGTCTGTGAAACCGATGCGGACTGTGGAGGCGATCCCTGCCGAGAGGCGACCATGCGCTATGGAGAGACCGACGGGACGCAGTTCTGCGATACGGGCGCGGGGGCGTTCTGCAAGCAATTTGTCTGCGACTCGGGAGAGAAAGACCGCACGAAGCGGCGTTTCTTCGAATGCGTCGTCAAGGCGAACGGAAACTGCAACGAGATCTTGGTTTGCGCCCTGCCGTTCTTCTAGCGCTGGGCGCATGGTGGCGCGGTCGAGCAACTCTATCATTGTCGGGTGCCACGAAGTCGTACAAGATGGAACCTCCTCCGTTGAATCGACACTGAGCATTACCATGCAGCCCGACACGTTGCCGTCGACGCTTTCCGAAGCGCTCCGGTATCAAATCAGGACCGCTTCGCTGCCCCTCGCGATGCGTTCCATCTTCAGCCATCTGCCCGAGCCGCTCGTCCTCGAGGTCTCGATTGGCTCTGCGGTCCAGGAGCTGCCTAGGGCGGCAGCGCAGCTCGTGAAGATGGCGTTGGTGTCGGAGCATCTGATGTTGGGCGAGGTCACGACCAACGTTATAGCCGATGGGGTGCAGATGCGGATGAGACGCCGCAACCCCACTCCAGCTGGCCGACCCGAGTGGAGCCGAGAGCTAGACCGTCCCTTGTTGCAGCGCCATTTGCGCGCAGTGGTCTTCGACCTGCTGTGGACCCTGCTGGACTCCGAGGAGTTTGGCGTGCTGCTTCAGGAGTTCGCATTTCGCTCAGCGGTGCTCGAGGCGCTGCGTTCGATCACCAGCCACATGCTCAGCATACGCGACGTGGACACCTCGCTCTACGTGATGCTGTCGGGCATCACCTCGGGCCATGCGCTGGGGTTCAACCGTGCGGCGCTCTTCGTTCCGAGAGACCACGACGACGGCGGGGTCGGCACCCTCGTGGGTGTGAAGGCGATTGGTCCGGGGGATCTGGCCGAGGCCCGAGCCATTTGGGAACACCTGGAATACGACGACAAGGGCATCGACGAGCTCATCGAAGACACGGCGAACGGCAAATTCGAGACCGCGTTCGAGGACCATGTGCAGACCTTGTGCCTCACGCCGACGGAGGCGCCGGGGGACGAGCTGCGTCGGGCGTTGAGCCAAGATGGGCCTTGTGTGTTCGATGCGTCGTCGCTCAGAAATCCGACTCTGGCGGCCCTGGACCCAGTGGGACCCTTTCTGCTCTCGCGCGTGCAGTCGCATGGAAAGACGCTGGGATTGGTGTTTGCCGACAACCGCTACTCGGGCGAGGGCATCCACGGCGATCAGCTGACCTATTTCTCGTTTTTCATCAACCAGACCGCACTGATCTGGGAGAACTTGGCGCTGCTCGAGCTGGTCGAATGGCAAGCGCGGGTCGACCCGTTGACGGGGGCCCTGAACCGCCGGGCGTTCGAGACGGT
>PFUG01000124.1 GCA_002789955.1 Deltaproteobacteria bacterium CG_4_9_14_3_um_filter_63_12 | reverse complement strand
TCCCACCTCTGACTTCGCCCAAATGCGCATTTTGTTCCCGGACGACGCCTCAGTGTTTGCGGGTCTCATAGGCGGCCAACATCTCGCGGGCGTACTGTTCTGCGACTTTTCGGGTGGTGTCGTTCTCTTTCTCGTCGGCGCCGACTGCCCAGATCCACTCGTAGGTTTCGAAGATCTTGCGGTTCCCGATGGCCCTGAGCAGCTTGGCGCGCAGCGGTTCCTTCTCGGTGACGTCGATGGCCTTCTCTTCGTGGTATCGCCATTGGGCGTAGGCGCATTCGTCGTCGGGCGTGACCTCGCTAAAGGCGCGTTGGAGCTCGGGAATGTCGTCGCCGGTCGCGATGTAGCGGAGCGCGTCCGCGGCGGCGCAGCGCTCCTCCAGCTCGCGCTCGCTGCGCAAATAGCTCATGGCGACGCTTCGGCCGGCCTCGTGCTTCATCTTCCGCAGCGCGTAGAAGGCCGCCTCGACGACCTCCTTCGAGCAGGCCTGCGGTGGGCTCTTCGTCGCACACGACTCGAGCAAGACCATCACCGAAGACCCTGCACGCTCGTCCTGTGAGAACGAAAATCCGCGCAGGATGCCCAGCGCCACGGCTTCGCTGAGGTCGGGGGAGCGCAAGGCGTTGGCCGTGTAGGCCACGGACTTTTCCCACTCGAGGCGGCCTAGGGCCATGGCGGCGTCGGCGCGCACGGTGTCGTCGTCGCTGTGGCGGAAGGCTTCGAGGATGCCGTCAGCGGCGCTCACCACATCGAGGCGACCGGCCACGTAAGCCGCCATGGCTTGCACGCGCGGGTCGTCGTCGTCGACGAGATCGGCGATGTGGGCGTGCAGGGACTCGTTCTGCCAGCTCTGTTCGCGCAGGGGGTTGACCATCTCCTCGAGGCCCATCAGGCGATCGTCGGGATCGTCGCTGCGCATCAGAGTCAGCGCGAAGCCGAGGTCCTGATAGTAAGCCAGGAAGCGGTTGGTCAACAGTTGGCTGAGGCCGTAGAGGCCGAAGAGCAGGATGAAGAAGATGACGAAGAAGGGCGCGTTGTACTCTTTGACGAAGGCTTGCTCTTCCTCCCAGTCCTGCGGTTCGAGCTGGCCGCCCGCGAGGATGCGCTCGCGCCAACGGCCCGGAAAGAAGAGATCGCCGATGACCAGCGCGTCGAGATAGGCCGCGACGAGCAACCCGGTGAGCGAGAGCGCGATGATGAGGACGTTGCTCATGGGCGCGCCAGAGGTCGCGCGCATCCAGGTGCTGACCAGGTAGATCACCAGCAACTCGGCGGCCGTCGCCGACAGCGCCACGGTGATCAGCCGCTGCCGTGTGGCCATGACCCCGTTGAAGAAGCCGATCTCTTGTACCCGCGGGATCAGGCGCCATGTCTTCTCCCGCTTTCGACCCTGAGCCATTCCACCCCCTGTTCTCCCCGAAAGATTGCCCGCTCACGTCCAGCGACGAGAATTCCTCGAGGCACGCAGCCTAGCAGTTCGGCTGCTCGGGAAAAACCGCGCGCTCGGCGTTGGACACCGCAAACCTTCGAGAGTTCTCGAAACGTCATACCCCGATCGCATTGGGAAAAAGTCCATGGCTCAGGCCAAGAAGCCGCCCGCAGGCAAGAAGCCCCCGAAGAAATCCGTGCCGGCCAAACGCGGCGCGGCGAAGGCCAAGCCGAAGCCAAAACGCGCCGGCAACCGCTTCTTCCGGCTGCGCAACTTCGTGTTTTTGGGCGTGCTCGCCCTGCTCTGCGTCTGGATCTTCGATCTCCAAGAGGTCGCCTCACCGTCCATGATGCCCTCCCTCGTCGAGGGCGATCTCGTCTTGGTCGAGCGGCTCAGTGTCGAGTTTTGTACGCCCGAGGCCGGCGACGTCGTGTTGGTGCGCAACCCCGACGCCCGCGAGCGCGAGCTCATGGTGCGCGTGGTCGGCGTCGCGCGCGACGTGGTGCAGGTTCGCGATGGCGAGGTCTTCGTCAATGGAGACTCCGTCGTCGTCGGCCCTACTGCCTTGGCGTGGTCGGAATCCTATGCGCCCCCTGCTGCCGAGGGCGAGGTCCCTTCGAATGTGCGCGTGCTGCGGGCCGATGTGCCCTCTGGCCAGCGCCACTCGCTCTTGCAGCGCTCGGACTCCTTGGCGAGCAGCAAACAGAACCAAGAGCTGGTCGTCCCCGACGGGCACCTCTTCGTGGTCGGCGACAACCACGCTGGCGCCTATGACAGCCGCGCCTTTGGCGCGCTGCCGGTGGCCGACGTCATGGGCAATGTGCTCGTCGTCGTGCGCACCGAGGACGACGGCGGCGGCTGGTTCGGACGCTGGATCCACCTGATTCCTTGAGGTGTTCGGCGTTTGCTGGTAGCGCTTTGGCGCAACTGACCCACCTTGGGATGCGCCAGAATTGCCCCAACACCCCGAAGCCACCATGTCGCTCGACCCACAGCCCGTCGCCGCCTTGCCCCTCGAGAAGCTCGCCAAGCTCGAGCAGCGCCTGGCCGAACTGCGCGCGGTCATCGTCGCCTTCTCTGGAGGCGTCGACAGCGCCTTCCTCCTCGCCGTCGCCCATCGGGTCCTTGGCGACTCTTGCGTGGCGTTCACCGCGTTGGGGCCTTCGCTGGCGGCCCGGGAGCAAGACGCGTGCGTCGCTTTCGCCAAGCAGCTGGGTGTCCGGCACGTGCTGCGCCAGAGCGCCGAGATCGACGACCCACGCTACACAGCCAACCCCACCGACCGCTGCTACTTCTGCAAGACCTCCCTCTTCGACGTCGCCGAGGTGCTCGCCGCCGACCTGGGGATCGACAACATTTGTCTGGGTACCAACACCGACGACCTGGGCGACCACCGGCCGGGGCTAAAAGCCGCGAAGGAGCGCGCGGGCCTGAGCCCCTTGGTCGACGCCGGTTTGAGCAAGGCCGACGTGCGCGCCCTGGCCAAACATCTAGGCTTGGACCTCTGGGACAAGCCCGCCATGGCCTGTCTGGCCAGCCGCTTCCCCTATGGCACCCCCATCGACCGCGAGCGGCTCGGCCGCATCGAGGCCTGCGAGGCGCTGTTGGCGGACTTGGGGTTCAGGCAGTTCCGCGCCCGCTTTCATAGCCAAGTGCTGCGGCTCGAGGTCGGCGTCGACGAGCTGCCGCGGGCGTTGGAGCCGGCGACGCGGCGAGCGATCGTCGAGGGGTGCAAGGCACAGGGGTTCTTGTATGTGGCGCTGGACCTGGAGGGGTTTCGGTCGGGGTCGATGAACGAGGTGCTGAAGGGCTAGCGAACCCCGCCCCAAGCAGTTGTTTTGCTGGTTTTCGGCCTCCGCTCGCAATTACTTCGGCGAGGGGATCAGGTCGCGGAGCTTGCGTTTCGGGGTCCGTTTTTCCTGCAGCTTGCTGATGCGCGTCGCGACTTTCTGAGCCGCGAGCGTCTGATGCTGACGCACCAGGAACTGGTAGAGGAGCGTGGCGCCTTTGACGGGATCGGCGTGGGCCTCGGCGATCTTGTGGAAGGCGACCTCGGCGTCTTCGATGCGACCGGCCTCTTCGAGGGCCTTAGCGAGCAAGATAAGGCCCCGTGAGGTCTCCCCGAGTTGGCTCATAGCGTCCGTGAGGAGCTGCGCCGCTTCTTCGTGTCGGTCTTGGCGATCGACGACACGGGCGAGGGCGAGGTGGTTGGCGAACTCGCCCGGGCGCAGCTCGAGGGCCTTGCGGTAGGCGAGCTCGGCGTTGGCGTCGTCGCTCTCGTCTTCGTAGAGCTGGCCGAACATGGCGTAGGCGCGGGCGTTGTCGGGTTTGTCCTCGAGGCTCTGGTCCAACGCCTCGCGCACGGCGACGAGCTCGCGTCCTTGCGTGGAGCGGTGCAGCGCGATGGCGTACTCGAGATGGACCAGCCAGGTTGGCCGGTCGGCTTTGAGCTTCTCGAGGTGGCGCAGCGCGTCGCGCCACTCCCCTTCCTGATTCAGGGCGACGGCAAGCCGGGTGCGGACCTGCAGCTCGCGATCGGACATGTGTGGCGTCTCTTGGACGGCTTCGACGACGGCCGCTTCGGTGTTCTCCGGCGTGCGCGGAGGTCCGCAGGCGGGAAGACCCGCCAACGCGGCCATCCCCGCGACAATCCTGAAGAGGGCGAGCCTCATGCAGCGCGCTGTGACGATTCTGCTCATTCGGCGGGGCTCAGGCCTGAGCTCTTCAAGCAGGCTTCGAGCTCTTTGTCGGCTGGCTTTGTCAGAGCGAGGACACACTTGGAGAAGGACGTGAACTTCGCCTCGTCGCCGCCCATCTCGGCGAGCATGGCCATCATCATGCCGCAGGTCTCTTTGTCTTCGTCGGTGAATTCGACGGCGTTTTTCTCGAGGTGTGTGCAGAGGGCTTGAATCTCGGGGGTCACCTTGGGCTGCGCGGGGAACACGTCGTCGTCGTCGTCGCCGCCATCGGCGCCGTCGAGGTGAGCCATGATGCACTCGCCGAACTGGTCTTGGGTGATGGGGGTGTGTTGGGTGACGCAGCCGACAAAGACCTGCCGTTCGGCGACGGGGATGTCGGCGAAGACCTCGTTGAGCTGCTCGATGCATTCGCCCTTGTCTTCGTCGGAGTAGTCGAGGGCGTGCGTGTTGAGGTGCGCACAGACGGCCTTGACCTGGGCCTCGGCGTCATCAGCGGACTGCGCGAACGCTGGGGCGGCCAGGAGAAGGGAGAGGAGGACGAATGGGAGGAACTTGGACATGACGGCTCCGGTGATGTGGGAGTGTGGCTGGGGGTCGCTCCCCCGGTTGTCGCGTTGCGTCAGAAGATGCGGCGCGAGCGGCACGTAGAAGGGTGATGGCAGCGCTGTTTCGGCGTCTCCTCGTCACCGTCAGTTCTACTCCGACGCGTGATACAATGCGATGTTCACGTTCGAAGGTTTGTTTGGCTGGCGCCTACTGTCAATTATGTCAATAATGACTCATCAGCCGCCATATTTGCCATAATTTAAGTTAACAACGCCGCGACAGAAACCCTTCGACTGCCAAAACAAATCACATAATTTCAATACGTTGAAACATTTTCCCGCTCCGGACGCGGTGCGGCACAGCCCTTGAGATACCCTGAGACATCTGACAACGTTCGACTCAGTCACCTTCAACATTTCAACGCCCGCCACGGAGGAACTCATGAAACGCGCACTCTTCACCCCCCTGCTCCTCGCTGCCCTTTCCACCCTCGCCCTCACTGGCTGCGTCCCCATGGACGACAAGGAAGGCGACGACTCCTACCGCAACGCCATCCCCTCCGCCCAAGCCGTCGAGCTGCAGGTCCCCGACTCCAACGGCAGCGGCCAGCTCGCCGTCGGCGACGCGTCCGTCTTCTACCAGATGACCCGCAGCGTCTCCGTCAACGTGAACACGCGCGTCATCGTGATCCTCGGCACCCTGCGCTGGATCACCCTCTTCCCGGCCACGGAGCGCGGCGACGACTACCGCATCTGGGGCCCCTCCGAACCGCAAGGCCTCGAAGCGTTCTCGTGGCGCCTGCGCATGGACAAAATCAGCGACAACCGCTTCTCCTTCGAGCTCGACGGCCGCGCCAAGGGCCTGACCGAAGAGGCCGACTTCATCACGGTGGTGACTGGCGAAGTCACTCCGGGTGACGGCGAGCACAAGAGCGAAGGTACGTTCAGCCTCCTCTTCGACAACGCCAACACGCTGGGCTCCGAGCGCTGCACCACGGGCACCGTCAACGTCGCCTGGGACGCCCTCACTGACGTGCGCACGGTCAACGTCGTCTGGAACAACTTCGAGCGCACCTGTCCTGGCGAAGAAGAGAAGATCCTCAACGCCAGCTACGACTACAGCGAGAACGCCGACAAATCCGGCACCTTCGCCTTCGCCACCGAGGGGAACATCCACGCCGCCGCCGAGAACAAGCCAGAGCTCGAGTTGGTCAAGATGAACAGCCGCTGGGAAGCCACAGGCGAGGGTCGTTCGGACGTCGTGATGTCCGGCACCGAGATCGCCGCAGACCTCGCCAGCGTCGGCCTCACCGAGACCTCCGTGCAAGCCTCCCAGTGCTGGAGCGACCTCTTCGTCCTGACCTACGCCAACACCGCTCCTCCAGCGCTGCAACCCTTCATCTTCGAAGAGCTTGGCGCTGAGGCCGACTGCGCCTACACCACGGCCGAGTACCCCAACCTCTGAGTCTGGAGTCTGGGGTCCGGCTGCCACAGCAGTGCAATTCCCAATGAGAGGCCAGGCTCCGCAGAGCTTGGCCTCTCTTCGTTCTGGGGTGACAGCAACTCTGCCAGCCCCTATTCTGCTGGCTTCGCCAACGGTTCCCGACCGCGGACCAGGAAGAAGCATGCTCGAGCGCCTTGATTGGCGAATCTTCGAAGGGATCAACCAGGTCGAGCTCGGCCGATGCTACGACCTCTTCTTCGAAGGCATCACCTGGTTCGGCAGCCTCTATCTGGTGATCCCGATTCTGCTCGCCTTGGGGCTTGTTCGCCGGGATGCGGCGCGGGTTCGTTTCTTCAAGGTCGTTACGGTCTGCCTCGTCGGGACCGGGGTTGTCATCCTGTCTCTCAAGCCGCTCGTCGATCGGCCTCGTCCCACCTGTGTCGCCGGCCTCACCGTGTGCGTCGAGGAAGGAGAGTGCGAGGTCGTCGAGAATCCGCCCCACGCCACTCAACTCAGGGGTTCGTCGAACCTCTGCCGGCAGTCTTTCCCATCTGGCCACTGCCAAACTGCATTTGCCTGGTTGTTGTGTGTGGCGCTATTGTGGCGAGACGAGAAGAGGCCGTGGCCTGGCTGGGTCATGGCTGGATGTCTGCTGCTGGCGAGCCTCGTCGCCGCCTCACGAATGGTGCTCGGGGTGCACTACCCTTCGGACGTGGTCTCGGGTTCCCTACTCGGCGCCGCTGGCGCGTGGCTGAGTGTTCGCTTCGTCAAATGAGCGCCGAGCTGGAAATTCTTGGAATCCGCACGGCTAGTGTAAACCGTCATGACTCTCCATGTTTATTGACTGCAAGGAGCGCCCCCCAATCCTCAGGAATTCTTCAAAAATACCGGCATGTTGTTGATTACAGAAAAAAGAAAGTCATTGGGGGTCCGGGGGACAAAGTCCCCCGGCGGGTCAGGGCAGAGCCCTGCTTCCCTGAAAGGCCACGCTCATAAGCACGGACACATGTGAAGCGTTACACTAGGGCGTCGCGGGCCCAGTCCCAGCGGGCTTTGCGCCGAACCTGCAGGCGCAAAGCCTTGACCGCTCGGTCCGAAAGCCGTACATGGCCAATCGATTACATATCTTACTGGGTTCCCGCCCAGCTTCCGCAAAGGAAGGACAATGGCTACGATCAGCAAGACCCAATTGCAAGGCCTGTTCGAGATTCGGTTCGACTACTATTCGGCGCGTGTAGTGCTGAGCGAAGTGCTCGCCGCAGCCAGTGTCGGCGACGTCGAAGTCCTCTCGGAGGCACAGTGCGCGGCAGTGTCCAGCGTCATGGACAAGGACCCCACGAAATTCGACGCGATCAATGTACGTCTGAAGCGAATGCTGGCGCTGAGCCCAACAGCGTCCGAGCCAGGTTCTGTGCCGGTCAGGGCAGTTCCAGTGGCTGTGCCCGGGCCTTCGCCTGTGCCTGAGCCAGCGCCTATGGCTGTGCCAGAGCCAGCGCCTGTGGCTGTGCCCGAGCCAGCGCCTGTGGCTGTGCCCGAGCCAGCGCCTGTGGCTGTGCCTGAGCCGGCGCCCGTGGCTGTGCCTGAGCCAGCGCCTGTGGGCGTGCCAGAGCCAGCCCAACAGCCCGAACCGCTCGAGATCGAAATCGAGCTTGAGCCGCATCTCGCGGTCGTGCCTGCGGGGGTCCACATCGTCTTGCGAGATGTGCCGGCGAATGTGGACGACGTGATCCTCGCCGTGGGAGCGATGGAGCAGCTGGGCAATTGGGATCCGGACAGCGGCGCGATGCTCGACTTCGACGATGCAACTGGTTGGACGACGACCTTGTCCGTCGCTCCAGGCACCAGCATGGACTTTAAGTTCGTCAAGATCTCCAGCCACGGAACGACGAGCTGGGAGGGCGGCGCGAACCGCAAGATCGTGGTGCCAGAGTCGGGCAACATCACGTTTGAAGGCAGCTGGCAACGCTAGCCCGTCCACATCCCTCAGGGTGCGGCGCTCTGGCGTGCCTTCTGTCGAGGGCGTTGTCGCCTAGGTTTTATCGCTGTCGTGGCACAAGCCCCATGCCTGCCCGCCAGCAACCTTCGCCCTAGAGCTCTGCGAAGGTCTTTGTGCAGTTACGCCCCGCATGTTTACAGGCGTAGAGCGCTTGATCGGCCATATCGATGAGGGGCTCCTGCAGCTTCGAGTCGTTGGGGTACGACGAGAGCCCGAGGCTGACGGTGACCTGGAAGGGGCCCTGTTCGGACTCGAAGCGCAGGTCGGCGACCGCGTTGCGAAGCCGTTCTGCCATCTGCACGCCGCCCTCTAGATCGGTGTTCTCGAGGAGGATGACGAACTCCTCGCCGCCGTAGCGTCCGACGAGGTCGGTGCAGCGCAGGGTGTCCTGGAAGACCTTGGCGATTTGGCGCAGGACCTCGTCTCCCATGGGGTGTCCGTGGTTGTCGTTGACCTTCTTGAAGAAGTCGATGTCGGTGAGGATGAACGTGCTCTCGGCCTGGCTGCGCTCGGCGCGTTTCAGGGCGACGTCGAGGCGGTCGAGGAAGGTCCGGCGATTGAGGAGCTTGGTGAGGCCATCGGTGGTGGCGAGCTCCTCGAGGCGCGCGTAGCTCTGGGCGTTTTCGATGGCGACGGCGACCTGGTTGGCGACCACCTCGAGCATCTCCCGGCGTTCCCGTGAGAAGGCGTTGGCGGCCTCGGTGCCGAGCACGAGGGTTCCGATGGCGCGCTCTTGCACGATGAGCGGGAGGACGACGAGGCTTTGGATGCCTTTGAGGCGAGTGTCTCGATCGAAGGTGTGGGCGCGGTGGTTGCGATGGTCGCCGCCAACGGGCAGGTAGTGGCGCAGGTTGACGGCCATGGCGACCAGCCCCGAGTTGGGCTGGAAGGAGACCCCTTGCAGGTGCTCGACGCCCTCGCCGATGGCTTTGGCGACGGTGTGAAGGCCCGTTCCCGCGTCGAAGAGGGTGATGGCGGCGAGGTCGAAGGCGGCCAAGCGACGCACGGTCTGCAGCGAGGCCTCGAAGACGCCTTCGAGGTTCGTGGCGTTGGCGAGCGCGCGGGAGGCTTCGTAGAACTGGCTCAGCTCGTAGCGAGTCTGCTCGATGTCGATGAAGAGCCGCTCGTTGGCGACGGTGTGGACGATCTGCTCGGCGGCATCGACGAGGATCTGCTCGTCGTGTGCCGTGAAGGGGACGTCTTCTGCCCGGTCGACACAGAGCACGCCCCGCAGCTCGCCGTCTTCGAGGACGGGGACACCGAGGAAAGCGCCGACCTTCTCAGGCCCTTGATAGTAGGTGATGCCTCGATAGCTGGGGCGCAGGTGAGGCAAGTTGAGGGGCTCGCGGCGTTGAGTGATGCCGCCGATGACGCCGCTGCCTGCGGGAATCGAGCGTTCGACCACGAGATCGGAGTCGGAGACCAGCTCGCGGACGGTCAACTCTCGACCTTCGAGGTCGGCCCAGAGGAGTACGGCCGTACGAGCGCGGACGCCGTGCTTGAGGACGTTGAGGGTGTGGTAGGAGGCGCGCTCACAGGCGCCGACGGCGTCGGCGACGAGGCGGCCGCGAGCGGCTTCGCGGTCGGCGCTGGACTCGGGTGAGGACGAGAGCCGCAGCTCTTGCTCGCGATGTTGTATCCGAGAGGCCTGGCGCTGCTCTCTGGCCGCCTCTTGGCGCTGATCCTTGAAGGCTGCGACCTTGTGGAAGGCGATGGCGAGGGTCGCGAAGAGCACGAAGAACCCGATGCGAAAGACCAGGGGCGCGACACCGTGGCCCTCCAGGCCGACGGACTGTCCGGCGCCGTAGAAGAGGACCTCGGCGCCAACTAGGAGGCCGAGCAACACGCCGCTGACGGTGGGCCGGCTGACGGCGCTGAGGTAGGCGACGACGACGAACGTGAGGGGGTAGAGGTCGTTCTGCAGGGCGCCAGTGTAGCGCAAGGCGACCAACAAAGTGATGAGCGCGAAGGCGCCCGCCGCGACATCGTCGACGAACGCGAAGCCCTTGCTTTTGGCCGTCTCTTCGGCGAGGCGGCGCGAGATCAGGCTGACGTCGGCGACGACGAGGCCGAGGAGCGCGAGGACTTGCCAGACCGTGCTGGCGCCCTGTGGACCGAGGAGGCCGCCGGTCATCAAGGCCAGAAGGACCGCCAAGAACAAGGGCAGCCCGGCCCTGCCGAGGTCGAGACGCAGCGCGCGCCTGGCCCTGAAGGGGTGGGGTTGGTGAGCAAGTGTCGCCATCACTGCATCCCTCCGTAGTCGCGGTCGGGCTGGTTGAGGAGGAGCAGGAGCTCATCGCGTCGAACCATCCCGAGATCGTTGCGCACTCGCCGTTCCATCAGCCGCGAGTCCTTGCCCAGCCCACTGATGGCGGCCTTGAGCTTGTCGTTGTGCAGAGCGAGGACCTTGTTCTCGGCCTTCAACTGAGCGACGTCGTGGTTGAGGCGCCGGTGGTCTTTGGCGCTATTGTCGGTCGCAATGTAGAACCCGAGACTGGTGACGAAGATGAAGAAGGTCGTCGCCAGGAGGAGTTTCACGAATGTCGACATTGCTCTTGTCCTTCTGCGGGTGACTCGGGCGCCAGGAGTGAGTGTCATCAGGATTTGAGAGTGTTATTGCAAAACCCCCGAGCGAACAAAAAAGCCGTGTATTACCGGCTGTGTAGGCACATGTAGGTGTGGCGATCCGGGCGGCGCCAGCGCGTTCTCTTCAGACAAGAATCCGACGGGTAACGAGGGCTTCGCAAAGATGACCCGACTACTCGGTTTTCTCGATGATGATGTTGACGGTCTCGATCCCGCTCTCCTTGATCATATCGAGCAGCTCGATGACGGCCCCGTGTGTGGCCTTCTTATCGGCCTTGAGGTCGACCACGGGCGGCGTGCCGGCGGCGATCAGGTCGAGGAGCTTTTGCTTGAGCTGATTGGGGGGGATGGGTTCGTCCTTGTCGAGGTAGAGTAGGCCCTTCTCATCCAAGAATACCGTGAGTTTCTCGACGGTGCTCTGTTCGCCGCCGGCCTTGGCGCGGGCGAGCTGGATGTCGATCACGGCTTCGGTGACTGGGGTCGGGCTCTGCGACGGCGTAGGTTGCGAGAAGGTCATCGTGAGCAGGAAGAAGATCAGCAAGAGGAACACGACGTCGACGAGCGGCGTCAGGTCTAGGGTCGCCTCGGGGCGCCTTCTGTCATGGCCTTTGAAGTTCATGCCGACTCTTTGGACTCTTCGGAGGAGGTCTCTTGAGTGTCGCTGTTCAGCGGGTGACGTTTAGGCGGAGGGGAGACGAGATCGACGAGAGCGGAGGATTGGGCCTCGAGCTCGACGAGGAAGTGGTCGATGCGGGACATCAGATACTTGAACGCCAAGAAGGCGGGGATGGCGACGGTGAGCCCGGCGGCGGTGGTGATGAGCGCCTCCCAGATGCCGTTGGCGAGCAGGCCAGCGTTGAGCTGGGCGCCGTCCTTGAACTGTTCGGCGACGTCGCCGAAGACCTTGATCATACCGGTGACGGTACCGAGCAGCCCGAGCAGTGGCGAGACGCTGGCGACGGCGCCGAGGGCGCCGACGAATTTCTCGAGGTAGGAGGCCTCGCGGCGTCCTGCCTCCTGCATGGCCTCCTTCACGAGCTCTCGGTCCTGGCCTAGGTAGTCGAGGCCTCGGCGGGCGATCTTGGAGATGGTCGACTCGTTGCTGTCACAGAGCGAGACGGCGCGTTCCCAGCGTTTTTCGCCGAGCGCCTTGGTGAGCAGCGCGAGGAACTGTTTGGGAATGATGCGCTCGCGCTGCAGAACCCAGATGCGCTCGAGGAAGATCGTGAGCGCGATCACGGAGCAGAGCGCGATGGGGAGCATGACGACCCCACCTTTGGCTAGAAACTCATACGCGTCGTTCATTCAGAGAAAACCTTTGTTGCGTCTCGCTCAGGTTGAGCTCACGGAACCGCTCGCGTTGAGGCGCCGCTGCCGGGCCAGCGGGCCGTCCATGAGGCTTACGAAGAAGTCGGCGCTGGGGCTCATCGATCGTGCGGTTTCTAGGAGCGCAGAGAGAGGCATCTCGTGCTCTTTCAGGTGCCCTTCGACCAACGTCTGCAGCCCTCGTCCGCGGGTGTGAATCACCGCCCTCAACGCGAAGAGGGAGAGGAGAAGTGAGCCGATGGAGAGGGCGACCGACGTCCCCCCGAAGCCAAAAGCAAAGAACGCGACGGCACAGGCCACGACCCAGAGCAAAAGGATCACCAACGTCACGTTGGAGTACAACTTTTGATACTGGAAGTTGATGGCGCGGATGAAGCGGTCGTGTTCGTCCACATCTGGGTCGGACGGGTTGCTGCGAGAATCGTCGTGGGTCATTGGGGCGTCAGTTGGCCAGAGAAGGGCTGCAAAACGAAGCCTCGCGGGTATCACAGGTGGGCCGTTCGGTCCAATTGCCGAGCGGACGACCGATTTTCGCACTTCAAGTCATCGGAATGAAGCGAAGAGCGGTCGTGGGAAAGCGAGGTCGCTCGCCTCGAGCCGAAGGGGAATCCGATTGACACCGCTGCAGCCTGAACCGCGAGCAGACTCCGCTCATTTCTGCACCGAACAAACTGACCTTCGAGCTCGACCGTTGAGCGCTCTCCGTTGAGCGGCCGTCGCCGCGAATTTAGCACCGCGACGGTCGGGTATGCCCGGAAGTAACGCACCTTTGAGCTTGCCCGATATGGGCGACTTGGATATATTCGCCCGGCTCGGCATCATTTTTGGGAGTGGGAATTTCGGTGAATCACGCCCGTGCCCAGTGGTGATTCACCGGCTGAATTATTGAGCTGATGGAGGAAAAATGAACGGTGCTCCTAGTGACGGGTCTTGTGCGGGCGACAGAGTGGACATCACAAAGCCGTTCAAAGATTTCTTCGAGAAACGTGGGTGTCGAATCGACGTCGATGAGACCTACCGAGACCGATACAACATCGACTTCGGGGTCTCCCGTGTCGAAGGAGTGCACGCGGCCATCAACCTCGGGATTCACGTCACTTTAGAATCCGACAATTATGGTCAACAAGAGGTGCTGCTCGAGGCCGCTCGCAAGGGCGTCGTGTCCAAGAGCGTCTACGTCGAGTTGTGCGCCAACTCCCTTGACGCAGGCTGTGTCCCCATCGCCTACGCCGCCTGCCTCTCGTTCATCTTCGAT
>PFUG01000191.1 GCA_002789955.1 Deltaproteobacteria bacterium CG_4_9_14_3_um_filter_63_12 | reverse complement strand
AGCTCTTGGCGCGCTCACACTCTTTTTGTTGCACCGACCAGTGGGCGTCTTTGGTCAACTTGTCCAGAGCGTCGGTCTGGGCCGTGGCGAGCGCACCCTCGAGCTTCAGCGAGTCGGCGACGAGCTCCGCCGTCGAGGCATCATCCTGGTCTCGCAGGAGTGAAGCGAGGACCGCGAGTTGCTGGCGGGCCTCCCGAATTTCCTGGGCGCTGGTCTCGTAATTGCCGGCGGTTGTGGCCTGCTCGGCCAGGCAGAGTCGGGTCTCGGCCATTCGGTAGCGCGCCTTGGTCAGAATCGAGAGGGCACTGGCATTTTGCGTCAGGAGCTCCTGGTAGACCAACACAGCCCCGTCGCAATTCTCGGACAGTTGATTGGAACGCCCGAGCTGGTAGGTCGTGGCGTGCAGCGCGCCCGTCACGCCTTCGACGGTGTCAGGGGGCACCTCCCCGGCCTCCAGCGCGGATTTGAGGATGCTCCTCAGCTCGACGTAGTGGAGGACAGCGGCGCTGTAGTCCCCTGCGGCGTATGCGGCTTCGGCGGCGTCCTTGGTCTCCTGGATGCGCGTGGGATCCCACTGCGCGTTGGCCTGACCCGACAGCCCGGAGAACAGGACTACGGAAGCGATGACAACGAGGGTTCTAGTGGTGCTCTGCATGACAGTTTTCTAACTGGACTCTCCCCCTCTTTCTTTTCGGGGGAGGGGGTTGGGGGGAGGGGGCCGAGCAGCGGTGCCTCTGGATATTCCATCCGTCCCTGGTTCGGCAACCACTTTCGACTGAACTGTGGGTTTCTCCGATGCCGAGAACCCACTCTGCGACGCAGAGCCCTTGAAACAGGCGTCGGGCAACACCACGACAAGAACCAAGCGCCCCAGCGAGGGAAACCGTCAGTCCACCTTGACGTCCAAAAATCCGCCAGTCTTCGGCGGGTCTTTCTTGGGGTCTTTCTTGGGGTCTTTCTTGGGGTCTTTCTCGGGGTCTTTGGGGGGGTCTTTCCCCTTGTCGGCCTTTGCGAGGTCGCTCTGCTCCTTGGCCTTCTGATCGCGAATTCGCTTTCGTTCCGCTCGCCGTGCCTCCGCCTCTGCTTGGGACTCCTTAGGTGGGGTGTCGAGCTCTTTCACGGGCTCTGCACTGGCCAAAGCCCTTTTTGCTTCGATCTCGGCGAGGAGCCTGGTCCGGAGCTGACTGGACACGGACGACGCGGAGCTGGCGAGCATCGCCCCCGAGCCTTGTGACGCCAGCGACGAGCGTGCGATGAGCCTGCTCAGCGGGATGGGGTGAAGCTGCAGGCCCAAAGCGCCGGAGCCCAACACTCTCTGTACAGAGGCGTCAGACAGCTTGGGGAGGGGCGCGGGGCTCGGAGCCGTTTCATTGGCCACCGCCCCTTCGGGCTCGACAGTCGCGCTGGTGTCCGCAACGACCGGGGCTGCGTTTGCGGGCTCGCTGACCGCGATGACCATTTCTTGCTTCTCTTTGGGTTTCTCCGTGTCGTCAGAACGCAGGCCCTGAAACACGAACGCCAAGCCGATGATCACCGCTGCGGCCAGGACCCAGACGACAGGGTTCGACGTCCAAGAGGAGGGGGTCGTGGAGGGCAGGGCGACCGGCTCGGGCTCCTGTTCGAGGTCGTCGTCATTGGTCGTGATATCGATTTCGCTCACGTCGCCGCTGGCGAACTCGTCCTCGTCTTCGTCTTCGTCTTCCGACGGCGGAGGTGGAGGAGCAGAGATGAGAGCCGCGTGACGCACGACAATCACCTCGGCTTCTGGCGCGAAGCTGCGCTGGTTGGGTGGGACAAGGGGGACCTCCTCGGAGAGGTTTTCCTCGTCACCGAAGTCCGAAGCGAGTTCGAATTCTGCAGTGGGTTCGCCCGCCGGCGGCGGAGGGGGACCGCCAAGGAAGGTGTCGTCGTCCACTTCGGAATCACCGTTCGAGTGGATTCGCTTCTCGGCGTCCTGTTCTCGAACGACGTCGTCCCGCTGACCCAAGCGCGAGACCGTCTCTTTCGCGGCCTGAGTGGGCTCGCCGCCGGGTGCGCTCGCATTGCCCGCCGTCTCCTCGAGCGCGGCCTGTGGTAAGCAAAAAGCCTTGGTGAAGAGGTCCGTGCTTGGCTTCTCCACGACGTCTGGCCCGACGGCTTTCCCCTTGGTTCGAGGCAGCGTTTTGGGCAGCGTGAACGCCCGTTTCTTTTGAGGAGGAGGCTCCTCACTCGGCGCTCTCTCGGCCGGCAGAGGCGCACTCGCCGCCGCCGCCTTCGCGCCCTGTGTCGAGAGCGACTCCAAGCCGTCTAGGGCACCACTGCTGCTGTCCTCGTCCTCGTCCTCGACGACGTCCATGTCATCCAAAGACAGGACGTCCTCATCGTCGAGTCTCTCGACATCGTTCTCATCCCCAGCAGAGACGAGGTCCGCAGAGTTGCGGCTCTCGACGTCGTCAGAGTCGACAATGTCGTCTTCATCGAGAGGAACCACGTCATCGTCGTCGTCGAGTCTCTCGACGGCATCCAAGGCCATGACGTCAGCCTCATCCAAGGACACCACGTCGTCGTCGTCGAGCCGTTCGACCTCACCCTCGTCGACTCGCACGATTTCGCGCTCGTCGAGCACGAGGGGGAGGGGGCTCGCCGATGGGGGAGGGGGCGGGTACTCGAGGACGGGTCGCCGGATCACATTCGTCGTTTCGACGACGGGCTTCTCGACCTCGAACTCGTTGGTGATGAGCTCCTCGCTCTCCGGTTCGCAGTTGGCGTTCTTTGCGGGCGGAGGGGGGGGGTGTTCGTTTACGGGTTTGCCAGTGAGAGCGGTGTTGCCACTGCGCTTTCCTTTCGCCCGTTTGGCCTTCGCCCCGCCAATGACCTCGAGGTCATCGGACGAGATCTCGATGGGGGCATTCGACACGCTCTTCACCGAGGGCAGGACCGCAGAGGTGAGCTCGTTCTCGTGGCCGAGCGCCGCCAGCACCTTGGCCTTCGAGTCTCTCTCTTTCTTGGCTTTGGTCCGTCTCTTCTTCTTTTCCTTCTTCTGGTCTTTTTCCTGTCTCGAGTCCGCCGCCTCGTATTTCGGGAGTTCCGAGGTTCGACGACGTTCCAACTCGTCAGTCACGACCGCCGTCTTTTCGAGCACTTCGACAGCTTTGGGTTCGACCTGCTCAGGAGCGTCAGCTTCGCCACAGGTCGTGGCTTGGCTCACTTCCTCAGCAGGCTCGACGAGCAAGGCTGTCGCTGGACAGTCGGCAGGCGTCGCGGGCTTGGCAACCTCGGACGGACTCCCCAGAGGAACAGGCTTTGGAGGTGTGGGCTTGGCTTCCGCCGAGACGGCAGCATTCTTCTCCTCCTTGACCTTGGCTTTCTTCCCCTTGGCTTCGGGAGCTTTCTTCGCCGCTTCGAGCTCCGGCGGCTTCGGTTTTTTCGAAGCGCGAAGCTCTTCGATTTGGCTCTTTGCCTTCGACAATGGGGTTGCCGCTTTCTTCTGGGGCTTGCGTTTCGCTTTCTCCTTGGCGGCTTCTGGGCTCCCCTTCAGCAAGGTAATTGGAGGACGGGAGAGGATTTCGCCCTCTCGGACCATGTTCTGTGGCGGTCCAGAGACCTTGGTTTGGGCGTTATCCTCACTGGCGTTGGCCAGCAGATCGTTGAACTTGTTCTCGTCGACCCCAGAGAAGGCCAGCTCTGCCTCGATGGCGGCGAGCGTGGAGTGGCGGCCCTTCGTGGAGGCGTCAGGGAGAAGAGACATCCAGTCTTCCTCGACCGTGACGGTTTCAGCAACCGCAGAAGCACCTCCAGAGGTCCCGACGACGGCGGAAAGGGCGGAGTCAACCCCCCCGACTTCATCGTCAGCCCGCGAGCGGCCGCGAGTCAGGCGGCTGGCGACTTGCTCGATGGCCTCGCGGAACGCGCCAATGTTGCCGAAGCGATCTCTCGCTTTGGGGGCCAGCGCTCGGGTGATGACCTCCGAGAAGGGGCTCGTCTTGAGGCAGGCGGCAAGCTCTCTGGGGTTTTGCACGGCGCTCATCGCGTCCGTGCCGGCCACCATCATGAGGGCGATCATGCCCACGGAGTAGAGATCGCACTCGAAGTTTGGACGTTGAGAGCCCGCGACGACCTCGGGGGCGAGGTAGGCGGCGTCTTCCTGGAAGGCGATCTGCAAGCCCTTGGCGGCGACCGCCTGGGTCACGCCCACGCCCAGGAGCCGAATGATCTCCGAGTCGCTCTCTGCGTTCTCGACGAGCACGAAGCGCGGCGCCAACATTCCGTGGAAGAGACCGTGGCTGTGGACGTGGTCAAGGGCGTCGAGAAGCTGCCTCAAGCGCGCCGCGACCTGTGAGGGCTTCGCCGATCCCCCTCTTGGACCGAGGAGGTCTCCGAGTTGGTCGCCCGCCGGGTAGTGCTCAGCGATGTAGAGGCTAGAGCCGTCGACCACACCGCAGCCGCACTTGTTGGCGAGGCTGTTGTGGGCGACCGCGCAGGCGTGCTCGAGCTCCTTGAGGATCGGGGCCTGGTTGCCCTCTGCAGGTACGATGTGGACCAAAATATGGCCACGATGCCTCAGATGCTTCGCCAGGTACTGTCTGAACTGGCCAGCCCCACCTATGCAAGAAAGCACCTCGATGCTGTTGTCGATGAGGGTTCCTGGAGTAAGCTCGTGTTCGTTCATCAACGTGTTTCGTCGGTCGTGGTGCTCAGGGCGCCCCGGTAGACCCAGTGTGGACACGAGCGCGTTGTGCCGGTGGCTACAAGGGTCTGGTCTGCAAAGTCGACCCAATTGCTTGGTCGAGACGATCAGACCCCTTATAGCATTAGTGCGACATCCTGCGCACGTTTGACCATCTCTTTCTTGAGAAAGCGCGTTTCTTGTTCTGCTTTTGCACAAAGCGCTGGCAGAACGTCGACTGAGCGCACAAGGTGGAAAAAAGTGAAGATGGAACGTATAACAGCGGCCAGAATCGCCGAGTCGCGGACCTTGGAGCCCCAATATGAATGCACCCAATCGCTTCCAAAAGTACCAGCAGTCTCCACAATACCAGCAACTCCAACAGAGCTTCGAAGAGTACACCAGCAATCGCGAGATCGTGGCCGCGGCAGCCTGTGCGTTAGGTGGGGTCCTGATCATGACCCTCTCTCTCATCGGCGGCGCGGCCGACGTGCAGTGGCTCGAGCGAGCAGGGTATTCGTGGGGCGCACTGGCGTTCTACCTGCTCGTCGGCCCCATCGGGATCGCCATTTGGCGTGGAGTCGCCTTTGCACCCCACGCCGCATTAGGTCTGGTCGGCTTCGACATGCTCCTCGACATCATCCTGAGCTACGTCCGCTTCAGCGATTTTCCAGAGTGGCTCATCTTCCTGAAGGTGATCGTTTTCGTGCTCGTTGCGCAGGTCATCTGGCAGGGGGACGGTGATGACGAAGACCAGCCCCAGCAGCAGTCCTTCCCACCACCAGGCCCGCCCTATCAAGGGAGCCCACCGCAGCAGCCCATGGGGCGGCGCTGAGGAACGTATGAAGATCGCTAGAGTGCAAACGGACCGCGGTATTTGGTACGCCCAACTCGAGCCTGATGGCACCGCTTCCCTGATTCCCCTCGAACTCGCCGAGCTGCATGAAGTCTTGCTACGCAGAGAGCTGCCGGCGTTCGAGGAGCGCATCGCGCCGGGTGGCTACCAACTGCTCGCCCCATCGACTCCAAGCAAGATCGTCTGCGTCGGGCTGAACTATCGACGCCACGCCGAGGAGATGGGCAAGACCATTCCGACCGAGCCGCTGATCTTCCTCAAACCCTCGACCGCCGCGATCGGCCCCAACGACCAGATCGTCCTACCCGAGCAATCCAAACAGGTAGAACACGAGGGAGAGCTCGCCATCGTCATCGGCCGCCGAGCGAAACAGGTTGGCAAAGAGGGCGTGCCCGAGGTGGTGTTTGGGTTCACCGCGCTCAACGACGTGACGGCCAGAGACATCCAGCAGCGCGAGCAGAAATACACCCACGGCAAAGGCTTCGACACCTTCGCCCCCTTCGGCCCATGGATCGAGACAAACTTCGAGCCGAAGCAGGCCTCCGTCTCGCTCACGGTCGACGGTCAGGTGCGGCAGCAGTCTTGTTGCGATGACCTGATCTTCGATGTGCCGACGATCGTCTCGTTCATCTCGGGAATCATGACATTGCTGCCAGGAGACGTCATCGCCACAGGAACTCCTAGTGGGGTCGGAGCGC
>PFUG01000585.1 GCA_002789955.1 Deltaproteobacteria bacterium CG_4_9_14_3_um_filter_63_12 | reverse complement strand
GCTCTTCGTGTTCTTCGTGGTGAGCTTGGGCTTGGGGCGTGATGAGCAGTGGCCCCCTTGCTCTGGAACACTTCCTTTGGCTGCTTGACAGGGACCTCTTTTCACCACGAAGGACACGAAGGATGGGGGATTTTGACAGCTCTTCGTGCTCTTCGTGTTCTTCGTGGTGAGCTTGGGCCTCAACGAGTTATCGGCAGCTTTCGAGAATCGTCTCAGCTTTCTTGCATATCCAACACAGTCATTAGGGATGCCGAGCACCCTGGCCTTCGGCGCAGACGTCCTGACCATCCCTTGCCCTCGTCGTGCCCCTCATCCATCATCCCGGCCCTCACCCCAACCCCAAAGGAGCAACTATGGGCGGCGGACACTACGACTACGACGAACACCAGGTGGCGACCCAAGCGCGCGCCTCACTCTCGCAAGCACAGATCTTCAAGCAAGGCAGCTGCCATCCGGATATGAACCCCTTTGGCGTCAAGCTGCGCGAGAGCCGCGACAGCGCCGAGCACCCCAACTCACGCAGCATCGTCTTCGCCTTCGACGTCAGCGGCTCTATGGGCGAGATCCCCGTCGAGCTCGCCCTGAAAACCCTGCCGACATTCATGAAGAGCGCGCTGAGCTTCCTGCCCGACGCGCAGGTCCTCTTCATGGCGCTGGGCAACGTCTTCGAGTCCAAGTCGCCGCTGCAGGTCGGGCAGTTCGAGAGCTCCGACGAGGGCATCGATCACTGGCTCAGCGCCATGCACCTCGAGGGCGGCGGCGAGTGGCGCGGCGAATCTTATGACCTGGCCATGTACTTCGCCGCCCATCACACCTCGTTGGATTGCTTCGAGAAGCGCAAGGAGAAGGGCTACTTTTTCATGACCGGCGACGAGGTCTGGTACGTCTACACCGATCGGGCGAAGCTCGAGGCCGTCATCGGCGACAGCGTGCCCGAGAACATCTCCATCGACGACGTGGTCGACGGGCTGGCGCTCATGTACCACCCCTTCTTCCTCATCCCCGATCCGGCGCGAGCGGCGGCTGACGGCGTCGAGGTGAACTGGCGGCGCTTGCTGGGCGACTGCGTGATCGTGCTGCAGTCGCCACAAGACACCGCCACAGCGGCGGCCATCCTCATCGGCATTCGCGAGGGCAAGTTGCCCGACGCCAAGGCGATCCTCAGCCAGCTCACCGGCGACTTTGGCTTGGCCGATGCGGACGCCGAGCGCGTGCTCAAAGCCGTGCTGCCCTACGCCGAGGCCGTGGCTCGAGGGGGCGGCGACCCACCGACGCAGCGGCCACCGATCGTCGCAGCGGCCCCTCGCAAGCAACCGGGTTGAGCTCGCCGTTTGGGAGCCCAGAGTCAAAGCTCGAGCTGCGCGACAGGGGGCCTATTCTTGTCCGGCGAGGACGCGAAGCGATGCGTCGTCCACTCCGCCGCTCAGGGCGTCCCTACGCGCGAGCACTGAGGCCGGCGGCGTACGTTGCCGACGGTGTCCAAGGCCCGCTCGGCCAGCCGCAGTCCCCGCCTGGAGCGCGCGAAGCGCGCGCTGGAGTTTGTACAGAGCTTCCCTCTACGCAGCCGCCCTGAGGACAGTTGGGGGGGTCGGCTAGGAGTACGCCCCCGAAACCACGACGGGGACAGCACCATCGATCGGATTTTCGCGCGGCGACTCGGAACAGAGGTAACTCGATGCGAGCCACCTCCCGTCCTACGCGCGCTCGGCGAGCTCGAGAGGATGATTTGCCTTGACGCACGGTTCCGGTTCGATCAAGACCCGTCGCTGCAGGTGAAACCGCCAGGGAGGTTTGGCCCTGGGTCCATATCCGCCGCTCGACTCAAGAGGCAGCGCCCCACATGCTCCAGATCTTCGAACGACCCGGCGTCGACGGCCTCCCCGACGCGTTCCTCGAGCTCCCGCCGATCGTCTACGCCAACGAGCCCGCCTGGATCCCCGAGGACCCCGAAGCCGTCCGCCGCAAGTTTGGCCCCCAGAGCTCGTGGTTCGAACAGGGCCAGTGCCAGCTCTTCTGGGTGCCCGGCAAAGCGCGCCTGGCCACCTTCATGCGCCCGGCCTTGCAGCTCGACGGCGCACCCGCGGCCTACTTCGGCTATTGGGAGACGACGGGCGAGGTCGACGCCGAGCTCTTCGCCGCCGCCGAGCGGTGGGCCAAAGCGCGCGGCGCCAAGGAGCTGATCGGGCCCATCAACTTCAACACCTTTGGCGCCTACCGCGTCCGCCTCTCGGCCGAGGAAGGCGCCCTGACCTTCCCCGGCGAGCCCTTCAATCCGAAGAGCTACCCCAAGATTCTCGAGGGACTGGGCTACACCGTCGGGCCCAAGTACGTGACGCAGCTGGCGCCCGCGGGTTTGGCCTCGATGGTGAGGGCGGCGCGGCGTCCGCTGCTGGACAAAGTCCTCGCTCAGGGCTTCCGTATCGAGGCTTTGACCCACCAGCTCTGGCTCGACAACCTGCCCCAGATGCACGCCCTGGTCGACGAGATATTCCAGTCGAACTTCGGCTATGAGCCCCTCTCGTTCGAGGGCTTTGCCGAGGTCTGCGGCGAGAAGTTCGCGAGGAAGTCCTGCCCCATCAGCAGCGTCATCGCCTACGACGCCGACGACGCGGTGGCCGGCTTCTTCCTGGTCTACCCCCATTGGGGCCGCCTGGTGAACCAAATCGCCGGCGCCGACCGCATCGCCTCCGACGCCCTCTCCTACGACGAGCACTTCCCGCTGCTGCGCGCCCTCGGCCCCGTCGACGCCTTTTCGAAGACCGTCGCCGTCTCGCCCAACCACCGCCACAAGGGCGTCATGACGGCGCTCACGGTCTCCATGTTCGAGCGCGGCGAGGGTTTGTTCGAGCGCTGGTACGGGGCGCTGATCGGCGAGGCGAACTTCAACCGGCGCTATGGCCAAGGCTTGGCTGAGGACAGCCGGTGGTACGCGGTGTTCCGCAAGGGCTTGTAGTTGGCTCGTCTCGTATGTGGCGGGTATTCCTTCTATTTTAACGCAAGGGCGCTAGGTTCGCGGAGGCGCAAGGAGCCTGGGCTTTGGGCTGCATCGAGCGTTGGTTCGTTGGGTCGCTGGCAATTCGCTGTGCCTGAATCCGGCCAAACAAAGCGCCGTGTGAACCAACGGCCGAAGCGGCACAACCCTTCGCCTTGCGCCTCTGCTAACCTCGCGTCTTTGCGTTTAGATCAGGACCCTTGCCACCACAAACCTCACTCCCCCTTGTACTTTCGGCCATCTCGTGGCTTCTTGCCTGCGACCGCTGCGAAGGAGTCCGAATGAGACCTGCCCTGCTCTTCCTGTGTTTCGCGGCCCTGCTGAGTGGCTGCGGCGACGACGGCTCGACGGTCGACAACATCGAGTTCGACACCGGCGACTTCAACGTCACCACCACGCTCGTCGACGACCGCTGCCTCGACGGGGGCCTGAACTTGCTCTTCATGCCCAACGGCGACGGCGCCCCGTGGCAGTGGCCGTTTGCCATCCCGGTCTACAGCCAGAGTTCGCTGCCCAAGACCTACGACATTCAGCTGCGCGAGCCCTTCGGCCAGATGACCGTCACCGCCACGCGCAACGGCCGCGCCGGACAAATCATCGTCGCTAAGGAGGGCACCGGCGTGCTGCTGGGCGAGGCGACGTTTGGCCAGTGTGTGGTCGATATGGGGGCCACGGTCTACTTCGAGCTCCTCGACCAAGGCTCGTTGAGTGGCGTGGCCACGTTGGAGATGCGCGACCCGCGCGGCGACGCGCGCTGTCCCATCGACATGCCGGCCACCTGCGAGGTCATCCTGACCTTCGAAGCGACCCGAGCCGTCCAGTGAGCAGGGGCCGCTTCGACACGCCGGCATGGCGCACCCGAGCAACAAGAATCCTGGCGCTCTGCCTGCTCGTCCTCGGCTGGCCCACCGCGGCCTCGGCCCAGGAGGTCGAGTGGAGCGGCGAGGTGTCCACGGCGCTCGACGCCTTGCTCTTCGCCTGCGACCACGGGCAGGGCTGCGAGCTGGCCAACTACTCCAACCGCAACGTCTTGCGCCTCGAGGTCGACGTCGAGCCCAGCGCCCACACGGCGGCCCGCGGCGAAGTCGCGCTGCACAACGTCAACGTCCCCACGGTGTCGCGCCACGACGAGGTGCACCTGGCCGAGAAGGTGCAGCCCATCAGCGTGCGCATGGGCGAGGTCTGGGTCGCGGGCTACGACCTCTTCGCCGAGGGGCTCGATCTCAAGGTGGGCTCGCAGCTCGTGCGCTGGGGCACGGGCGACGGCTACAGCCCATCGGACCGGGTGAACCCCGTCGACCTGGAAGATCCCTTCTTCTTCGACCGCCGCTTGCCGGTGCCGGCGGCGCACTTGAGCTACCGCTTCAGCGAGTTCGGGCTGTCGGCCACCTGGCTGCCCTTCTTCACGCCGGGCTTGATGGCCAACTCGGTCTTCCACGTCGCGGGAACCGACGTGGGCACAGGCGCCGTCGATCTGCAGGGCGGCGTCTCGGGCGACATCCCGACGATCAACGCGGTCACGGCCAAGGTCGTCATGCCCGACCAGGCCCTCGATGAGAGCGGAGTGGCGCTGCGGGCCGAGTGGGCGTCGTCGGTCGCCGACTTCGCGCTGGGCTGGTTCTACGGCCGCGACTCTCTGCCGCAGCTCGACGGGGAGGTCGTCCCGGAGAACTTCTTCAGCGGCGGCAGCATGGACATCCGCGTGACCTTGGCCCACCCGCGCTTTCACATGCTCGCCGCCGAAGCGCGGGCACCCCTCTTCGGTGGGCTCTCGGCTTGGGCGGACGTGGCGGTCTTTCTGCCGACGCGCACGACGGCCTTCATTACAAAAGACCGTCTGGACGACCTCGAGCGCCTCAACGCCATCGAACAGGCTCCCGACGGCGACATCGTTGGAGTCGTGCAGACCGGCGACCCCTACGTGACCGCGGTCGCAGGCGTCGACATCACCCTCGTTGAGCTGCTCTACTTGAACCTCCAATACGTGCATGGCTTCCTCTTCGAGCGCAACGCCGACGACCTGCACCACTACTTGTTCGCAGCGATTCGGCTGCCTTCGGACGACCGCTTCTGGGAGGTCGAGCTGCGCGGCGGCGTCGAGACCAACCAGGCGTTCGACGCGGGCGGCTGGCTGGCCCAGGCGAGCGTGGCTCTGCGCTACGACGACGTCATGAAGTTCGCCTTGCTCGGCGTCGTCATGGACGGCCAGAGCGGCACGACGCTGAGCGCCTTTCACGAACTCTCCGAGGTGCGGGTCGAGGTCTCGGCGGCGTTCTAGACGATCCCCAAAACCGTTTCGTTCGAGAACACAAGTGTGCAAGGATCCCGCGCATTCGGGGGTCTCCAACCCACGCAACACGGTCCAGCTCTCGTCTCTCACTCTTTGGCTCCCGAGTGACCATAACTCATCGCACCACCGAGCAGCTCGCCCACGCATGCAAAAGTGAGGTCGCGTCTCGCCGCTTCCAAACCACTACCCAAATCACAGCTGTCCCACCTCAACTCCCGCGCTCCCCGGCCCTCCACCTGCTCCGATTCCTCGATCGCGACGCCGAAGTTTCCAGGACTCGGGTCAATCTTCCACACTGGCGGCAAGATGGCCGTACCTACTTCGTCACCTTTCGACTCGACGACTCGCTGCCCACCGAAGCCGTCGAACACATCGTAGAAAGCCGTCGGGCCTGGCTCCACAAGAACCCAGAACCCCACACAAGCGAACAGCGAAATGAGTATTTCCGCCTCTTCTCAGAGGCCCTCGACCGCAAGCTCGACGCAGGTTTGGGTGGGTGCCAATTGGCCGAACCCAAGGCCCGCGAGCTTGTGCGCGACGCGCTCTACTTCTTCGATGGGGACCGTTATTGGCTGCATGACTGGGTAGTCATGCCGAATCACGTGCACCTCCTCCTGACGGTGCGTCCCGAACAGCCCCTGTCGAAGGTGCTCCACAGCCTCAAGTCGTTCACGTCGAAGAAGATCAACGCACTGCTGGGGCGGTCTGGGGTTTTGTGGCAGAAGGACTCGTTCGACCACATCGTTCGGAGCGAGGCCAGCTTCGAGCGTTTTCGTCAGTACATCGCCGAGAATCCCCAAAAGCTCGCCGCGAACACGTTCGAGGCTGGCTTGGAGGTGGCGACTTGGGATGACGATGTAGAAGCGGCGTCTCGCCGCTTCTCGAGAAGTGCCAGAAGGTAGAAGCGGCGTCTCGCCGCTTCTCAAGAAGTGC
>PFUG01000647.1 GCA_002789955.1 Deltaproteobacteria bacterium CG_4_9_14_3_um_filter_63_12 | reverse complement strand
CGCCAGAACCCGGCGATTTTCATAGCAGGAATCAGACTCCCCATCTCCCGTCTCGGGGCGTCTCGGGGGGAGGGGGCCGGGGGGAGGGGGCCAACAAGACTGGACAACCACCCCTGGGCTCGCTAAACACGTTGCTTCGCTCAGCTCTCCGCCGTACGGGCCGGCCGAGCGCACACTCAAGCCAAGACCAATGGAGCATGAGATGAAATTCGACACTAAAGTAGTCCGCGCAGGCATCAGCCCCGACCCCACCACTGGCGCCATCGTCCCCCCCATCTACCAGACCGCCACCTACGTGCTCGAGGAAGTGGGCAAGAGCAAGGGCTTTGACTACACCCGCTCCACCAACCCGACCCGCAAAATGATGGAGACCTGCCTGGCCACCCTCGAGGGCGGCGCCCATGGCATCGCCTTCTCGTCGGGCATGGCCACGGTCGACTCCTGCCTCAAGCTCCTCTCCGCTGGCGACCATGTGGTCAGCTCAGACGACGTCTATGGCGGGGTCTCGCGGCTCTTCAACCAGATCCTGACTCGCTACGGCATGACCTTCACCTACGTCGACAGCTCCAATCCCGAGCTCGTCGAGGCCGCCATCCGACCCAACACCAAGCTCATCTGGGTCGAGACACCCACCAACCCGCTGCTCAAGGTCACCGACCTGAGGGCCATGTCGCGCATCGCCAAGGCCCACAACTGCTTGCTCGGCGTCGATTCGACGTTCGCCACCCCGGCGCTCCTGCGGCCCCTGGAGCACGGCGCCGACATCGTCATGCACAGCACCACCAAATACCTCAGCGGCCACAACCAGCTCATCGGCGGCATCGCCATCACTAACGACGACGACCTCGCCGCCAAGCTGCGCTTCGTGCAAAAGTCCGTTGGCGCCGTCCCGAGCCCCTTCGACTGCTGGCTGACGCTGCTCGGCGTCAAGACCCTCTCCCTGCGCATGGCTCGCCACTCGAGCAACGCCATGGAGATCGCCAAATACCTGGAGTCGCACCCGAAGGTCGCCCGCGTCACCTACCCTGGGCTCGAGAGTCACCCCCAGCACGCCATCGCCAAGGCCCAGATGAGCGCCTTCTCGGGCATGATCTCCTTCGAGCTCGAGGGCGGGATTCCCGCCGGGCGTACACTCCTCAATTCGGTCCGCCTCTGCCAGCTCGCCGAGAGCCTGGGCGCGGTCGAGACCATGATCACCCATCCCGCCACCATGACCCACGCCGAGGTGCCCGCCGCGGAGCGTCACGCCCGTGGGCTCACCGATGGTCTGTGCCGCCTCAGCGTCGGCATCGAGGACGTCTCGGACATCTTGGCCGACCTCGAGGCCGCTCTGGCCGAGGTTTAGACCCTCACCCCTTCCCATCCCCTCTCCCACTTCGTGGGCGAGGGGAGGATTCGTAGGGTTCATGACCGCTTGCGGTTTCGTTCTGGGGACTTCGTTGGAGCCTATGAGCCCACCGCAAACCCCTAGAATTCTGCGGACCTTTGACTCCCCTCGCCCACGAAGTGGGAGAGGGGTCGGGGGTGAGGGCCACCGCAACCCATTTCGTGAGATTCGGTTCGATGAGGGGGCATCGGGCACCAACCAACAAGAAACAGGAAAGGAGCAGCATGTCCGCGAACGGGACCATGGTTTGGATTGATTTAGAGATGACGGGGCTCGAGCCGGCGACCGACCGCATCATCGAGATCGCGACCGTCGTCACCAACGGAGCGCTGGAGCTCCTCGCGGAGGGGCCGGATTTGGTCGTCCACCAAGACGAGGCCGTGCTGGCGACCATGGACGAGTGGAACGTCACGCACCACGGCGCTTCGGGGCTGCTCGAGCGCGTGCGCGCCTCGACCCTCACCGAGGCCGAGGCCGAGCGGCAGACCTTGGAGTTCATCGCGGCCTACGCCCCTGAGCGCACCGCGCCGTTGTGCGGCAACTCGATCTGGCAGGACCGGCGCTTCATCCACGTCTACATGCCGACGCTGGGCAACTACCTGCACTACCGCTGTGTCGACGTCTCCTCGATCAAGGAGCTGGTCTACCGCTGGAGCCCGCAGAACCTCTATCGCCACAAGGAGTCGAAGCACCGCGCCCTCGACGACATCCGTGAGTCCATTGAGGAGCTCAAGTTCTACCGGGGCAAGGTGTTCAGCATCTGATGTCGGACCACCAAGACACTGCATCGACGAGCGAGTTCGACCGCGAGACCGCAGTCGTGCCCGTGGGCGAATCCCTCTGGCGGGCCGAAATCAGCGCCGGTTGGAACATCGGCAACACCCCCAACGGCGGTTATCTCCTGGCGATCGGGACGCGCGCTCTCTCCCTGGCGCTGCCGCATCCCGATCCGCTGACCGTCACCGGTCATTTTCTGGCGCGGTCGAAAAAGGGCCCCATGGAGGTCGAGGTCAAGGTGCATCGGCTCGGCTCGAGCACCTCGACGGCGTCGGCCACCATGAGCCAGGGAGGGGAGCCGAAGGTTGTGCTGCTGGCGACCTTTTGCGACTTGTCGAAGGCCAATGGCGTGACGCGCCACGAGGAGGGGCCGCCGTTGCTGCCGCTGCCCGAGGAGTGTGTCGCGTTCTCGGGGATGCCGGCCGAGGCCGTGGCGCTCCAGGCGCGCATGCAGCAACTCTTCGCGCCGCAGTCCGCCGGTTGGGCTCGCGGCGAGCTGAGTCCCATCTCCGACATGCGCGGTTGGGTGGGGTTCGCCGATGGGCGCGCGCCCGACCTGCTCTCGCTCGCCTTCTTTTCCGACTGCTTTCCGCCGGCGGCCTTCGCCTCCATGGGCGCCGTCGGCTGGGTGCCGACCCTCGAGCTGACCGTCCACTTCCGCGCCAAGCCCTCCGCGGGGTTGCTGCGCTGCGCCTTCCGCTCGCGCTCGATCACGGGCGGCTTCACCGAGGAGGACGGCGAGCTGTGGGACGCGGAGGGCAAGCTGGTGGCCTTGTCCCGGCAGATGGCCAAGGTGCTGCGCAGGGGCTGATTCTTGCCGGCCATGAAGCCGCCGCGTGAAACCAGAAGAGGCGGCCAATTGGCCGCCTCTTCTGGTTTCAACGTGCTCCAACTCAAGCGAGACCCAGCATCTCCACCTGGACTCCCCCTCGCCCACGAAGTGGGAGAGGGGGCCGGGGGGTGAGGGCCTAGTCGTAGATGCCCTTAGCCGTGGTCTCGACCAGGCCGTAGGCGTCCATGGCCTGGCGCAGGTAGAAGGGCACCTCGACGTAGCGGGAGAGCTCGACGCAGGCCCGATTCGAGGTGCAGGTGCAGCCTGAGCTCTCGCGAGCGTTGCAGGTGTCCGTGCCGGTGGGGATGACGTACCCGTCGACGATGGCCGAGACGGTCGGGTCATAGCGGACCGACGGAATGCCGGTGCCCGGATCGATGCGTGGGATGACCCAATCGGGCGTGCCGTCGTTGTCGAGGTCGGGGCCTGGGTCGGTGACGTAGGCTTTGGCCATCAGGCCGTTGGCGTACTCCAAGACTCGAGCCGCCACACCCTTCTCGACGACCTCGCCGAAGATCAGCTCCTTGCCGAAGGTCTTGGCGACGTAGATCTTGCCGTTGGGGTTGTGGAACTCGATGCGGCTCTCGAAGCCAGGATCGGCGTCGACGCCGAGCTCCCAGACACGCATTTGGTCAATCCAGTTCTGTTGTTGATTCTCTGGCAGGTAGAGCAGCGTCCAGGCGATCAAGAACTTTTGCTGCTCCCAGCCCACCTCGGGGTCGAGAACCAAGGTGTTCGCGGGGGCTTCGGCATTGTAGGGGTCTGCGGTGGCGAGGCCGTAGGTGCTGCAGATTGTGCTGCCATTGCCGGGGAAGCAGGGTCGAGGAGTCTCGCCCCACCAGGTGGTCCAGCCGATGGCCGAGGCTGGGTAGCCTTCCGAGTCGAGGAGGGGTTGGCCGGCGCTGCCCGCGGCGATGCGGGGTCCGGTCAGCAGGTGGTCGTTGGTGAGGTTGTTGGCGAGCCAACGACGGTACCCTTCCGGGAACAGGTCAGCCAAGGCCGTGGCGCGGTCACGGGCGTCGATGAAGTCGGTCCTCGACGAGCTGATGTAGTTGTCCACGGACTCGGTCATGAGCATCGAGGTGTACATCTTGTCGTAGTAAGACCCGGCGTAGACCGTGTAGGACGAGTCGTATTCGCCCTTGTCGTCGGCCAGACCGTTCTCGACGGGGCGACCGCCGATGCCGATGTCCCCGAAGTAGCCCGTGGCCCCGTTGGGGATGGAGACGACGGATGGGCCACCGCCAGCGCTGGTGTCTTCGTTGGAGCGCAGCACGCCGTCGTCGGCGCGATAGTGCTCGCCGCTCTGTGGCCGAGCCATCATGCGAGTGAAGTGATCGAAGGCGACGCCAGAGGCGAGGATGTTCTCTTTGAAGTAGAGGGGCGCGATCTCCGGCCACAGGGTGTCGAAGTCGTAGCCCAGCTCCAAGGCGAACTTGCGGTAGATGTTCTTCATCAGGACGAGGCCCTTGGCTCCGTCGCGCATCTTCGTGTTGTAGCGCTCCAGGGTGCGGTCCGCTGCGGCGCGCACGCTGAACGTCGTCCGCCCGCGTCGGTAGTTGTAGAAGATGTGTCCCATCTCCTGTTGGGTGATGAAGAAGTCGAAGAGCTCGTAGATGTCGGCGCCGTTGTCGTGACGGTAGACGCTGGCGTTGCCCAAGTCGGCCCAAGAGTCGGTTCCGAAGCCGTAGGGAACGCGTACGCGGTTGAGCCGGTCGATGGCTTGGCCGCCGTAGTAGTACTCTGGGCCCTCACCGCTGTCGGGCGAGCGCAGCGAGGTCCACGGCACGTAGTCGACGGACTGCTCGTCGCAGCGGGTGTAGGAGCCGTTGACGGACACGATCTTGCCGTCGAGGACTGGATTCCAGATGCCGTCGACCTGGGCGTTCCAGCCCGCCGGAATGAAGTTGGAGACCAGGACGGGCTGACAGTTCGAGATCAAATCCAGCTTGTTCTGCAGCTGCGAGTAATGCACCTCGTCCTGGCCGAAGGTCCAGGAGTAGCCGAGGATTCCTCCGAAGTTGTCCATCAAGGAGAGCATGGAGTCGCCGCGGGAGGTCCCGAGCAGGTAGCTGGGATGGGCAAAGACGGGGACGACATCGCCATAGAACATACGGGCGCCGGCAAAGTCCCAGACGCCTGGCCCGAGCATGTCCTGCGTGATCTCGCCGGCGTAGTCCATGATCGAGGACTGCATGAACATCCAGATCAGGTTGTCCGCCTCGTTGGGGGTGACGGGGTCGAAGTAGCGCGGGCCGACGCAGGACGCGCCGTCGGCGACGAGCTCACTACAGGCGGTCTTCTCGGTGCCGTTCTGGGTGCGCAGCTGCCAATATTGCGGCCGATAGACCAACGGATCGGAGGAGCTGACGAAGTTGTGGCGCAGGCCGATGGAGTGCCCCATCTCGTGGACGATGACCGAACGGTGGGCTTGGTTGGCGACGTAGACGCGCATGCGCTCGGCGCGCTCTTCTTGCACGGTGAGGTCGTCCTCGGGGTTGAACGCCCCGAACTTGGCCTGCAATATCTCCGTGAGACCCGTCAGCGAAGCCGGCGCTGGCGCCTCCCGCATGACGCAGGAGTTGTGGTCCGCCATCGCAGCCTCACGGAAGTTCTCGAAATCTCTCTTGAAGCTGGGGTTGCCGCCGCGCAGCGGTGAGGCCTGGTCGAGCACGTTGTCGGTCAACGGCATGCCGTCGATCCCCATCATCTGCTGGACCATGGGCGTGATCAGCGAGGCCTCGAACTGGGTGCCCTTCGCCTGTTGGGCGCGCGTCGTGTAGAGGGGCATCATGACCGAAGGGGCGTCGAGAGACGCGACGACTCCACGCATCTTCTGCTTCAGCTCCCGCGTCTGCTGCGCCAACTCCTGGGGCAGCTGGGACATCTCCATCAGCTCACTGGGCATGACGCCGCTGAAGTCGGCGAGGCGCTGCTGCAGCTCGTCCTGCGTCATCTTCGGGGCGACGCCGCCGCCTTTGGCAGCGTTCGCGGCTTCGGCCCACTTGCGGATGTTCTCGCCCTCGGTGATCTCGTCGTCCTTGAGCTCGCCGCCGATGTAGCGCGCCATGTCGATGACCGACTGGCTCCAGAGATCGTTGACGTGAGACCAGCAGTTGATGCTGGCGGCGATGGTCTCACCGGTGAGGGGGTCCTCGGCGTCGGTGTAGATGCCCCAAGGAGACGGGGTCTGCGGTTCGGTGATGACGTTGACCTGATGATAGCGCAGGTCGCCCA